>JBOGFX010000180.1:0-4264 GCA_050743805.1 Acidimicrobiales bacterium
GAGCCTGCGCTGATCGTGGGCCGGGGCGCACATGTACAAGGTGTGGTTCCCTGCGACCAGCCGTTCGGGGTCGACGGCGGGGCCGCACGCGTCGAGGCACCCCGCGAGCGGCTCCAATACCGTCTCGACGGTCGTGTACACCGACGAGCGCTGCCTCTCGTCGCGCTGCCAGCTCGCCGTTGCGGCCCAGATCGCCTCGTCGACCCCAGCCCGATCCAGCACCCGGGCCACCTCAGCCACCTCTTGGGTGTCGACCCAGCGGATCAGGTCTCGCACCGTCGCACCCGACACCGCTGCCGCGAACAACAGGGGCGCGAGCAGCTTGGCAGCCGCCGCGTACCAGAACTCCCCGTCGGGCGTGGTGGCCGGGGACCGGGCGACCTCGGTCAAGTCTGAGGCCACCCTGCGCGCACCCGACCAGGTCGCCGCGGCGGGCAACGGCGACCACGCGCTTGCTCTGACCCCGGTGGTCCCAGCGGGGTCGAAGAACCACGATGTCCCGAGCGACCCGCGCCATTCACGGGTGGCCCAAACGAGGTCGCTCTTCACGCTGGCCGCGACGACCGGTCCCTCCCAGCCCAAGATCGCCGGTATCGCGAGCGACGTCGTCTTGCCGCTCTGCGTCGGGCCCACGACGGCCAGCGACTGGGCGGCCTCTGCGCGCAGCATGCGCCGGCAGCCGGCGAACGAGGGGCAGGCCCCCAGGGTGATGCGCCCCGGTCCGGACCGACGCAGGGGCCCGAGCCCCCACCTCTGGGACAGGTGACCCTTGGCACTTGACAGGGTCGTGTCGACGCGCGTGGACCGGCCTGGGTGCTCCAAGACCACAAGAGCGACGAGTGCCGCCACGGCCACGCACGGCTCCACCACCCCGCTCACCTGACAACCATCGCCGCGTCGGTGTCAACGATCGCACGCTCTTCGGTGCCCACGACGTGGCGCACCAAGAACGACCGCTGGCCAACCTTCCACAGGGCGACGCCGCGCTGCAGCTGGGGCACGAGCTCCGCCTCCGTGCTGGACAGGGCGAGCATCTCCTGGGCACGAGCGACCTCTCCGGCGGGCTGGGCGTAGATCACCAACGTCTCGGAGTCGCTCAGGAGACCCTCCGCGAGGCCGACCTGCTCGGACCCGGCAGCTCCCACGGAGGAGAGGTCCGACAATCTGTGGAGTGCCGCGACGTTCGCAGCACCATGGGCTCGCGAGAGCTTCCAGGAGGCCTGCAGCCAACGGGCGACACCGAGGTTCGCCAAGATCGCCCAGGCCTCGTCGACCACCAGGAAGGCCCGGCCACGCCCTCCCCCCTCGCTGAACAGGGCCGCTTGCAGCCATGCCGTTGCACATGCCATGAGCACACCCAGGGCGGGCGACGCGTACAGGGCGGACAGGTCCAGGACCACGAGGGCCCCGGAAAGATCGAGACCTGCGCTCGTCTCGCCGTCGAACATCCCGCGCATGTCGCCGTCGACCAGCCGGCGAAGCTCCAGGGCGACGTCCCGCCCGTCCTCCAAGAGCGACTCGCGACCGGTGCGTACCGCAAGGGCAGATTCGAGGGTCGGGTCCAACAGGGCTTCGACCACTCGGGGAAGTGTGGGCACCCCGGCGCGCAGCCGGGCGGCATCCAGAGCGAGATCGACCGCAGCGCGTTCGCGCGGGACCAAAGGACGCGACAGGCAGGCCGCCGCAAGTGATGCCAGCAGCTCGGACTGACGGCGGTCCTCGTCCAAGACGCTCTCTGCGCCCGCCGTGCGCACCGGATCGAGCGGGTTGAGCCGGATGCTCCCACCCGGGGCCAGCGCGACCGGCCTCACCCCCCAACGCTCTGCGAGGGTGCTGTACTCACCCTTTGGGTCGACCACCCATGCCCGTCGCCCGAACGCGCACTGGCGCCACAGGTAGGTCTTGAGCAGCGAGCTCTTGCCCCTGCCGATCTGGCCGAAGACGATCATGTTGGGATTGGAGATGATCCCCGCGCCGTAGAGCTCGAAGGGGTCGTAGACGAAAGACCCGCCAAGGAGGTCCTGGCCGATGAGCACCCCTCGGTTGCCCAACCCCGCCTCGGCGACCAGGGGGTACGCCGCACCCAGGTTCCGGGTGGTCACCGAGTGCGCGGGGACCGTGAAGCCTGCGTCAGGCCTCACGACAGGCCTCGGCACAGTGGCAACGTGCAGAGAAGCGCACGCGCTTGGTCTCCGTACAGACGGCGGAGCTCGAGGCGCGCTTGGCCTGCGGCATGCTCGGTCGCCTCACACCACTCCTCCAAGCGGGTCGGATCGGTGGCTGTGACCGTCACGTACCCGCTGAACCGGAAGGATCCGTGCCCGTCCGCGAGCTCCCGCTCCCTTCTCAGCACGAGCTCAGCTTCCCGATCCCGCCTTGCCGTCGCTATGAAGCCGCCGCGGCGGCGCAGCTCGGAATCGGCCAGGTCCGCCGTGCGTGCCGCCTCCACCGCGCGTATGGCCTTGGTCGGGCTGACAGGTTGCATGACCACCGAGACCGACCGGCGCAGCGGCCCCAACAGGACCGGTGCCAGGAAGTCCGGCCCCACCTCCACGCGGGGCCACTCCGATATCCAGTACGTGGCGTGCCACGTCGCGTCGGTGCGGACCATGGACCACTGCGCCTCGACCGCCATGGGCCACGGGGCGCCGACCAGGCACGGGGGACACCCTCGACCGCCGCCGACGAGCTTGTCCTCCAAGCGACTGGGCGGACCCCCCTGACCCGTCGCACGAACGACCGCCGCGAGCTCGCTGACCGTGAGCGGGCCGCTGCACACGACGTCCGCCTCTGACAGCAGCCGGCACAGGTTGTCGATCTCGCGACCGAGCAGGGCCACGCCACTAGACAGCGGCCCTCGACGCGAGCGCACCTGCACCGCCAGGTACACGGCGTGGCGGGAGGTTTGAGCACCGAGCTCGTCCAACAGAGCGCCGTAGGAGGCTTGGGTCGCCGAAGGCTCATCCTTCGCCGCGCGGTCGTCGAAATAGGCGCGCACGGCGTGGCCGTCGTCGGGAAGGGCGACGGCGAGCCACTGGATCCGATGGACGATCGAACCCTCTCGGGCCAGCGCGGCCAGGACACCCGCCCACGCCGACACCCTCCTTTGCTTCTCGTCTGAGCCGAGAAGGGCGAAGCTGTGGCCCCTGAGCGCAAGGGTTGCCGTGAGCGTCCCGGCGCGGGCGTCGTGAACGACTCCCAGGTCGGGTCCCGCCGAGCCGTTACTCTCCCTCCTCCCCGAGAGGACCTCGAGCCCTGCGAAGGGACCGCGGGCAGCGGGCGCCGCGCCACGAGCGGTTCCGACGTGGCCGTTGGCGCCCCGGCAGTGACCGCAGCCGGGCGCCTCCGACCGCTTGACCCGCCCTGCGACGCCGTCCGCGCCCCATCGCACGACGGTCGGAAGCCATTCCTCCCCGCTTCGGCCGCCGAGCGGCCAGCACGCGACGCCGACCGTCGATCCGACAGAGGCAAGGGCCAGGACGGCGCCCAGCACGTCCGGGCGCTCACGCAGGACGAGCACGGCGACCACCAACCCACACGCGACCACCGCTATCTGGCCGCCACGCCATCCGGCGATGACCCCACGCCGCTCGAGTGGCCCGAAGCGATAGCGCGGTGGCTCAGGCATGCGTTTCGGCCTTCGATGAGGCATGCCACCTGATCACCGGACCCAGGTCGTCATGCTCGATCCTGTGCTCCCCTCTCGGCGCGATCGGCTTGCTCTTCGAGTTGATCGGTGCTCCCCAGACCGGTGGAGGGCCGGGTGGGTCCTCGCTTGGCTCTTCGAGCAGATCGTCGTGCGAGCTCGAGCGCAGCGCCGTGGGGGACCTCGGATCGGAGTCGCCCGACATCGGCGACACCAGATGTGGCTCGGCTCCCCCGAAGGCGAGGTCCGGCAGTCGTTCTGAACCGATCTGACCAAGGGCGAGCGCACCCACCGAGCGAGGCGCGTCCAGCGCGTGGTGGCCGGCGCGCTGGACCGCACGTTCGAGGCCCATCACCGCGCCCGACTCGAAGACCGGGACCAGTCGGATCAAGGTGAAGGGTGTGAAGGCCGCCACCAACAACAGGGCCCCGCCCGCTAGCTCTGCCGCAATCGAGTCGGATGCCCCGCTCAGCGCTCCGACCGCGAGGCTCAAGACGGCCACGATGACGAACTTGGACAGGACGAGGGCGGCGATCGTCTCGAGCAGCCGTCGGCACCAAGCTGACGTGCTGGGCCACACGAGGCTCGCCAACGCCAGCGGGAGGAACAGGGTAGCCA
>JBOGFX010000181.1:0-11931 GCA_050743805.1 Acidimicrobiales bacterium
GCCTGGGCCCACGTTCATCGTGAGCGAGCTTTGCGGTCTGAGCGTCGAGCTCCCGAGCCCCCACGGCCTGGTGAGGATTGGCGAGCGCGACGGGGCGAGAGAGCTGGTCATCCCGATCGGGCTTTCCGACGCCGATGCCCTGGCGGTGGGCTGGAACAAGCTGGCCACGGCGCGCCCGCTCACCCACGAGCTGCTGAGCGAGGTGATGGCGAGGCTGGGCGGCACGCTCGAGGCGATCCGGCTGATCGGCCGCCGCGCGGGCGTGGTGCTGGCGGAGCTGGAGCTCTCGGGCCCCCTGGGCCGCCACGTCCTCCAGTGCCGGCCCAGCGACGCCTTGAGCCTGGCCGTGCGTCAGCGCCTGGGCCCTCCGATCATGGTCGACGAGCGGCTCTTCGGCCCGGGCGACGTCGAACCGCACATCGCCGCGCTCTAGACCCCTCGACCGGGCTCAACCGGCGTCGGTGAAGGCGAGGTCCCCGGGCTGGCGGACGCCGCTGGCCAGCTCGGCTGTGGTCGTGGCGCCCTCCTGGGAGATCCGCATCAAGATGGCGATCAGAACGTAGTTGGTGACCAAGGACGAGCCGCCGTAGGCCATGAAGGGCAGGGTGATCCCCGTGAAGGGGAGCAACCTGGTGACCCCGGCCATGATGAAGAAGCTCTGGAACCCAAGCAGGGTGGTGAGCCCAACCGCGACGAGGCGCGCGAAGTCCGTGCGCGAGCCCTGGGCGATCCGCAATCCGGTGCCCACCAGGATGAGGAAGGCGATGGCCACCGCCGCGGTGCCCATCAACCCGAGCTGGTACCCGATGCCGGCGAAGATCATGTCGCTCGCCAGAGCCGATATGGGAAGAGCGCAGAGCTTCAGCGCCTGGATGCAGGCGTTTCCGAGTCCCAGCCCGACCCCGCCCACGCCGCCCAGGCCCAGCGCGTACCAGCCGTTGGCAAGCTGGTCCCCGCTGCCCCCCAGGCACTGGGGCTTCTGGGGCACGGCCTGGCACGCCGCCGATACGGAAGTGTGGCTCCAGGGGTCGAGCCACAGCGTCACCCGCTCGTGGAACTGGGGGAAGAGGTGCGCCACCGCGAACGCCCCCAGCGCGAACAGGACGAGGCCGACGACGAGGTATCCGACGCGCCCCGTGGCGATCCAGAGCATCACCATGAAGAGCGTGAACAACAACAGCGCGAAGCCGATGTCGTCTTCCTTGGCGATGACGAGCATCGCGAACCCCCATGCGATGAGCATCGGGACCAGAGGTCGGGGGTCCAAGATGAGACGATTGCCTAGACGCGCGGTGGGGATGGACAGCAGCTCCTTCTTCTCCGACAGATATGACGCGAAGAAGATGCACAGCAGTATCTTGGCGATCTCGATCGGCTGGAACTGGAACGAGCCCAGATGGATCCAAAGCCGGGTCGTGTTGCCGTGGGCGACGTTGATCGCAAGACCGATTCCGGGCGCCAGTGGCAGCAGGATCAAGATGACGCCGATGAGCAGGAGCAGGTAGCGGTAGCGGTCAAGATCTCTGCTGCGGCGCACGACGATGAGCGTGGCGATGTAGAGCAAGATCCCCAAGGCTGTCCACCCGGCTTGCGCGGCCGCGAAGTGCGCGTCATAGCGGGCGATCACGACGTATCCCATGCCGTTGAGCAGCACCACCGTCGGTAGCAGGATCGGATGGGCGTCGGGGGCGAGCCACCTGTTGGCCAGATGGCCCACCACCGTCAGGGCGCACAGGACGGCGAGGAACGGACCTATGTGGGGCGGGATGTGGGAGGTCTTGCCCAAGGACGCGAGCACGTAGAGCGCGGTGATTATGACCCAGCCGAAGACCAGAAGTCCCAGCTCGGTGCGCCTCCTGGGCTTGGGGCCCACGGTGTAGCGGGGGATCCTGTGGTAGCGGGGGGGGAGGGCCCGTGCCGTTAACGCCACCCAGAGATGGTAACGGCCCCCGCTAGGATGGCCCGGGAGGCACGAGTGGAGCTGGTCTCGATGGCCCCGGGCGCCAGGTGAGCGATCCGCCCGGTTTCGAGGTGATCGCCCGGGAGGGTGCCCGGGACGTTTCGATCTCGGTTTGGGAGCGGGAGCCTTCTCCCGATGCCGAGCTGGCGCGCAGAAAGGCGCGGCGGGAGGCCGTCGAGTCGCTGGGAGCCGCCCGTTTCACCAACCGTGAGCTGTCTCGGCTCGACTTCGGGGCGAGGCTCTTGGACCTGGCCCAAGACGACCGGCTTGCCCTCTTGGAGCGGGTGAAGTTCATGGCGATCTTCGCCGAGGGCCTGGACGACTTCTTTCAGGTCCGGGTGTCGGGGTTGGAGGACCAGGTGGCCGCGTCGGTCACCACGCCGTCCGACGACGGCCTGCGGCCCTCCGAGCAGCTGCGGGCCATCGCTGCGCGGGTGGAAGAGCTGGTCGCAAGACAGGACCAGATCTTCTTGGACGCGCTCGCTCCGCAGCTCGCGACGGCCGGGATAGCGCTGTCGGACTGGTCCTCGCTCGACAGCTCGGACCGGCGGTACCTAGACGAGGTGTACGAGCGCGAGATGTACCCGGTCCTGACCCCCTTGGCCGTGGACACGTCCCATCCGTTCCCCTACATCTCGAACCTGTCCCTCAACCTGCTGGTCGAGATGGGAGATCCGGGAACCGGGGAGCATCGGATCGCGAGGGTCAAGATCCCCCCCGTCCTGCCCCGTTTCGTGAGCATGCCCGATGGCGAGCGGTTCGTCGCCTTGGAGCAGGTGATCGCCGCGCACCTCGACACGCTTTTCCCCGGGATGACCATCGGTGGCCATGACGTCTTCAGGGTCACGCGCAACGCTGACCTGCGCTTCGAGGAGGACACCGACGACCTGATGGTCGCCATCGAGCTCGAGCTCCGCCAACGGCGCTTCGGCCGCGCGGTTCGCCTCGAGATCGCCCGAGGCGCGCAGGCGCAGACTCGCCAGCTGCTGGCAAGCCAGCTGTCCTTGGGTGAGGACAACGTCTATGTGATCGCGGCTCCCATCGATCTCGGGGCGTTGTGGGCGCTCTACGGGCTCGACCGACCGGACCTTCATGCCAAGAGCTGGACACCCATGACCCCGCCCCCCTTGGCGGTCGGGGGGGACACGGCGGACATCTTCGCGGTCCTGGCCGAGCGCGACATCCTGGTGCACCACCCCTACGAGTCCTTCGCCAGCTCCGTCGAGGCCTTCGTCGCCCAAGCCGCGGACGACCCCGACGTCATCGGCATAAAGCAGACCCTCTACCGGACCTCGGGCGACAGCCCGATTGTCGCCTCGCTGATACGCGCAGCCGAGCGCGGCAAGCAGGTGGCCACCGTCGTGGAGCTGCGTGCCCGCTTCGACGAGCAGGCGAACATCGGCTGGGCCAAGGCCCTCGAGGAAGCCGGGGTCCACGTCGTTTACGGCCTCGTCGGGCTCAAGACCCACTCCAAGATGTGCCTGGTCCTGCGAAGGGAAGAGGAGAAGATCCGCCGCTACTGCCACATCGGGACCGGCAACTACACCTCCAAGACCGCTCGCAGCTACGAAGACCTGGGACTGCTCACCGCCGACAGCCAGATCGGCGCCGATCTGGGAGACCTCTTCAACCATCTGACCGGCTACTCGCATCACAGCGACTACCGCCAGATAGTGGTGTCCCCGGTCGCCACGAGAGAGACCATCATCGAGCTCATCGACTCCCAAGCCGCCCTCGGCCCCGAGGGCAGGATCGTCTTCAAGCTGAACGGCCTCACCGACCCTGCGGTGATCGACGCGCTCTACGGCGCGTCCATGGCCGGGGTCCGGATCGACCTGATCGTGCGCGGCCTGTGCTCCATCCGCCCGCAGATTCAGGGGCTGTCGGAGAGCATCTCGGTTCGTTGTGTGGTCGGCGAGTTCTTGGAGCACTCCCGGATCTACTGTTTCGGCTCCCGCACGCCCGGAGGCAGCCTCGGCGAGAGCCCCCCCGCAAGCGCAGGTACCCGGCGGCAAGAGCCCCAGGAGGCGTCCCCCAGGATCTACATCGGGTCTTCGGACCTCATGAGGAGGAACCTCGACCGGCGCATCGAGGTCTTGGTCCCGGTCTCAGACGAGCGCCTGGTCGCCCGCCTCTTGGAGGTGCTCGAGCTGGCGTTGCACGATGACACGAACTCGTGGACCCTGGAGGCCGACGGCAAATGGGCCAGGGTGCCCACCGTGGCCTCCTCCAGCCTCCAGGCTGAGCTCAAAGAGCTCGCCCTGGGTCGTGTGCGCCGTCGCAGAGACATCGAGACCCGGGCCCAACCCCCCAAGGGGCTCTGATCGCGACCAGCCCGTGGTCAAGGCGAGACCGCCTGGTCGCCTTGGGCCGCGGCTCTCTGGCGTCCACGGTGCTCCTTGTTGCCCCAGCGCAGCGACAGGTACGAGGCGCCCCCGATGGGGATGGGCAGCCAGAAGTTGATCAAGCGGTACCCGATGACCCCGAAGATCGCGGTCGTGCGCGGGACGTTGAAGCCGACCAGGGTGGGGATCAGCACGCCCTCGACGACACCCAGTCCCGAAGGGGTGATGGGTATCACCGCCAGGATGTTGGCGAGCCCGTAGGCGACCAGCAGGTCGATGGGCAGGACCGGCTTGGAGTCGAAGGCGAACAGGAAGACCCAAAGCGACGCTGCGTCCAACAGCCAGTTGGCCGCAGCCCAGATGACCGCGTGGCGAAGGAGCGCCTTGTCTTTCAACAGCACCCTGACCCTGTCGGCGAGGCGCGTCAGCATCTCGGAGACCGCCTTGGGGTTGACGAAGGGAAGGCGACGCGCGAGCACCTCTATCCAGCGGACCGCGCGCGTCCTGCCTCGGGTCAGAAAGATGATGGTCCCGGCGAACGCCGCGATGAGCACAACGCCGGCTATGGCCGCGATCCCGTACAGAGGGTTGAAGCCCCGAAGGGGGATCGAAACGATCAGAGCGAGCCAGAAGATCGCGTTGAGGACGAGCGCGGAGCCCGCGCCTTGGGTGGCGAGGCCCAGCCCCGCGGTGCTGCCCGAGACGTCGGCATCGGTGAGCAGCCTGTAGCCCACCGCGGTCCCCGGTGCCGTGCCGCCCGGGACGACATGGCTGACCGCGAGGCTCGCCATGTTGATCCGCAAGATCCGCGGCCGGCTGGGTGACTCGGGCGCGAGGACGGTGTGGGTGAGCTCGGCATACGCGATCAGGGCCAGGACCTCGAGCGCGAAGCCGAGCACCAGGTAGGCGACGTTGACGTGACCGAGCACGCTCACCGACTTGCGAGCCGTCGCGAGCTCGGGCAGGAGCAGGTACTCGAAGACGAAGAAGAGGACGAAGATCGTTATCGTCCAGCGCACCTCTTTGCGGATCCTTGGAAGGCGCCGCCTGGGTGGCTCGCTCATCCCACAATGCTGGCACGTCCGCGGAGGTGCCCGGCCGGAGGCCTCTCGGGCGTCTCGTAAGCTGCTCCGCCGTGGCGGTCCTGGTCATCGTGCCCACCTACAACGAGATCGACAACATCGCCATGGTGGTGGGCAGGATCAAAGACGCCCTTCCCCAGGCGTCGGTCCTGGTAGTCGACGACGCAAGCCCCGACGGGACCGCGGGCGCCGTCAGGGTGCTGAAGGACCATCACCCCGACGTGCACCTGCTGGAGCGCCCGGGGAAGGCCGGGCTCGGGAGCGCGTATCGCGTGGGCTTCTCCTGGGGCCTCGAGCATGGCTACGACGTGATGGTCGAGATCGATGCCGACGGCTCCCACGACCCCGCAGACCTCCCCCAACTGGTCGAGGCGATCCGTTCGGGCCATGAGCTGGCGATCGGGTCGCGCTACGTAGCGGGCGGGTCGATCCCCAACTGGAAGCTCCACCGCCACCTGCTCTCCAAGGGAGGGAACCGCTACGCCTCGGTGGTCCTGGGCCTCGGGGTCGCCGATTCGACGGCCGGCTTTCGGGCCTACGCGGGCTCCTTGCTCGCGCGCCTGGAGCTGGGGTCCGTGCGCGCCGAGGGGTACGGCTTCCAGATCGAGATGACCTACCGGGCACGCCGTGTCGGGGCTTCTATCACAGAGGTCCCGATCCGGTTCGTGGACCGACAGCTCGGCGAGTCCAAGATGTCGTCGAAGATCGTGGTGGAGGCGCTCCTGCTCGTGACCTGGTGGGGGGCGGGCCGTCTGCTCTCGGGAGCGTTTCGAGGCGGTGCGCGCCGAAGAGCGCCGCGGAAGTGATGCAAGAAGGAGCAGCTGGGTCTGCGATCATTTGGGGGTGCCCGAGCGGGACCGGATTCTGGTCGTCGACGACGAGCCGTACATAACGGACCTGCTGTCTGCCGGCCTGCGCTTCGAGGGCTTCGAGGTGGACGCTGCCGACACCGGCGAGCGGGCGACGTCCAAGCTGCGGGCCTCGCGGCCCGACCTGGTCCTTTTGGACGTGATGCTCCCCGACGTGGGCGGCTTGGAGATCGCAAGGCGCTGGCGCGACGAGGGTGAGTCGGTCCCGGTGGTCTTTCTCACCGCGCGCGACGGCACCGAAGACAAGCTCGACGGCCTCGCGGTGGGCGACGACTACATAACCAAGCCCTTCATCCTGAGTGAGGTCGTGGCCCGCGTGCGAGCGGTCCTGCGCCGGAGCGCGGATCCCATGGACGGGCGCCCCATCCGTTTCGCAGACGTGGTCATGGACACCTCCACGCGAGAGGTGTGGCGCTCCGAGCGTCAGGTCCAGCTGACAGCGACGGAGTTCAACCTCCTGCAGTACCTGCTCGAGAACCCTCGCCGGGTCATATCCAAGTTCGAGATCCTCGACCATGTCTGGGGCTACGACTTCGACGGTGACCCCAACATCGTCGAGACCTACATCAGCTACCTGCGCAAGAAGCTCGACCTGTTGGGACCAGCGCTCATCCACACCATCCGGGCGGTGGGCTACGTGCTTCGGGCGTCGAGCCAGGACCAACGAGGTGCTGGGGAGGGCCAGTGAGCCTGCGCCGCCGGCTGACCCTGGTTATGGCGGTCCTGCTGATAGCAGGGGTCTTCCTGGCGGACGCTCTCACCTACAGCTCGTTGCGGTCGTTCCTCAACGGCAGGATCGATGACCAGATCGACGGTGCCCAGCTTCGTGCCTACCACTACCTTACGGTCACCCGGCCACGCCTCCTCGAGCGCTCCGAGTCCCATGCCCTGGGCCCGCGTCTTGGGACCCTCAGCTTCGAGCGCGATCAGCTGGAGTCCATCGTGGGGCCCGATGTGTACCTCCTGGTGCTCTCGCGCAGCGCAAAGGTCATAGTCCGAGCCAGCTCGGGACCCCTCTCTGCGCCCGACCCCCAGCCCCTGGTTCCGGCCGCTCTGCGCCCGGCCCCCTTCCCCCGCTCGCACCGCTACGGCGCGTTGGCGGGGGCCTATCGCTCGGAGCCGGACTCGGCCGACGTGGGAAGCTTAGGGAGCACGGGGGTTTCGTACCGCGAGTCGGCTGTCGACGTGCCCCAGGGGGTGATGGTGGTGGCCGTCGGTCTCGGACCGACCCACGACACGCTCGCCTCACTGCTGCGCGTCCAGATCGGGGCGTCCATCGGGGTCCTGATCGTGCTCGTGGCGCTCGTCCTTTACACCTTGCGGCGTGGCCTGCGTCCGCTCGAGGCGATGGCGGAGACCACCGATGCGATAGCGACGGGAGAGCTTCACAGGCGCGTGCCTCTGAGAAGGGCCTCCAGCGAGGTCTCGCGCCTGGGAGTCGCCCTCAACTCGATGCTCGCCCGAATCGAGGAGGCGTTCTTCGAGAAGTCCGCCTCCGAGGAGCGGCTTCGCCAGTTCGTCGCCGACGCTAGCCACGAGCTGCGAACCCCGCTCACCTCGATCCTGGGCTACAGCGAGCTGCTCCGGCGCGGCGCCTTCGCGGACGACAAGGAACGCTCTGGCGCCCTCGCGAGGGTCGAGGGCGAAGCCAAGCGAATGGGGGTCTTGGTGGACGACCTCCTGCTCCTCGCCCGACTCGATCAGGGGCGCCCGCTGCAAAGCGTCCCGGTCGACCTCTCGGCGCTGGCCGCAGAAGCGGTGGCCGACGCCCGGGCGGTGGACCCGTCGCGTCCCTTGGAGCTCAGGTGCCAGGGACCCGTTCTCGTGCAGGGCGACCCCGCCAGGCTCGGCCAGGTGGCTCACAATCTCGTGCGAAACGCGATCGAGCACACCCCGCCCTCCACGGGCGTCGTGGTCGAGACGCTTGCAGAGGGGGCTCAGGGGAAGCTCCTCGTGAGGGACCAGGGACCCGGCCTGAGCGTGGAGGACGCCCAAAAGGTGTTCGACCGCTTCTGGCGCCGGGACGCGGCACGCGGGGGCGGGGGGAGCGGGCTCGGCCTGTCGATCGTCCGTGCGATCTCAGAGGCGTTGGGGGGCCAGGCATCGGTGGTGTCGAGCCCGGGTCACGGGGCGACCTTCTGCGTGGCGCTGCCCATCTCGGCGCCTCCCGCGGCGCCCCCCAGCCCAGAGGCGCTTCGAGAACAGAGCTCAGGGGCCGAGCCGGTCACGACCACCTAGATCTGGACACACGCGCTCCGTCGACGGCGAGCCGGCTCGGGCGCCCTCGGCGTCGCTTGGCAGAATGCGCTGGGCCTCGCCTCGGTCCTCGGTCGGCATCGGGTTGGACCCGACCGTGCTCTTCACGGCGAGGCGGTCCAGCAGGCCTCCATTGCCGAGCGGGCGCGAGGGAAGACCGCGGCCAGCACCGGGGCCAGCTTGACGGAGGTCTCCGCCAGCTCGGCCTCGGGGTCAGATGCGGCGACGATGCCTGCACCGGCCCAGATGGTCGCGAGGGAGCGCTCGAGCTGTGCCGACCTGATGCCTATCACCCAGTCCCCGTCCCCTCGGGCGTCGAGCCATCCGACCGGCCCCGCCCATCGGTCTCGTGGAGCGGGCTCTAGCGCGGCGATCAACCTGAGAGCGGGCTCGGTGGGCACCCCTCCGACGGCGGGGGTCGGGTGCAGAGCTGCCACCAGATCCAGCGCGCTCGGGGCTCGATTGGCGCCTGCGCCGAGTGCACCTTGGATCGCGGTCCCGAGGTGAGCCATGGTGGCGAGCACGACGGCCTCGGGCTCGGCGACCGTGAGCTCTGTCACCATCGGCGAAAGGCGCGTGACGATGTCTTGCACTACGAGCTCATGTTCCTCGACGTCTTTGCGCGATGCCAACAACGCGTGGCCGGTCTCCCCCGCAGGATCAGCCAGCGCGAGCGTTCCGGCCAACGGGTGGGAGAGCACCGAGGCACCGCGGCGCCTCATCAAAAGCTCCGGGGATGCGCCCACGAAGGCGCGCTCGAGGTCTTTGAACAAAAAGGCCGTGGACCCCGGCTCGGCGTCGGCCAGGTTCCGGAGCACGGCGGCCGGCCGGGGGGCCGCCGTGCTCCGCGCCCGCAGTCGTCGCGCCAGCACCACCTTCTTCATCGAGCCTGCCGAGATCTCACCCTTGGCCCTGCGCACGCAGCCGATGTAGTCGGCCGGAAGGGACTCGAGCCTTGCGATCGACGGCTCGGGTCGCGCCGGCGATGGCGGTGGGACCAGCTGCTCGACAAGCCAGTCTCGTGACACCGACGGCGGGTCCTCTCCCACCACGGTGACCCACTCATCCCCCGAAGACGTCGTGCCGTAGAGGACGGACGGGACCGTCAGCTTCATCGGGCTCGAGCGCTCGAAGGCGAGCGAGCCGAACGCGAGGGGGCCGGTCCCCGGCACGCGCAGCTGATCGTCGCTTTTGAGGGTCCGGAGCCTTCTGGACGCGTTGGCGAGCGCACGTGGGTCGCTGAGCCCGAGCGGCAGCTCGAGCTCGATCGCCCTGCCCCGGCCTGCGAGCACGAGCTCTGCCGTCTTGAAGTAGAAGCCCTGGTCTCCGACGACCTCGACCGGATCGATCGGCGTGCCCGGCTGGAGCGCTCGGGTGAGAGATCTCACGAGGGGCCTCGGGGTGACCCGGCTCGGGTTGCGGTCAGCACCTGGCACAGGCCGCGGTTCAACATCCTGCGACCAACCGTTGCAAATCCTGCCGCCCTCATGGTGGCCGCGAGCGTGGTGTGGGAGGGGAGGTACGCGGTGGATCTGGGCAGATAGCGGTAGGCAGGTCCTTTCGACAAAACGGCTCCGATCAACGGGACGAGGTGATCGAACCACATGTCGAACCCCTTGCGCAGGAGGCGGCCTGTGGGTTTGGAGACCTCCAGCAGCGCCAGTCGTCCGCCGGGCCTGGTCACTCGCGCGGCCTCTTTGAGGCAGCGCTGCAAATCGGTGAAGTTGCGCAGCGCGAAGCCGCACACCACACCGTCGAAGACGCCCGAGGAGAACGGGAGCCGGGCCGCGTCGGCCAGCGCCGCTGCTGCGGGCCCCTTACGCGCTGCGAGCATCCCCTCCGACAGGTCTGACCCGACCACTCTGAGGCCCGCTGTCCCGGCCGCCTTGGCCAGCTCGCCGGTGCCACAAGCCAGGTCCAAGACGACGGATCCCTTGGGCAGCCCGAGGGCCCGAACAGTGCGCCTTCGCCATGAGCGGTCCATCCCCAGGGTGATCATCCGGTTGACTAAGTCATAGCGAGGAGCGATCGAGTCGAACATGGAGCGGACCCAGCGGGTCTTCTCGGGTCCCGTCGGGAGCTCGGGGCCCAATGGCCGCTCAGACGTTCTCACAGAAGAACGCGGCCGTCGCGTGCCGCCTCATGGGCACAGACCGCCGCAACGACGGTGATGTCGGTCGCGCAAGCCATGCAGACCCCTCGAGAGTTTCGACACGCAACCTAGATCACCCGAACAGGGCCCCTCCAAACCACGAGGCACGCCGGGGGGTGCTCAGCGGAACCAGATCTTGGCGTACCTTCGGCTGTCGGCGTGCAAGAGCAGCACCACGAGCAGGATCGCGAAGGCGAGATTCAAGATCGAGGCCAAGCTGCCCGGGAAGACGACGAAGGCAATAATCTGGAAGGCGACGTAGATGCACGATGCCAGAACTGCGACGATGTAGCCCAAGCGCCTTTCGTTTGCGATCCCGTAGGCTCCCAAGGCGGCCGCCAACAGGACCAGCGGGACGACCGCATGGAACACGAGCACGTAAAGGATCGCAAGTGCGGCGTTCAGGTAAGACAAAAGGACCGCTGCCTGGAGGGCCTGTGGCTGGCTGTGGTCTAGCCATTTCCTCGGTGACGAGCTCACCATGGGATTCTTGCAGGTCCGCCGGCTCGACTGGCCGCGCGCAGCGGTGAGCGCACGTCCATGAGGAGGACCTTGGGCGTCTCGCCGGACTCGCTGGACGACGACGACGACGGCCACCACCACCGAGACGTCTCGGGCGGCGGCCTCCGCGCCGCCGTCTTCGGATTGAGCGACGGGCTGGTCACCAACATCTCTTTGATACTGGGCGTAGCCGGCGCTCATCCAGGAGGCGGCTTCGTACGCCTTGCCGGGGTGGCGGGCCTGGTGGCGGGGGCCTTCTCCATGGGCGCCGGCGAGTTCGTCTCCATGAGGGCCCAGGGGGAGCTCATGATGCGAGAGCTCGACATCGAGCGCACCGCCCTACGCCTGTGGCCCAAGGACGAGGGAGAGGAGCTGGTCACCATCTACGTTCGTCGGGGCATCTCGAGATCGGTCGCCGAGCATCTTGCCGAGGAGATCATGAGAGACCCGGACCTCGCGCTCGAGACCCACGCCCGCGAGGAGCTGGGCTTCGATCCCAGGGCGATCGGCTCTCCGATCCAGGCCGCCCTCTCGTCGTTCCTGGCCTTCTCACTGGGGGCGGTGCTTCCCCTGATCCCCTGGCTCATCGGTTCAGGCTCGGTGGCGGTGATCGCGTCGGTCGTCATCGCTGCCCTCACCGCCACCATCGTCGGGGGTGCGCTCGGCGTGCTGACGGGGCGGCCAATCTGGCGCGCTGCCTTGAGGCAGCTGATAGCTGCCTCGGCAGCGGCCGCGATCACCTACGGGATAGGCAGGGGGGTGGGGG
>JBOGFX010000182.1:0-2852 GCA_050743805.1 Acidimicrobiales bacterium
GCCTCCTTGCATCCTGAACGCGAGGGGGCCCCTGTTGGACACCACCACCACGTCCTCCAGCCGTCCGGTGCTCACCCCCCAACGCTATCGGGCCTGGTTTGATCGTCGGCGTCCCCGTAGGCGCCCGCACGCAGGAGAGCCGCAGCCAGAACGTCGTTGGCCTGGGGTCGTAGCTCGGACAGCGGGCGGTTCCGGTGGATGCGTACCCCCAGGTCCACCTGGGCTATGGATTCGACGCCCAGATCGCGGGCAACATCGATGAGCAGGGCGATCTCGACGCCGTAGCCGGGGGCCAAGCCCACCTTCTCCAAGACCCAGCGCTGTGCGGCGGTCTCTCCCGCGAGCGGTTGACGAACAGAGGCAAGCTCTTTGAACAGGGCGTCGATCAGCGGGCGCGCGAGCAGCTCGGTCACCCTGCCTCCGCCGTTCGCCAGCCCGTCGATGGGTCGCTCGTAGAAGCCCTTGACCAGGTTGGCGTCCTCCAAGAGCAGCGGCCCTACCAGGGACTCCACGAAGCCGGGATTGGCGTTGTGCACGTCGGCATCCAAGTAGACCACGATCTCGCCGCAGCAGGCCTCGAGGCCGGCCGCCATCGCCCCTCCCTTGTCGCCGCCGGGGCGGCGTCCCACGACACGGGCGCCCAGGGATCGGGCTATCGCTGCGGTCGAGTCCGAGGAGCCGTCGTCCACCACGACGAGGTCGTCGACGAGCCCCGAGCCGGTCGGGAGGTGTCCCAGCACCGCGGCCTCGATCACCCCCGCAAGGGTGCTCTGTTCGTCGCGGGCAGGGATGCAGACCGAGATCAGCCTCCCGCGCTTCGCGCCGATCAGCTGTGCGAGAGAGAAGTGGCCGCGTGGGTAGGTGCGCACGGTCGGCATCCGAGCATCTTGGCACTGCGACCTAGCAGGCGGGCAACGCGCAGGCGTTGACGTGGAGGTCATCCATCGGCCACCATAGGGGGATCATCCAGAGCGGCTGAGGGACGGGCCCTACGAAGCCGCGGCAACCAGTGCTCGAGAGGAGACCTCTTCGGGCGCCAGGTGCCAATGCCCGACCGATGTGGAGGACTCTGATGAGCCATGTGACCGGGCTGCGTTGCTCGGAATGCGGGCGCCGTTATCCCACCGAGGCCTTGCAGGTCTGCGACTTCTGCTTCGGGCCCCTCGAGGTCGACTACGACTACGAGGCCATCTCGGCCGTGATCTCGAGGGAGCGGATCGGGGCCGGTCCCCGGACCATCTGGCGCTACGTGGACCTCCTACCCGTCGAAGACTCCGCCCCGGTGGATCTCGGAGCGGGTTTCACCCCCCTGGTCAGGGCCGATCGTCTCGCCGCCGAGCTGGGTCTGGGCGAGCTGTGGATCAAAGACGACACGGCCAACCCGACGGGGTCCTTCAAGGACAGGGTGGTGTCGGTGGCTTTGACCAAGGCCCGCCAGCTCGGGTGCAAGGTCGCCGCGTGCGCGTCCACCGGCAACTTGGCCAACTCGGTCGCCGCACATGCCGCGAGGGCCGGCATGGCGTCCCTCGTGCTCATCCCCCACGACCTGGAGGCGGCGAAGGTGACCATGACCGCCGTCTACGGGGGGACGGTGGTCGCTGTCCAAGGCAGCTACGACGACGTGAACCGGCTCTGCGTGGAGCTGGCCGGCCAGCACCCCAGCTGGGCGTTCGTGAACGTGAACATCCGCACCTATTACGCGGAGGGCTCGAAGACCTTGGCCTTCGAGATTGCCGAGCAGCTGGGTTGGACGGCCCCGGACCATGTCGTCGTCCCCATCGCGTCGGGGAGCCAGTTGACCAAGGTCGCACGTGGCTTCGAGGAGCTGGCACAGGTGGGGCTGATCGAGGCCCACGAGGTAAGGATCTCGGGCGCCCAGGCGCAGGGCTGCTCGCCCGTGGCGACGGCTTTTCGCTCGGGGGCCGACACCATCACGCCGGTCAAGCCGGTCACCATCGCGAAGTCGCTCTCGATCGGGAACCCGGCTGACGGGTGGCGAGCGCTGGAGACGATGCGCAGGACACGCGGCTCCTGCACGGCGGTGAGCGACGACGAGATCCGCTGGGCCATCGGCCTGCTCGCCCGCACCGAGGGGATATTCGCCGAGACTGCGGGAGGCGTTACCATCGGCGCTCTGGCGAAGATGGCTGCCTCAGGCGAGGTTCGGCCCGACGAGAGGGTGGTGGCACTGGTGACCGGCCACGGCTTGAAGACCGTAGAGGCGCTCGAAGGCTCCACGGCGCCCACGGCTTCGATCGCGCCCTCTCTGGCCGCCTTCGACGACGCGCTCGGCCAAGCGGTGGGGGATTTGTGATGGCGGTCTCGGTGCGGGTGCCCGCTCAGTTGAGGAGCCTCACCAAGGGCCTCGGCGAGATCGAGGCGCAAGGCTCGACCTTGGCCGAGGTGATCAAGTCCTTGGACTCGGCGTACCCGGGGCTCGCCGATCGCCTTTTGGACGAGGAGGGAAGAATCCGGCGCTTCGTCAACGTCTTCGTTGCCGACGAGGACGTGAGGTTCCTCTCCGGCCTTGACACCCCCATCGCCCCTGGCCAGGCCGTATCCATCCTCCCGGCGGTGGCGGGCGGCTAGCCGGTTGCGCCCGGCCGGCCAGCGTGCTTTGCTGTTAGCACTCGCGAAATGAGAGTGCTAACGAGCCCGCTAGGATCTGGGGCTAGCTAACCGGCCGCAGAGCCGGTCGGACCAACGGAGGACACGCCCACCATGCCCAAGCTGATCGCCTTCGATGAGGATGCGCGGCGTGCGCTCGAGGCCGGGATGAACCGCCTCGCCGACGCCGTTCGGGTAACCCTCGGCCCCAAGGGCCGCAACGTCGTGCTCGACAAGAAGTGGGG
>JBOGFX010000183.1:0-9095 GCA_050743805.1 Acidimicrobiales bacterium
CGCGCCTCGCGGCGCGACCCCTGGTTCAGCTACGCCCGTACCTGGGCTGTCTGTCAGTTCCGCCGGCTGGGTATTTGCGGGCGAGATGATGCCAGGCGCACCCCGGGCAGACCTCGACCTCGTAACAAAGCACGGGTTCGGCGCGCGAGCACAGGCGCTTGAGCTCGACGGCGGACCCGGGGCATCGTCCCCCAGCAGGCAGCCGGGAACCGAACACATAGGTGACCTCGACCGTTACCGCTTCATGGCAGATGGGACAGCTCTCACCGCTCGAACGGCCGATGTTGCGCGCCGCCCGAAGCAACTCGGGGTGGGCGTCACATACGCCCTCACGGTCCAATCGTCCACGCTCCACGTCGCGCACCACCGAGTTGCGAAGCAACCGGTACTCGACGGCGGCCTCTCGCCCGGGGACCTCGGGTTCACTGGACGCCTTGGTGCGGGGCGGCACTGTCACCCCACAGAGGCTAGTCCCAGCCCTCTGGCTGACCTCGGTCCCTTGACGATCCGCCCGGATCGCCGCTCTCCAGTCCGGGTCAGCGCCGCAGATGCCACAGCAGGGCTGCGTTGGCTAGGTGCCCGCCGCGTGTCCGTCTCGGCTGGAGCGGGCCGCCCGGAAACGGCGTGCAACCTCGGGGGCCAGCTCGTAGGTCTCGCTGTCCTGGGGAAAGCGGCCGCTGCGCACGTCTTGTGCCCAGGAACCGAGGGCGTCGGTCGCCTCGGCCTTCAAAGCCGCGTAGCGGCGAACGAACCTCGGAGCAATACGATCCTGAAGACCCAGCACGTCGTGCATGACCAAGACCTGGCCGTCGCAACCAGCTCCTGCGCCGATCCCGATCGTCGGCACGTCGACCTCTTCGGTAACCGCAGCAGCCACCTCCCCGGGCACGGCCTCGAGAACGATCGCGAAGCACCCCGCCTCGCAAAGAACCCTGGCATCCTCCAGCAACCCGAGGGCCTCGACGAGCTCCCTGCCTTGGACCTTGTATCCTCCCAGGTCGTTCAGCGACTGGGGGGTGAGCCCCAGATGGCCCATCACCGGGATCTCGGCAGCCGAGATCGCCTCGACAACCTCCCGGCGCTTCGAGCCTCCTTCGAGCTTGACCGCCTGCGCGCCGGCAACGATCAGCCGCCCGGCGTTGGCTATGGCGTCACGAGCACCTGTGTGGTAGCTGAGCCAAGGCATGTCGGCGACGACGAGGGGACTCGGCTGGGCACGGGCGACGGCCCCCACATGGTGCGCCATCTGCTCGACGCTGACCCTCAAGGTGTCCTCGTAACCGAGGACGACGTTCGCGACCGAATCGCCGACCAGGATCATGTCGACGCCGGCGTCGCTCGCGATCTGAGCGCCGGGCGCGTCGTAGGCGGTCACCATGACGATGGGCCGCCCGCTCCCCTTGCGAGCCCGAATCTCGGGCACAGTGGTAGCCATTGGGCACCTCCTCCCGTCCAGCGCTCATGGCTGCCGGCGGTAGGGGCAATTTTAGGCCGCGCCCGGTCCTGCGTGCTTCATGTACGAGCTAGAAGGGCAAGGCTCAGCACCCAGGCCTTGGCCGCGGTGGCGCAGGGGTGTTCGCGGGGCCGTCAGATCCCCGACCGGAAGTCGCCGAGGGCGGCCGCTCCCGCGCGCCGCGCTCGGATCCTGCAGCGTCCACCAGTCACCGAGGCCCCCAAAACACGGCCGCTGCCGACCACCCTCGGAGGCAGTCAGGGTCCATCTCGGCCGAGGCCGGCGCACACGAGCACGGTGAGCCGTTGGGTCAAGTGTTGACGTCGTTATATCGCCTCGATATATTTGGGCGCGTGCTCGATCTGGTCCTGCTGGGGGTTCTCGACGAAGGACCCCTGCACGGCTATGAGCTTCGCAAGCGCCTCAAGGATCGTTTCGGGTCGCTCGCGAACGTCTCGTTCGGATCGATCTACCCTGCGCTCTCCCGACTCGAGAGAGGCGGCGCGGTTGAAGCCGTCGAGTCCCTGCCCTCGATTTCCATCTACCCACCCACGGGCTCCATCTCGGGCGAGCGCGCAGCAATGCGAGCGATGCGCAAGGTGGGCGCCCGCGGCCGCCGCTCGCGCAAGGCTTTCCGGATCACGATCGCCGGCCGGAGCCTCTTCCGCACCCTGCTAACGGACAACACCGCCGACGATTCACGAAGCTTCTCGCTCAGGTTGTCGCTCGCTGGTCACCTCGACGCCATCGATCGCGCCCGGTTGCTGCAGCAGCGCGCCGAACAGCTCCGTCGTCGTCGCGAGGAGCTTCCCGACGTATCTGACCCGTCGCTCGACTTCTACGCCCGCTCGGTCCGTGAGCACGTGGCACAGGGGGTTCTGCGGGATATCGCCTGGATCGACGGCTTGATCGCCACAGAGCGCGACGGCACAGATGCAACAGATGTGAAACCTACCGACGCAAGATCGGCATGAGGGGAGAGAGATGACACCGATCCGCGTAGCCATAGCCGGGGTGGGGAACTGCGCCAGCTCGCTCGTCCAGGGCATCACCTATTACGGGGACGCCGACCCCGCCGACGAGGTGCCAGGGCTCATGCACGTCGTCTTGGGCGGCTACCACGTCCACGATGTGCAGATCGTCGCCGCGTTCGACGTCGATGCCACCAAGGTCGGAGCAGACCTGTCCAAGGCAATCTTCGCCGGGCACAACAACACGATCCGCTTTGCCGACGTTGGGTACACCGGAGTGACCGTCCGTCGCGGCCCTACCCACGATGGCCTCGGACGCTATTACCGCGACGTCGTTGAGGAGTCGCCCGACTCGCCGGTAGACGTCACCGCGGCTCTCAAGGAGTGCCAAGCAGACGTCCTCGTGGCATACCTCCCCGTGGGTTCGGACGTCGCTCAACGTTCCTACGCTCAGGCCGCAATCGACGCTCGGGTCGCCTTCGTGAACGCGATCCCCGTCTTCATCGCCTCGGACCCGCAGTGGGCGGCACGCTTTACCGCGGCGGGGGTGCCCATCATCGGCGACGACATCAAGAGCCAGGTCGGATCGACCATCGTCCACCGTGTCCTCACACGGCTCTTCGAAGATCGCGGTACCGCCCTCGACCGGACCTACCAGCTCAACTTCGGCGGCAACATGGATTTCCGCAACATGCTGGAGCGTGAGCGCCTCGAGTCCAAGAAGATCTCCAAGACCAACGCCGTCACCAGCCAGATCTCGAGCGCGCCGCTACGATCTGATGACATCCACGTCGGACCTTCCGATCACGTGCCGTGGCTGGAGGACCGCAAGTGGGCCTACATCCGGATGGAGGGCAGGAACTTCGGCGACGTCCCGCTGAACCTCGAGTTGAAGCTCGAGGTCTGGGACTCCCCCAACTCCGCCGGGGTCATCATCGACGCGCTCCGCTGCGCCAAGCTCGCCCTGGACCGCAACCTGGCCGGGCCGCTTGTCGGACCGTCGGCCTATTTCATGAAGTCACCGCCACGCCAGTTCACAGACGAGGTGGCGCGCGAGATGGTGGAGGAGTTCGCCGCCAGGGCTTCCTGAGCCCTCACCCCTGGCGCTTCCTCCACCAGGTCTCGAGCCTCCGGCTGGCCTCCTGTGGGCCCAGGGGGCCTTCGTCCATTCGCAACTCGAGCAGGAAGTCCAGGGCACGTCCGACCATGGGCCCTGGGCCGATGCCCAAGATCTCCATGACCCTGGTCCCGTCCAGGTCCGGCCGGATGGAATCCAGCTCCTCGCGCTCGGCTAGCTCCGAGATTCGTCTCTCGAGCTCGTCCATCCGTCGCTCCAACGAGCGCGCCTTGGCCACATTGCGCGTCGTGCAGTCGCAGCGGGTGAGCTCATTGAGTCGAGCGAGCAACGGGCCGGCATCGCGGACGTAGCGACGCACCGCCCGATCGGTCCACCCGAGCTGGTAGGTGTGGAAACGCAGATGCAGCTCGACCAGGCGCGCGACGATGTCGATGTCCTCCTTTGCAAAGCGCAGCTCTTCCATCCGTGCCTTGGTGATCCGAGCACCCACCACCTCGTGGTGATGGAAGCTGACCCCACCAGGGCCGTAGGAACGAGTCTTGGGCTTGCCCACGTCGTGGAACAGCGCGGCCAGCCGTAACAGCCGGTCCGAAGAGGTCCGATCCACGACAGCCAGGGTGTGCGCGAGCACGTCCTTGTGACGGTGGACGGGATCCTGCTCCAAAGCAAGAGCCGGCAGCTCCGGGAGGAACTCCTCGGCGAGCCGCGTTTGGACTGCGAAGAGCAGCCCGACCGACGGTGTGGGAGCCACGAGGAGCCGCTCGAGCTCTGCACCGATCCGCTCCCGCGAGACGATCGCCAGCCTGTGGTGTCCGGAGCTCACCGCCTCTGTCAGCTCCGGCACGGGGTCGAAGCCATAGACGGCCATGAAACGCGCCGCGCGCAACATGCGCAGCGGGTCGTCGCCGAAGCTGATCGCGGGGTCGAGGGGGGTCCGCAACCTCGAGGCAGCCAGGTCCTCCAGACCCCCGAAGTGATCGATGAGCTCCAGATCCCTCAAGTCCAAGGCCATCGCGTTGACCGTGAAGTCGCGTCGGGAGAGATCCGTCTTCAAGTCGTCGCCGAAGGTCACCTCCGGCTTGCGGGACTCGGGCCGGTAGACCTCGGCGCGATGCGTGGTGATCTCGAAGAGATGCTCACCCACCCGCGCGCCGATGGTGCCAAAGACCGCACCCTGGGTCCAAAGTGCGTCCGCCAGCGGCGAAAGCACCCTCTCGATCTCCTCTGGAGGAGCGTCTGTGGTGAGGTCGAGATCGCCGCGCGCCTCTCGCCCCAAGAGCGCGTCGCGAACGGAGCCCCCCACGAGATAGAGGCGACGGCCCGCGCGATGAAAGCGCTCCGCCAGCTCCTCGGTCCCTGAGACAAGGCGCGCGAACCGCTCGGGAACTGCCGGTGGCACCCGACCACGGTAGTGGACCCCGGCCCCCCCGCTGCCACCGGTTAGCGTTGCTCGGTGCTATCGCGCATCGTGCGTGGCTCTCTTGCGGCCCTTGTGGCGGGAGGCCTGGTGTTCGCCGGCTCCGCTTGTGGGCGTGCCGACACCCTCTCCTCTAGGCAGCCGGCGGTGATCCTCACCTCGCAAAGCGCGACCGTGACCCCTAGCTCCCCGGGCGCGCCAGCCAGCTTTGCCATCTCCTTCAAGGTGCCCGGGGCACCTTCGGGCGCTCGTGTCCAGCTGATGATCTACAGGGCTCTCGGATCGAGATCGGCCTTTGAGGCCACGCTCAACGCCGCCCCCAGCTCCACTCCACTGTCGACGGTGGGGCCGGTTCCCCTAGCCAGCCTCTCCAGTGCCCCGGCGGGCGGGGTCGGCCTCGACGTGCAGGTGCTGGAGGACGAGCCGGTGGCACCGGGGGGGGCAGGGGTGGACCTTCAATGCACGGTGGGCAACGGCTCGTGCTCAGGCGTCTATCCGATCGTCATCGACATCCAGGACGCTCAGGGGACGAGCGTCGCACGCCTCACGACATATCTCACCTACGCCGAGCAGCGGAGCGCCTCGCCGCTCGTGTTCTGCTGGGTGGTGCCCATATCGGCGCCACCAGCGCCGGGCGGGGTGACCCCGGGGCTGTCCCCCGGTCGTCTCCGGACCCTCGTCGCGCTCGCGTCGCTGCTGCTCGCGCATCCCGAGGTCCAGACCTCGATCGCGCTCGACCCCTCCACCGTCGAAGCTCTGGAGCAGGACCACAGTCGGGGCGCCCGGGGGGCGCTGAGCATGATCCGAGCCCTCGCCGAGTCGCAACCGGCCCGGCTGCTGGCCGAGCCCTTCGTCGACATCGACCTCGGAGGGCTCAGCGCCGCCGGGGTCGGGACCGAGATCGTCGGCCAGATGCTCCGCGGACGGGCGGTCACCGCGGGGCTCCTCGGCATGCCGCCCACGGCGGCCCTTCCCTCTCCCTCGCCGTGGGTTGCGAGCGGCCCCCTTTCGGACGGCATCGTGCACGGGCTCGAACTGGCCGGGTCGACGGGTTTGGTGCTTCCTCAGGCCGACCTGGCCAACGCCACCGAAGAGGCGCACGCAACCTGGGCGCAACCCTTCACCCTGAGCACGCCCCGGGGCGACGTCGACCAGGCCCTTCAATCCGACACGCAGCTCTCCCAGGAGATGGCAGGAAGCGGCCGGGACCCGGTCCTTGCCGCTAACCAGGTGCTCGCGGATCTAGCGATGATCCACTTCGAGCTACCGGGCGCCAGCCAGCGTCGCGGCGTGCTCGCGGTCAGCCCCTCGAGCTGGTCGGCTAGCTCCAACTTCGTGAACACAGTCCTGAGCGGTCTTTCCAACGACCCGGTGGTGACCTCTGCCACCATCTCCCAACTGCTCAGCACGGTGCCCAAGGGAGGCAACGACGCGGCCTCCACGCGCAGGCTTGCGGGCCCCGAGCCCAAGCCGCTCGCGTCCCAGGAGGTGCGCGCCATGGTGTCGGCCCGTGAGCGGGTGAGCGGTTTCGACGCCGCTGCGAACGGGGCCAGCGCGCTGAAGAGCTCCCTGGGTGATCAGCTCCTTCGGGCCGAGTCGGCGAGCCTGTCTTCAGCGCGCCAGCAAGCGGCGCTCGCCGGCCTCGAAAAGAACCTAGGAGCCGAGCTTGGCCACGTGCGGGTCCTGCACTCCACGGTGACCCTCACCGCGCGCACGGGCACTATCCCCATCACGATCCTGTCCTCGGCCAGGTACCGGCTTCGGGCCACGCTCACACTGTCGAGCGCGAAGCTCGTCTTCCCCCAAGGTCCGTCGAGGACGGTAGCAATAGACCATCCCACCAACTCGACCGACTTTCTCGTCAAGGCGCGGACATCGGGGGACCTCCCTCTCTCCTACACGCTGACCTCCCCAGGAGGCTTGCTGGTCCTGGCCCGCGGACAGCTCACGGTCCGCTCCACCGCAACATCCATTGCGGGAATCGCTCTCACCCTCCTCGCCATAGCGGTCCTCTCGGGCTGGTGGCTACGCACCTGGCTCCGCAGCCGGCGCAGGCGGCGAGCACGCCGGGCGGCGGCCCAGGGGTGACTCTGACCGAGAAGAACCCCAGCGCGGCAGCTCGCGGGCCCGCTCGCCTCGGTCGTGCCACGGTGGGCATGGCGTTGGGCACCGGGGTATCGAGGCTCACCGGGGTCGGGCGCATCCTGGTCCTGGCTTACGCCCTCGGCTTCCACCACCTGGCCGACGCGTACAACCTCGCTAACACCGCGCCAAACATGCTCTACGACATCGTCTTGGGAGGCGTGCTCTCGGCGACCTTCATCCCAGTGTTCGTCGACCGCCTCGCAACCCGCTCGAGCCGCGAGGCCTGGCGGGCGATCTCCTCTGTGGTGACCCTGGCGGTAGTGGTGCTGGCCCTCGCGACGGTGGTCTTCTGGGTGCTCGCCCCGTGGATAATCGACGCCTTCGGGGCCTTCGGGCACGCCTCGCAATCCAGCCGCGCAGGCTTCGCGACAGAAAAGGCAGTCGCTTCCAACCTGCTGCGCTGGTTCGTACCCCAGGTCTTCCTTTACGGCACCTTCAGCATTGCCACCGCGCTGCTCAACGCTCGTCGGCGCTTCGGCGCGCCCGCGTGGGCTCCCATCGCCAACAACCTGGTTTGCATCGCTGTCATCTTGTGGTTCCACCACGTTGTGCCCGACCCTTCGGTCGACGGGGTGCTCCGACATGGGCACCGGCTGATCCTTCTGGGCTTCGGCACGACCGCCGGCGTGCTCCTCCAGGGCCTGGTGCTTCTGCCGAGCTTGGCGAGAGCGGGGTTAGGTCGGGTGCGACTGCGTTGGGATCCCTCACACGAGGCCGTCCGCACGGTCATGCGCCTGGGAGCGTGGACGTTCGGCTTCGTGGTGGCGAACCAGATCGCCCTGTATGTAATCCTGGCACTGGCGGTGAGCGCCAAGGGGACAGGCACCGTCAGCTCGTGGACTTACGCGTATGCCTTTATGCAGATGCCCTACGCGGTGGTCGCCGCCTCGGTCATGAGCGCGGTCACCCCCGACCTCTCCCGGTCCTGGTCCACCCACGACGTCACGGCCTTCAGACGTCGCTTCACGACCGGGTTGCGGGCGGTGCTGTCCATCGTCGTGCCGGCAGCCGTAGGGATGGTGATCCTCGCCAGACCGGCTATAGCGCTGCTTCTCGGGCATGGGTTCTCGCACCCCGGCCAGACCGAGGACGCAGGCTCGACCCTCGCGATACTTGCCGTGGGGCTCCCGGGGTTCTGCACGTTCCTCTTCGTGGCACGAGCGTTGCAAGCCATGCAGCGGACAAAGACCGCCTTTTGGCTCTATCTCATAGAGAACGGCATCAACGTCGTTCTCGCGTTCGTACTTGTGGGCCCGATGGGGGTACGTGGACTCGCAACCTCTTTGGCCGTCGCCTACAGCGTGGGGGCGGTGGTGGGCTTGGGGGTCTTGCGGAACCGGCTGGGTGACCTCGGCGGGGCCCCGACCTGGTCTGCGCTCAAAGGATCCGCCATCTGCACCGTGATCATGGGGGCCGTGGTGCTCATCGTCTCCAATCTCTCGGGGGCGACCTCGGGGGTCGGGCTGCTGGTCAGGGTGCTTGCCTCGGTCGGCGCCGGAACCGTCGCTTACGCGTTGAGCGCCGTGGGCCTCGCGACTCGCAGGAGACGACGCATCTGAGCGACGTTGCCGCCGGCGGTCGGCCGCCATGGCA
Organism: Acidimicrobiales bacterium; assembly: GCA_050743805.1. Lineage (GTDB taxonomy): Bacteria > Actinomycetota > Acidimicrobiia > Acidimicrobiales > RAAP-2 > Palsa-461. The sequence goes on from JBOGFX010000183.1 coordinate 8,658, forward strand.
GACTCGCGCTCCACACTGGCCCTTGTAACGGAGGAAACGAGCAAATGGTGAAGATCGTCACCGACAGCGCGTGCGACATCCCTCCGGCACTTGCCGAGGTCCGGGGAATCTCGATCGTCCCGCTACGGATCCGTTTCGGGCCCCAAGAGCTCGAAGACCGGACGGAGCTCTCCCCAGCGGAGTTCTGGCGTCGCTGTGCGGAAGGCACCGCGCTCCCCCAGACCGCAGCCCCATCGCCCGGCGCGTTCGGCGAAGCGTTCCAACAGGCGCGCCACGACGGTCATGACGCGCTGTTGTGCCTGACCATATCCGCGAAGCTGTCGGGCACCCATCAGTCCGCGATCACCGCGGCAAACGACGCTTCCGGCATCGAGGTGGCGGTGCTCGACACCGAGACCGTGACCATGGGCCAGGGGCTCGTCGTGCTCGCCGCAGCAC
>JBOGFX010000184.1:0-6351 GCA_050743805.1 Acidimicrobiales bacterium
GGACGGGAGTCAGGTGTTTCGTCAGCGGTGCAAACGACGACTTCTTCGAAGTTGACGCATTGCTGGCCCAGTCGGCCGTGGTCGAGGACCCTAATGGCCGCGTGGTCTCCTTGGACAACGGGATCGAGCTCCTGGGAATGGGCTACGGGAACAAAACGCCTTGGCCGTGCCCTAGGGACGTGACCGAGGATGAATTGGCAGGACGGATCAACGGTGTCGCCGCACAACTAAAGGACCCTAAAAGATCGATCATGAGCCTTCACGTGCCTCCCTTCCAGTCGACCTTGGACCTGGCACCTAGGCTCGACGGTGAACTCCAACTTGTCATGACAGCCGCCGGGCCCGAGATTGCCCCAGCAGGGAGTACAGCGGTCAGAGATGCTCTTGCCCAGTATCAGCCCCCATTGGGACTACATGGACACATTCACGAGTCTAAGGGCATCGTCACGATCGGTCAGACTCTGGCTGTAAATCCCGGCAGCGAATACGGCGAGGCCATATTGGACGGGGTCCTAGTTGACCTGGACACGAGTAGTATGAAGGTTCGGGCGCAGTTGGTGGCTGGCTAGGGTTACGAGAGGAGGAGACATGGGTAGCGACTCGTCCGGAGAGTTTGCGACTGGGGCTGGGGCACCCGAGGGCGTATTCACCAGAGCGAGTTCTGGCCTAGTGCGCCAGGTTGGCGGCGGCGACGTCCTCTTTTATGGCTGGGGGCAAATCACCCTCGGTTTTATCATCTTCACGATCGCCGCGTGGCAGTTTTATCCAGGCGCCTCAATGGAGCTGGCCGTGGCGCTCGCTGTGGTCGGCGGCGTGGCGATGGGGGTCGTCTACACCTTTCTCACCACGATCTATCCTCGGTCGGGTGGCGAGTACGTGTTCCTCTCTCGCGCCATCCATCCGCTGATGGGCTTCGTGGCAAGCCTCTCGTTCGCGTTCTGGGAAATTTTCTATTCGGGGATAGTCGCAGCCTTTCTGGCAATATTCGCCCTCTCCCCCATGTTCGGAACTCTCGGCCTACAACTACACAATTCGGGACTGTCTGCTCTCGGTACCTGGCTCTCGCAGCCGGCCGGCATTTTCGTCACTGGGGCGATTTCGATCATCTGCATAAGCATACTGATCCACTTCGGACTAGGGCGGTACTTCCGAATTCAAAGATGGGGTATGTGGGTTGTAGTCGCAAGTCTAGTGATTACAGTGGTGGTGCTGGCGCTTGCGGCAGTCGGCACTTTGCATTTCAAGGCGAACTTCGACGCTGTCGCGGGTGCTGGCGCGTACGCCAAGGTAGTGGCAGCTGGAGAGCATGCGGGAGCAGTATATCACAGCGGGTTCAACCTCGAGAGTACTGTCCAGTTTATGATCTGGCCAGCGTTCTCCGTTTGGTTCGCAGTCGCGTCGGTCTCATTCAGCGGCGAGGTCAAGAACGTCCAGCGCGGGCAGCTCTTCGGGATCAGCGGAGCTATGATCACCATGGGAATCGCTGCCATCCTGCTCATGTTCTTCTCTCGGACAGCTTTTGGGAACCAGTTCCTGATCGGCGCCCCGGCGGTGCCTGCTGCCAAGTTCCCTGTACCATTGCCTCCATACATCAATTCATTTGCTGGAATCGCGGGAGGGAGTCCGATACTAACTGTGTTGATGTCACTGTGGGTCATCGGCACGATGGTCTTCGACATTGGCGCCACTTTGATCTACGGGAATCGCGCCATACTCGCGTGGAGCCTCGACGGACTCGCTCCTGACCGATTCAGCAGAGTCTCTGGTCGGTTCCACTCTCCGTCCTGGGCGATTGGAGCGGCGGCCGTTGCGGCTCTGATTTGGCTCGCGTTGTATGCCTTTACCAGCCTTTTGGCGATTCTGTCTGGGTTCATGGGGTTGGCAGTCACCTTTATTTTGGTTTGCATCGGTGGGATTGCGTTTCCGTTCGCTAAGCGAGCAGTATATGAGGCTTCGCCAATCGCGTACAGAGTCCTTCGAAGTCCGTTGGTCACCGTCTTAGGGGCTATCGGTCTGGTCTTCACCGGATATGTTTTCTATCGTCTGTTTTTCGACAGTGCGTTTGGATCGAATAAGCCGTTTCCGATTTGGCTCACCTTTGCCGTGGTTGTTGCAGCGGGCGTTTGGTTGTACTCGGTGCGTGCCTACAGGCGTAGCCATGGAGTTGACCTGGACAGGCGGTTCAAAGAGATCCCCATCGAGTAGTTATTGATGTCGAGCCGAAAGTCGCGTCGAGTAGCTGTGGTGACTGGTGCAGCCAGCGGGATCGGGGCTGCCACGGTGCAGCTCCTGGCCGACCGGGGGTGGCTTGTCGCTGGTATGGACGTAGCGGCATCGGGCGCTGACTGGTCCATCGAGGTGGATGTAACCGATGAGGCGGGCGTGCGAGATGCATTCGTAGAGGTCGAGGACCACTGCGGGCCAGTGCGTGCACTGGTGACGTGCGCTGGCCACTACGAAATGGCGCCATTCGTAGAGATTTTGCCCGCACAGTGGGATAAAATGCTTCGGGTCCATATTGGAGGCTTCTACAATTGTTGTCGAGCCTGCCTTCCGCAAATGTGTGCCAGACACTGCGGCGAGATTGTCGCGATCACTTCTGAGCTGGGAGTGGGTGGGGGCGATGGAGACAGCCATTACGCTGCCGCCAAGGGGGCTCTCATCGCGATCGTTCGAAGCCTGGCTCAAGAAGTGGTGGGCGATGGCGTTTACGTCAACTCGGTGGCACCAGGCCCCTGCGACACCCCGCTGCTGGTGCCCGACTCGCCCTGGCGGGCTCCAGCGTACCTCCAGTCACTTCCGTTGAGACGGTTGGTTACTCCCGGCGAGGTGGCGAGCGCGGTAGTCTTCCTGCTGGAGGCTGGTCGCTTCTTCGTAGGGGATGTCGTGTCGCCAAATGGCGGGGCGATGATTTGAACTCGCTCTGGGTGGACCTGGAAGGGTCGACGGTCCTGGTCACAGGCGCTGCAGGTGGCCTAGGCCAAGCTGTGGTTCGGAGGTTGAAGGCCGTTGGGGCGCGGCCTATACTGACTGACTTGGAATCGGAAGAGCGGCTCGCTGCGTTGGGCCGCGAGATCGGGGCACCGACGTTCTGTGCCGACCTCAGTCGGCGAGACGAAGTCGTTGCGATGATGGATGAGATCCGCTCCGCCGTCGGAGTGCTGGATGGTGTGGTCGCGAACGCTGCGTTCATGAGCATGGGCAGCCTCGCCCAGCAACCAGTCGAGGACTGGTGGAGGCACTTCGATGTGAATTTGACAGGCACATTTCATGTCTGCCAAATGGCGGCGAAGGCCATGCTTAGCCAAGGGGCAGGCCGTCTGATTCTCGTGGCCTCGGAGTGGGGAATCGGCGGTCGGCGGAACGCTACGGCATACGCGGGATCGAAGGGAGGGCTAGTGGCTCTGGTCAAGACCTTGGGGCGAGAGCTTGGCCCGGCTGGGATCCACGTGAATGGATTGGCTCCTGGGGTGATTGACACCCCTCAACTTAGCGCCGACGCTGCTGCCGAAGGTGTCACCATTCTGGAGATCCGGCGTCGTTACGGCGAGCAGATCCCACTTGGTCGCGTGGCAGACCCCGAGGAGATCGCTGAGGCCGTACTCTTCCTTCTGAGTGAGAGGTCAGATGCGCTCCTCGGACAGGTCTTGCAGCCGAATGGTGGCAGTACCCGAGCGCGAGCATGACCTGTCCCGCGGCGAAGCCCGCATCAGAGCCAGGTCCCACCTACCATATGAAGTGGCCTGACGGCTATAGAGCCTGCGCGTCCTTCACATTCGACGTTGATGGCGAGGCGCCCGTTCTTGCTGCCGACCCCTCGGCAACCAGTCGGCTGTCGCTCATGTCACATCAAGCTTATGGGCCCGATGTTGGCCTCCGACGGATCTTGAAAGTCTTGGATGAGCTCAGCGTCCGCGCAACCTTCTTTGTTCCAGGATTCGTGGCGGAGCACCACCCTGGCTCGATCCGGGAGGTACTAGCTGCTGGTCACGAGGTCGGCCATCACGGGTACCTCCACCGTGCACCCAACACGCTCGACAGCGACGGCCAGCGGCAGGAGTTTGAGGGGGGTTTGATCGCGCTCGAGCGGTTTGGAGCACACCTAGCAGGATACCGAGCCCCCATGTGGGAGCTAACTGAGCCAACTCTTGATCTCCTAATCAAACATGGACTGCGCTACGACAGCAGTCTCATGGACGCAGACCGCCCATACCGGCTCCAGACAGACTCGGGGGAACTGGTAGAATTGCCGATTCACTGGGGGTTGGATGACTGGGAGCAGTACGGGTTCGTCCCCGGAATCTCCTCGGTGACCCCACTAAGTAGTCCAGACGCGGTCGAACGTATGTGGCTGACAGAGCTCGAGCAGACAGTCGCAGAGGGTGGCCATTTCTTGCTCACCTGTCACCCCTTCCTGAGTGGGAGACCGTCTCGGGCTCTCGTTCTCGCGTCTCTCGTGCGACGTTGCGAAACGCTGGGCGGGGTATGGGTAGCAGCGCTCGAGGACGTTGTCGATCACGTCGTTGCCGAGTTACCCAACGCTCGACCTTTGCATCGGTATGAGCCGCTCGAGTGAGCAAGGCCCCCACGTCTGACTCAGAGGAGTTGGTCGCGGAGGGCCTTCGCTTGGTCGGATTGGCTCGCCAAGCTGGCGTGGTACTTAGGCTCACTGGGTCGGCGGCGGTGCGGGTCCGTTTCCCAAAGCAGCTGGCGTTGCTGGCAAGACTAGGTCGACGCGAGTTGCATGATTTGGACTTTTTTGCGCATGAGAAGCAATCGTCACCTCTCCGACACGTCTTTGAGTCTGAAGGATATACGATAGACCCCGAGGTTGTCCACAGCCAAGAATTCGGTACCAGACGACACATCTACATTCCAGCAAGTAGAGTGTTCAAGGTGGACGTCTTCTTCGACGATCTAGTGATGTCACACACGATTCGCATCAGGAGACGTTTGGACGAGCTTCCAGATACCATTCCGGGTTCCGATTTGTTGCTCTCTAAACTGCAGATCCATGACATAACCCTCAATGATTTGTTTGATCTCATGGCGATCATGGTGGGCATCTCCGCAGAAGAAGAGAAGGCAGATCACATGAGGCTAGAGGAGGTTCTCCGGGACGATTGGGGCTTCTGGCACACGGTAAACGAGAACTTAGTGCGGCTTCGTGAAGAAGCGGCGAAACAGCAGACCATTCTCGGGCAGGAGGGCGATCTCCTACAAGCGCGTACTGACCGGTTTGCTGGGGCGTTGGCTAGGACCTCCAAGACGATGCGGTGGAGGTTGCGCGCTCGAGTGGGGACGCGTACACGATGGTACGAGGAGGTCGGGGAGGTCGACCGAGAGCGGGCGTAGCGGATGCAAGACAACGTTACCCACCAAGTTCCGTATCTTAATGGTGGCCCTGATATACGGTGGTAACGGTAGCTGGGATTCGCCACGGCTCGCAACCGATGCGGTCTCACACAGGTGATGAGCCCCCGTAGAAATAGGTCTTCGTTTTCAGTCGGTTTGGCTGACCCGGTTTGGCCGGATGGCAGCTGGATCTGGGGCGACGGCTTGAGCGTAGGAGGTCCCCATTCGCGGCCGAACTGAGGTCTGGCGGTGCCTTGGTGCGTCCCGAGCGGGGCTGCAGGGACTATGCGCGTGGCAAGTCGTGTGACGATTCTAGTGCCTTCTTAGGTGGAAGTTTGCGGCGCATAGGAGCGCAACTTGAATTTACGGAGATCCCAAGCTTGCGACTGGCCGCGGCGGATAGGCGTCCGGTAGTCGGTGCTGCCTTGCGTTAGTCTCGGCCAGGCGGGTCCCCGGAGTAGCTCCTGCCGAGCTGCGGGCCAGAAGGGCAACATGGAGGGACACGTTGGACTCAACGTCGGAGATGCGCCGCCCGAGGATGGACTCGATCCGCTTCAGGCGGGCGTAGAGGGTGGGCCGGCTGAGACCCAGGGCGCTGGCGGCAGACGTCTTGTTGCCAGGATGCTCCAGGTAGCTCTCCAAGACCCGGATGAGGTCGCCGCCCTCGCGCAGGTCGGCCTCGACCAGGGGGCGCAGCTCCCGCTCCCAGAAGGTGAGCAGGCGCTCGTCCTCACGGAGCAGGTGCAGCAGCCCCCGCAGGTGGATGTCGGGCAGTTCATAGTAGAGCTTGGAGACGGACTCGCCCAGGGCGTCCATCACCTGCTCAGCCTCCTGAAGGGTCCAGCGCGCGTGGCGGATGGAGTCGACCGGGGTCCCGAAGCTGATGACCACGTCGGGCTCGGCGGGCGGCTGCGGGGACCCGTGAACCGCCTGGGCCAGAGAGCGCAGCGCCACCCTGGTGTCCACGGGCTGGGGACAGCCCACGAGGACGCGAAC
>JBOGFX010000185.1:0-3928 GCA_050743805.1 Acidimicrobiales bacterium
GCAGAGCACTCGCCCGAGGCGTGCCCCGCGCCGCGCGGGCCAGTCGTCCGTCGAGCTCAATGGACGATCTTGGACAGGGCCAGCTCCAAGATGTCGCTCGCGCCCAGTTCTTTCAGCTCGGGAATCAAGGTGTTGATCTCAGCCTTCAAAACGACCGTCTCAACCGCGTAGGCGTCAGACCCCGCAAGTTGGGACACCGTCGGGGCGCGCAGGCTCGGCAGGCGTTCCACCACCGCCGGGAGCCCATCAGCGGCCACGTTCAACTTCACCAGCACCTTCTCACGCGCTTCGAGCGTCCCGCACAAAAGGGTGTAGATCTGCTCCATGGCGCGACGCTTCTTGGGATCGTCGGCCGACTCGGCGTTGGCGATCAGCTCGGTGGGCGAGATGAGCAGGGTGTCGACGATCCGCAGGCCCGCAGCTCCGAGACCGGCACCGGTCTCGGTCATGTCGACCACACAGTCGGCGATGTCGGGCACCTTCGCCTCGGTCGCACCGTAGGAGAAGAACACCTCGGCATCAACCCCGTGCTCGGCGAGCCGGCGTTTGGTCAGTTCGGGGTACTCGCTCGAGACCTTGACCGGTCTGCCCATGGAGGCCAGGTCCCCGAGCGAGCGCACAGGCGAGTCCTGGGCGACCGCGAGCACCACCCGGGCCGGCTGGTTGGTCGCCTTGGAGTACGACAGCTCCCCAAGAGAGACCACCTGGGCGCCGGACTCCTCGATGCAATCCCGGCCGGTGATCCCCAGGTCGAAGAGCCCCCGGGCTATGTACTCGGGGATCTCCTGGGGCCGCAATATGCGGACGCTCTCGATCCGACGATCGGCGATAGACGCCCGGTAGTCGGCGGCCGACGAGCGTGACACCGCGAGGTCGGCGGCAGCGAAGAGCTCCATGGTGGCCCGCTCGAGAGATCCTTTCGGGAGCACCAGGCTCAGCATCTGGCCCCCGGATGCCGCGGGCCCAAGGTCTGAGGCAAGGAGCGCAGCACGCTCGCCATCGCCACGGCGCCGAGCGCGGCTTCGCGACCCTTGTTGGTCTCATCGGGCAACGATCGAGCCTTGGCCTGTTCGATGTTCTCGGTCGCCAAGACCCCGAAGATGACCGGAACCCCGCAGTCCAAGTTGACCCTTGCGATCCCCTGGGCGGCACCCTGGGCGACCAGGTCGAAGTGCGCCGTCTCTCCGCGGACCACGGCCCCCAAGCACACAACCGCGTCGACTCGGCCTGCCGAGCACAGCGCCTGCGCGACGAGCGGGAGCTCGAGCGACCCGGGCACCCAGACCACCGTGATGTCGTTGCGATCGACGCAGGCCTGCTCCAATGCGGCCAGCGCCCCGGTGAGCAGTGCCCCGGTGACCTCGCCGTTGAAACGGGCACACACCACCGCGATCCTCATGCCCGTGCCTTCTTGGGCTGCCCGTCCTGTACCAAGCTGGCACCCGACCCTGGCACCGACATCGCTCAACAGCTCGGGGTCCGGCTCCCTTTGGTGGGCGACGCTCATCTGGCATCGTCCTCGGGCGAGGCGTCGTCCAGGTTCTCCAAGAGGTGCCCCATCCGCTCTCGCTTCGTACGCAGGTAGGCGATGTTCTCGGGATTGGGCGTCGTGTACAGAGGGACCCTCTCGGCGATGTCGAGGCCGAAGCCCTCGAGTCCGCCGCGCTTGGTGGGGTTGTTGGTCATGAGCCTCATCGTCGTCACGCCCAAGTCGACGAGCATCTGGGCGCCGATTCCGTACTGACGGCTGTCGGGAGGGTGCCCGAGCGCGATGTTGGCGTCGACGGTGTCGTGACCCTGCTCCTGGAGCCGGTAGGCCTGGATCTTGCCTGCGAGGCCTATCCCGCGACCCTCGTGGCCTCTCAGGTAGACGAGAACACCGGTCCCCTCGGCCTCGATCAGCTCCATGGCCGCCTTGAGCTGGGGACCGCAGTCGCAGCGCAGGGATCCGAACACGTCACCGGTGAGGCACTCCGAGTGCACCCTGACCAGGACGTTCTGGCGCCCGGAGACCTCCCCCATCACGAGGGCCAGATGCTGCTCGCCGTCCAGGGTCGACTCGTAGACGTAGGCCTTGTAGTCACCGGACTGGGTCGGGATGCGAGCCTCCCCCACGCGCTTCACCAACTTCTCGGTCCGACGCCGGTACCTGATGAGATCCGCTATCGATATGAGAGCGAGCCCGTGACGCTGCGCAAGCGCCTCGAGCTCGTCGAGCCTCGCCATGGTCCTCTTGTCCGAAGAGACGATCTCGCACAGCACCCCGCAGGGGTTGAGGCCCGCCATGCGCGCGAGGTCGATCGTGGCTTCGGTGTGCCCGGCGCGGCGCAACACCCCTCCGGGTTGGTAGCGCAGCGGGAACACGTGGCCGGGTCGGCGCAGGTCCTGAGGCTCGGTCTTGGGGTCGACGAGGGCCGCAATCGTCGTCGCACGGTCCTGCGCCGAGATCCCCGTGGTCGTCCCGTGTCGAGCGTCGACCGACACGGTGAACGCGGTCCTCTGGGACTCGGTGTTCTCGCTCACCATGAGCGCCAGCTCGAGGTCGTCCGCGCGCTGGGGGGTGAGCGGTGCGCAGATCACCCCTGAGGTGTGCTCCAAGAAGAAGGCGATGTTGTCGAAGGTGGCGGCCTCCGCCGCCATCACCAGATCCCCTTCGCTCTCGCGGTCGGGGTCGTCAACGACGATCACCATCTCGCCGCGACCGAACGCGGCCACCGCCTCGGGAATGCTCGCGAAGCCCATCAGGCGGCGAGCTCCACCCGCACATCGTTTCCGAGCCGCTCGACAGAGACGAGCCGACCCCGCCACATCTCGCCCAGGGTCGGATCGCCGGGACCCAAGAACGCGGGGCTCGCGTCGTTCCCACCGGCGAGGAGCGGGGCGAGGTACAAGACGTAGCGGTCGACGAGGCGGGCGCTGTGGAGCTGATGCGCCACCTTGGCTCCGCCTTCAACCAAGACCTGGAGCACCCCACGGCTCCCCAGCTCCAAGAGGATCTTGGCAATGTCTCCTTCGAGCTCGACCGCAGGGGCAACCGCCGCACCAGAGGGAGCCCTACCTAGGACGACTCTCATCGGTTGGCTTCCCGGCGCCCGGTCCCCGCCGCGAACCCGCAGAGAAGGATCGTCGGCGCGCACCGTGCCGGCCCCGACCATGATCGCGTCGGACAGCGCGCGCAGCGCTTGCACGTCACTTCGCGCCTCGTCTCCGGTGATCCACTTGCTCGTCCCGTCCGGCGCCGCGATCCTCCCGTCCATGGTGAGCGCCAACTTCAGCACCACCCAGGGCACCCCGGTCGTGCGGTGCTTCAGGTACGGGGCCAGCTCCTCTCGGATCTGCGCGGCACACACCCCGACTGTCACATCGATGCCCGCGCCCGCCAGGGCCGCGACCCCCGCCCCGTTCACGGCGGGATCGGGGTCGTGCACACCGACGACGACCCGCGACACCCCGGCCGCGATGATCGCGTCCGTGCAGGGGGGCGTGCGGCCCTGGTGGGCGCAGGGCTCCAAGGTGCAGTACAGGGTGGCACCGTTGGACTGGCCATTCTGCCTGGCCCTCTCGAGGGCACCGATCTCTGCGTGTGGGCCGCCGGGGGGGGCGGTCGCACCCTCATAGAGCTCCGAGGTCTCCGCGGGCGGCACCAGCACCGCGCCGACCCAAGGGTTCGGTGACGTCGTCCCTCGGACACCGTGGCCAAGCTCGATCGCGCGGGCCATGTGAGCCGAGTCGGCCTCGCGCGTTTCATCGGGGCTCACCGGCCCATCGGACACCCGCATCGCTGAGCGATCCTACCGGCACGCCGTCGGACCTCATCGATCCGAGCCGCCGCGGGCTGCCCTCGGACCACGGCCACCACTGCGCTCGGCGTCAGGCTCGGCCCGGATGCAACGTCTCGAGCTGTCGTGTCGAGCGCGCTGGGCGCGCT
>JBOGFX010000186.1:0-1631 GCA_050743805.1 Acidimicrobiales bacterium
GTTCATGTGCACGAGGTTCACCCCCGAGACGATGAGCACGATCGCGAGCACGATTAGCACGCCCACGGCGACGACTGCCTCGGCGCGGAACTGACGGAGCGTTACCCGGATCATGAGCGAACCTCCAGCTTCGGTCGGCGGTCCCCTTCGACGGCGTGCGCCATGTAGGCGAGAACCAGGTCTTCGAGGTCGAGCTGTTCGACCGACCACGAGGGATCGAGAATGGGCCCATCGGTCCGCACCACGAGGGTGCTCTGCTTGTCGGTGTGGCTCTCGGCGATGACCGCCTGATCGCTCGGCACGGCGCGGTCGTGTCGTGGGCCGGTCAAGCGGTGATGGGACCCGAGCAGCTCGTCGATGTCGCCTGCGACTCGGACCCGGGAGTCGACGAGCAAGACCAGGTAGTCACAGGTCCGCTCGAGGTCGGCGACGAGGTGGGACGAGAGAATGACGCTGGCGCCGTGCTCTGCGACGACCTCCATCAGACCCTGGAGGAACTCGCGCCGGGCCAGGGGATCGAGGCTGGCGACGGGTTCGTCCAGTAGGAGCAGCTCCGGGCGCTTCGCCACCGCCAGGGTGAGCGCGAGCTGGGCTCGCTGCCCGCCCGAGAGCCTGCCCGCCTTCTGGCGGGGGTCGAGCCCGAGCTGTTCGATCCGTGCCTCGGCCAGCTGCTCGTCCCAGCTCGGGTTCATCCGAGCGCCGAAGCGCAGGTGGTCGCGGATCGAGAGTCCCGCGTAGGTCGGGGTGTCCTGGGCGACGTAGCCGACACGGGCCATCTCGCTCGTACTCGTGCCTGGCTGCCCACCGAGGACAGCCATCGCTCCAGCGTCTGGACGAAGGAGCCCTACCGAGAGCTGGAGAAGCGTGCTCTTGCCCGCGCCATTGGGTCCGACCAGTCCGACCACCTTGCCGACAGGAACCGAGAGCGTGCAGTCGGAAAGCGCCCACTTGCGGCCATAGCGCTTGCCGAGGCCGCTCGCCTCCAAGACGGCGGTCACGCTACGCCTTCTTCGGAGGTGGACCAAAAGACGTCGCGAAAGAGCGCCTCGATGCTCTCCTCATCGAGCCCGGCGCGCCGCGCCTTCGACAGCCAGCGCTTGAGATCCTGGCGGAGTGGCCCATGGGCCGCCAGCGAGTCGTCGGTGAGCGTCTTGATGACGAAGGTACCGACGCCGGGTCGGGCGGCGACCAGGCCGAGGTGCTCCAGCTCCTTGTACGCCTTGAGGACGGTGTTCGGGTTGATTGCGAGTGCGCCCACCACCTCCTTCACGGTCGGGAGTTGCTCGTCGACGTCGAGGAGCCCGAGGCGCAGGGCGTGGCGGACCTGTTGGACGACTTGTTGGTAGGGGGCGACTCCCGAACGCGTGTCGAGATGAAACTCGATCATCCTCGGCTCCATTCATCTAGGTACCTAGATACCTTAGTGACAACCCTCTCCATAGGTCAAGGCGCGGGTCGGCAGCGCGCCACGCCAGCTCAGCGAGCTGGAAAGGTGCATGTCGTCGGCCGGGATGGCCCCTCGACCACGCAACCGGGGGCGCCACGGCCACTACCCGGCCAAGGCGGTGACCGTCTCGGGCATGGCACACCTGCTCGCCCATCGGGCGTATGTCGGCGTAGTCGAGTGGGAC
>JBOGFX010000187.1:0-3525 GCA_050743805.1 Acidimicrobiales bacterium
GCTCTGGGTCAAGATCATCGAGATAGACCTCGGGCGGCGGCGGATCAGCCTCTCCATCAAGCAGGCGGCAGAGGGTGGCGAGGTCTCCGAGGAGTACCGGGAGGCCTTCGGCGCCCACGCCTACGACTCGGAGGGCAACTACATCGGCAACTATGACTACTCGGAGTCGGACTTCACCCCTGAGACCGAGGCCCAAGCGGCATGGGCGCAGTACGCCGCAGAGCAGAGTGCCGGAGAGCCGAGTGCCGCAGAGCCGAGTGCGACCGACCAGGCCCCGGAGCCAGCGGCCGACCAAGCTCAAGAAGCCTAGCCCTCCAGGGGTCCGGCGTTAGACTCCGGACGGATCGCCTACCATTCCGGCCGTGCGCCTCGCCACCAAGCCTGGCTCAGCCGCTGTCTCTGTAGAAGAGGCGCCCCCATCCAGCGGTCTTGGCAACCCACACACAGGCTGGGAGCTCACCGGCGTGTGGCGTGCGGGGGCCGTAGCGGGAGTTGTCGCGGTCGTCGTCGCGGGGATAGTGCTTCGTTTCACCACGCATTCCGCGCTGTGGCTCGACGAGGCCCTGAGCGTGGACATCGCGAAGCGGCCCTTGAGCCAGCTCCATGCGCTGTTGCGCCAGGACGGAGCGCCGCCCCTCTATTACGTCGCGTTGCACCTTTGGATGAGGGCCTTTGGGACGTCGAACCTGGCGGTCCGATCGCTTTCGGGAGTCATGGCGGTGCTGACGTTGCCCGTGGTGTGGGCGATCGGCCGGAACTACGGGACGAGGATCGCGACGGCCCTTCTGGTGCTGGCCGCCAGCGCGCCGTTCGCCATCTACTACGGCACCGAAGCACGCATGTACGCCCTCGTCATGCTGCTGAGCGCGCTGGGGTACCTAGCGCTGCTGCGATCGGTCGCCCGACCGTCTGTGGCGTCTTTGGTCGGGCTCGCCGTCACCACCGCTGCGCTCTTGTACACCCAGTATTGGGCGATATATCTGGTGGCGACCCTTGCCGTGTGGCTCCTGTTCGTCGGACGCAAGAGTCAGAGAGACCCGCTGCGCAAGCGCGGGTCTCGTGCGAGTTTCGCCGCCCTCGTCCTCGGGTGCCTCGCCTTTGTTCCCTGGCTCCCAACCTTCTTGTTCCAGGCACGCCACACCGGCACGCCGTGGGCGGCCCCTGGCAACTTCGGCGCGATCGTGAGTGCCATCACCGGGTTCACGGACAACCAGGCCACCCTGTCGACCGCGGGCTCCAACCAGGGCAGGGTGCTCGCGATCTTGTATCTCCTTCTCGCCTTCTTGGCCGTGTTCGGGGTGGCGACCAACCGCTGGCACATCGACCTCGACCTCAAGACCAGGCCGCGGACGCGTTCGGTGGCCTTCGTCGTCTTCGGAACCCTGGTGGTGGCTGTCGGCGGCGGACTGCTGACCAAGAGCGGCTACTCGAACCGGTACGCGTCGATCATCTTCATTCCCTTCCTCGCACTGGTCGCCCTCGGCCTGCTCACGTTGCACGAGCCGAAGCTCCGGGCCACGGTCCTGCTCGTCGCTGCCTTGGCCGGGTTGGCGGTGGGGGTGGAGAACATCAACACCCAGAGAACCCAGGCACCCTCGGTGGCCGCGGTGCTGAGGGCCCACGCCGCCCCCGGCGACATCGTCGCGTTCTGTCCCGACCAGCTCGGGCCTTCGGTTTGGCGGCTCACCTCGGGCAACGGCTATCACGAGATCACCTATCCGAGATCGGCTTCTCCGGCTGTGATCGACTGGATCGCCTACAAGGGGGCGATCGAGGCCAGTTCCCCCAGTGCGTTCGTGGGCGAATTGCGGGCTTTGGCGGGCACGCGGTCCATCTGGCTCGTGTGGACTCCGGGCTACCAGGGCTACGGCACCCGGTGCGAGACCATCGCTAGCTCTCTGCTGAGCTCACCAGGCTACGGGGGCCATCAGTGGCTGACCGAGCGCCCCAGCCGCTACTACGAGCCCATGAACCTCACCCAGTTCAAGAAGGTGGTCTCGGCGCCGTCGTCAGCGGTGGGTTCAGCGAGCCATTGACGAACGGCATCGCCTTGCTTGCACCGAACGTGGGGCCGTGTTGAGCGGGGTGGCTGGTCCCAGGTGAGCATCGCCAGCACCGCTGCCCGCACATCTACTTGGCGCGGCGCCCTGGTCCGCCCCCTCGAGGCTCTCCGTGCGGTGGTGGTGCCCGTGGTGGTCGCGAGGGCCGTCGTTCTCGGAGCGCTCGGTGTCGCCCACCTCGTGATCACCCATACGGCCCACCATTCGCCGGCGATCGTCTTTCGGGTCCAACAGGGCTTGCTCGCCTGGGACGGGGGGTTTTACGAGTCGATCGCCCGCTTCGGCTACCAACCCTTGGGCCATCAGGCTCTTCGCTTCTTCCCCCTGTTCCCTCTCGTCTCGAGGTACCTGGCCTCGGCCAGCGGAGCGAGCGACACCGTGGCGGTGGTGCTCGTCGCCAACGTCTGCGCGTTCGTGGGAACCGCGGCCCTGTGGGCTCTCGTCCGCCGAGAGACCCGAGACATAGGTCTCGCGCGAACCTCGGCCTGGCTGCTCTCGCTGGCCCCGCCCGCCTTCACCTTTGTCCTCGCGTACTCCGAGGGGATGCTGCTGGTCGCGACGACGGCTTGCTTTCTGTGCTTGCGGCCCCGCACGGCCAACCGGCCCCGGTGGCTGTGGGCGGGCGTCTTTGGCTATCTGGGCGCGCTGACGCGGCCGCTGGGAGTGCTCTTGGTGGTACCCGCCCTTGTGGAGATGCTGGGGGGCTGGAGAGGGGCGACCGCTCGAGGGCGTCTCATGATGACCGTCGCGCTCGCGGGCCCTGTCGCCGGGCTGTGCACCTTCCTCGCCTGGTCCCAGGCCGTCACCGGCGACTTCTTCCTGCCACTGCGTGTCCAGACAGAGTCTGGGCACCACGGAGCCATATCGGACACCTTCGTGAACCTCTACCACGACCTGTCGGGCGCCTTTCACCACCATCTGGGCACGGCCGCGCACGTTCCCTGGGTCATTGTTGTCGTGGTGCTGGTCGTGATCGCTTGGTTCAAGCTGCCCGCCTCCTACAGCCTCTTTTGCACCGCCGTGGTGCTCGTCGCGGTCACCGGCACCAACCTCGATTCCTTCGAGCGTTACGCGTTGAGCGCCTTCCCGCTGGTGATCGTGGGGGCCATGGGGTTGCGCTCGACAAGGGTGAGGACCGTGATCCTCGTCCTGAGCGGGGCGGCCATGTTCGCGTACGCCCTGGCGGCCTTCCTGAACGCCCTCGTCCCCTGAGGGGAGGCGGCGAGAGAGCTTCCCAGAGGCGAACCTGGCATCCACACCTCGGCGCCCGAGGACGGACCCGAGCGCCGAACCGCTCGCTGGTCGCTCGAGGGGCCCACAGCTCGATTTGGCCGGGGGCCCCTTGAGCACGTCAGCCCGAGACGGCGCTCGAACCGAGGTCCCCACCTCGGATCCGCGTGCAGATCGGGCCTCGCATTTCTGCACATCGGCCCGGTAGGTAGAATTTTGCCGACCACCTGGAGGG
>JBOGFX010000188.1:0-2636 GCA_050743805.1 Acidimicrobiales bacterium
CGCAGTTCTTGCCGTTGGTCGTCCACCGGACAGGTGCGCTGTTGACGAATGCGGTCAGCTCGGGCACGCGGTAGCGCTTGGCCAGGTCGAGGAGCGCCCGGCCCCCGGGGTCGGCCGACCAGTCGTAGGTGCCCGAGGGGGCGAGGAAGGTCTGGGGGCCGCGCACCGAACTGGTCACCCCGATGCCGCCGCCTCCGATGTTGTAGCGGTAGCCGCTTAGTTCGATCCCCTTGCGGCTGAAGAGCATGGCCCCCAGCTTGTTGCGGACCGCTTTGGGGAAGTGGATCAGGTCGTTGCCGACCCACGCCCCCGACGCCCCGAAGCCTTGCATCTGTTGGGCCGGCCGCGTGCTGACCGTCACCGTGCCGGCGATCGGCGCGGACAGCGCCTCACCCGGAGCGTTACCCGACAAGGCTGTGGTGGTGGGTGTCGATCCTGGCAGCGACACGTCGATTCCCACCCCGAGGGCGGCGAGGACGACTGCCACCAGTCCACCGAGCAGCGCCGTTCGGCGTTTGGATCCGAGGCTCTCCACCGCGTCACGTTACGCTGCGCGTGAGCATTGGGCTAGTCCCGAATGGTCCAACACCCGAGCAATCGAGAATCGACGGGAGCGCGGGAAGCTGTGGCGACGAGGTTGTACGTGTTCATGAGAAGTCGGGACCCCAGTCGCACGGCCGCTGGCCGCGAGTGACGGCCCGAGATCGGCTTCATCTCGTCGGGGAGCATCACACGCCGCTACACACGCTGTGGAACGCCAGGATGCAAGGGCCACGACGAGCCGAGGCCCTATTACCAGTGGACCGCCAAGGTCGATGGCAAGACCTTCACCCGAAGACACAAGCAGGCAAGGTGCTGGTCGATGCCCACTCATCTCATTGTCCTACTGATCAGATCGCCGATTCCACGCTCACCAAACCACATGCACGCCGATCACCCCGATCCGCGTTCCTCACGCTCTGAGTGAGTCTCAGCGGCAAGAGGCTCCCCGGAACTTTGCTCCTTCACGACCAACCGTCGCGCGGGCGTTGGTCACGCATCGCGGGTAACGACCATTCGGTAAGCCAGTGCGACAAGGCCCGCAGCCAACACGATATAGATGCCCGTCTCGATCCCCTGGAAAGCCCAGAATCGATCTGCGGGCTGGTAGGTGAGCAGCGTGCCGTTCCGCCCGACGGGCGCGGGGCTAGAAAGCCACCAGGAGCCACGCAGCGCGCTTATGCCCAGAAGGTTGGGGTTGGAGAACACCTTCGAAACGGGGCTCATGAAGTGCGGACGAGCGAGAACGACCACGACTCGGACAGCGATGAATGCCGCCAAGGTCATCGCCATCGCGGGAGGAACGCGCCGAATCGTCGAGCCCACGGCAATGCCGAGCACAACGGCGAAGACCGAGTACGCCACGGGGGCGATCCCTTGGATGTCAAACTGTCCCTCCGTCAGCCGGGAGAGACCAAGTGAAACCTCAGGGAGGCTCCACCAGGTGACGACCGCTGTGACCGCTGCTCCCCATGCGGCGGCAGCGAGAATCATCCACAGCAGGTTGCTCCTCAACCAGCGGCGGCGCGTGACACATTGGGTCCAGACGAGGCCGTTCGTCCCGTCCTCGAACTCTTGGGCAAGCAGTGGAGAACCCCAGAACAGACCGAGGAGAAGCGGCATGCCCATCGTGGCGAAGTCGATCACCTCGATGGTTTGGCTCTGACTCTTCTTGAGGAGCAACAGCACGGCCGTGACGACGATCAAGAGCCCTCCGGCTATGAGCAGCTGATTGCGGTGCAGGCGCCACATGAGATAGGTCATCGCGTTCCGATCTGGACCAGCTGACCTTCCGCCAGTCCGCCATCGAGCTCCATGTAGGCAAGGACGATGTCCTCGAGCCCCACCTCGTCAACCTCCCAGGAAGGATCGAGAATCGGACCACTCACCCGCACGAGAAGGCGCGTCTGTTTGGTCGTCTGGGTCGCTTTGATGACCTTCAGACCGGGCTCGATCTCGTTCAGCCCCCGGCGGGGACCGACCAGGCTGCGATGTTCGGCGAGCAGCCCGTCAATGGCTCCGCACATCTGAGTTCGTGAAGCGCTGAGGAGGATGAGATGGTCACAGACGCGTTCGAGGTCGTGGAGTAGATGGGAGGAGATCACGACCGAGAGTCCCCCATCGGCAACGGCTCCGGTGAGGGACTCCAAGAACTCTCGGCGCGCCAAGGGGTCGAGCGTTGCCATCGGTTCGTCGAGGAGCAGGACCTTTGGACGTTTCGCCAGGACCAGGCTCAGGCCAACCTGGGCGCGCTGGCCGCCGGAGAGGGTGGCGACCGGACGGTTTGTTGGGATCCTCAGCGCCGCCAGTCGTTCTCGGGCTGCATCGGCATCCCAGTCGATATTGAGATGCGCGCCGATTCTCAGATGGTCCTCGGCGCTCAGGCGCTTGTAGAGCGGCACATCCTGGGCGAGGTATCCGATGCTCGCCAAGAACTCCTCACTCTGGTCTGGCACGTGGCCGAGCACCTCGGCCTGACCCGAACTAGGGACAGAGAGCCCAACGAGGAGCTTCAGTAGTGTCGTCTTTCCCGCTCCGTTCGGACCGACCAACGCGGTGACATGACCAGGTAGCACCGACACCGAGCAGTCCTGAAG
>JBOGFX010000189.1:0-31108 GCA_050743805.1 Acidimicrobiales bacterium
CACCTACATGGGCTCCCAGGGCAACGGCTATCAGTTCACCAATCTCACCTTTGCAGAAAACGAGGGTGCGAGCCCCTGGGAGCCGTTCCACGTCGAGCACGGCTTCGCCCCCGGGGACAGCACCGTCAGCATCTGGATCGGCGCGTGGAGCACGTCTTTCATGCACGGGATCCGCCCCAAGTACTGGCAGAACCAGGTCAGGAACCTCTTGAGGGGAATGGACCCCGTCCAGGCGCCGCTCCTCGTCTTGGACCCGATAGCCGCGCGCGAGTTGGTCGAGCACGGCGGGTTCGAGTCCAAAGAGGGGCTCCTCCAATGGATATGGCAGAACGCGCTGATGCCGGCCGGTGAGTTCTGGGACAACGAGATGGTTCAAACTCTCATGTACCCGCAGGCACAACGCGGGATCGAGCCCTGGGCCAGCAACCTCAGGGCCGATGAGGCCGAGCTCGTGCGGATGTTCCCCCGCGAGATGATCAAGGCGGTGGTCTCGGGCGGAGAGACCTGCGCAACCTGGCGCATGATCTGTGCCCGCTATAGGGGGACGTTCTCGGTCGACGAGTGGCGCTAGGCGGGCGACCTGCACCGACCGCGGCCAACTCGCGCATAAGGTCCTGCGGATGCGATTCGCCATCAAGACCAGACCTGAGCACACCACTTGGCGCCGGATGCGTGACATCTGGACGGCTGCCGACGAGATCGACCTATTCGAGTCGGCATGGAACTGGGACCACTTCTATCCCCTCACCGGTGACATGGCCGGACCCAACTACGAGGGCTGGACCATGCTCGCAGCGATGGCCGAGGCCACAGAGCGCATCCGCATCGGCTGCCAGGTCACCGGGATGGTCTACCGGCACCCGGCCGTCTTGGCGAACATGGCGGCGACCGTCGATGTGATCAGCGATGGTCGCCTCGAGATTGGGGTGGGCGCAGCCTGGAACCAGATGGAGTGCGACGCCTACGGCATCGAGCTGCCGCCGCTCACCGAGCGCTTCGATCGCTTCGACGAGGGCGTGGAGGCGATCATCGCCCTGCTGAGCGAGCCCGAAGCGAACTTCTCGGGTCGATACGTGCGCCTCAGGGACGCGCGGTGCGAGCCCAAGCCCGTCCAGCAGCCTCACCCACCCATCACGATCGGCGGCAAAGGGCCCAAGCGGACGCTGCGAGCCGCAGCCCGCTGGGCGCAGCAGTGGAACACGATCGTTGCGACACCTGAGGAGTGGACGTCGTTGAGAGACGTCTTGGAGGAACACTGTGCTGCGGTCGGGCGCGACCCGGCCGAGATCACCTGCTCGATCAACGTCGGAGTGAACGGGCCTGATGATATCTCTGAGGCAGTCGAACGGGCGTCGAGCTTTGGCGCAGTGGGAGTGGACCTAGTGGTGATCAACCTGCCACACGACCATGGGCCGGAGCTGCTGGAGCCGATCGCGAGCGCGTTCGAAGAGATCGCATAGAGCGACCCCGTCCGGCCGAGGGCCCTGACACCCGCGCTGGATTGGGGCGCAGGCACCTTGATCGAACCTGAACGCGAAGCCGTCTCTTTGCGCCGAGAAGCATGAACCAAAAGCTCACCGTCGGGATCGTCTACGTCGTCATCCTGTTCATGGCCATCATGGACAGCACCATCGTGAACGTGGCGCTCCCGACCCTTGGGCGCGAGTTCCATACGAGCTCCGACGGTGCCGACGGAGTGGTGATCGCCTACCTAGTCAGCCTTGCGGTGTTCATACCAACCTCGGGCTGGCTCGGAGACCGCCTCGGCGGGCGGACGGTCCTGCTCGGCTCTATCACGGTTTTCACCGTGTCATCCGCGCTATGCGGATCCTCGTCGAGCCTGGGGGAGCTGGTCGGCTTCCGCATCGTCCAAGGGGTGGGTGGTGGGCTCATGACGCCGGTGGGCCTTGCAATGCTATGGCGGGTGTTCCCACCCGCGGAGCGGGTCAAAGCCTCGAGCATTCTCATCATTCCCACGGCTCTTGCACCCGCGCTGGGCCCGGTTCTCGGAGGGTTGTTCGTCTCGGAGCTCTCGTGGCGCTGGGTGTTCTTCGTGAACGTCCCGATTGGGGCGGCTGCTCTGGTCTTCGGTGTTCTCTTCCTGCGCGAGCAAAGACTCGAGGCGTCGGGAGGGTTCGATGTCCCAGGCTTCCTCTTGGCGGGCTTCGGGCTGGCACTCGTGATGTACGGACTGTCAGAGGGCCCCATGAGGGGTTGGACGAACCCGGCCATCCTGGCAAGCTGCGTTGCAGGCGCGGTCCTGCTCGGAACCCTGACAATGGTGGAGCTACGCAGAACCCGACCACTCTTGGACCTGCGTCTGCTGCACGACCGGCTCTTTTCCTTGTCGAACGGCGTCATGTTCTTGGGGTCGATCGCGTTCTTGGGGACCCTCTACGTCGTCTCCTTGTTCTTCCAGGACGGCCTCGGGCTCAACGCCCTTCGCACGGGGTTGAGCATCTTCCCGGAAGCCATCGGGGTGATGGCAGGGACTCAGTTGATCGGCCGGTACCTCTACCCGGTGTTCGGCCCTCGGCGCGTGATGTGCGGAGGACTCGTGCTAGCAGCCTGTGCCATGGCGTCACTTCTTGCGATCGGGCCTACCTCGACGCTTTGGTGGGCGAGGCTCGTCCTCTTCGTCATGGGTCTCGGGATGTCCGGTGTGTTCATCCCGAACCAGACCGCCGCCTTTGCCACGATCTCCTCTGCCTCCATGGGGGATGCGTCGACCCTGTACAGCACCCAGAGCCAGTTGGGGGCGGCGGCCGGAGTTGCCATACTCACGACGATCCTGGCAGGCGAGCTCCCCTTCGTGAGACACTCTGGTCACCTGGTGGCGAATCTGACCTCTTACCGGGCAAGCTTTGTCGCTGCTGCCGGCTTTGCGCTGGCAGGAGCACTGTTGTCTCTGTGCATCAACGACGGCGACGCGGCGGCGACGATCACGCGGTGGCGCGGCCGCGATCGGTCGCCTACTAGGCCGTCTACGACGTCAGGTGGCCTATCCGATCCTCGGGGGCGGGTGCTGCGCGAGCTTCCGCGACGCTGAAGGGTCGTCATCGTCGCCCAAGCGAGGTGTTCTTGGGGCACGGTGCGTCCGTTTCTCCAAGGCTGCAGTGGGTACCTTGGCCGACATCACATCTGAGCGGACAGCTCAACTTAGATCACCCCGTGACCACGACGAATGAAGAGGTAGGCGTGACCGCTATCGAGAGCGACCGCAGTTCGCCGCGGCGTGCCCTGCTCACCCGACCCGCCGAGCAATCGGCGCTGTGGTTTCTCGGTGCGCTGCTGCAGGTACGCGCGGGTGGTCGCCACACCGGCGGGCGGTTTGCGATAATCGAGCACACTGCTAGGCGCGGATACAACGCTCCCGCGCACGTGCACGCCGCCGACGACGAAACGTTCCTCGTGATTGATGGCAATCTTCGAGTCCACTTCGGCGGGGAGACCTACGAGACCGAGCCGGGCGGCTTCGCGTTGTTGCCCCACGGGGTTGAGCACGCGTTTGTGGTCACCTCGCCCGACGCTCGCTTTCTGACCTTCCATCAGCCCGCCGGATTCGACGACTTCGTGATGGAGGTGGGGACCTCAGCTCCATCGTTGGTGCTCCCGCCGGCGCCAGACGGTTCGCCGGCGCCCGAAGCGCTCCAAGCGTTGAGCGCCGCAGCCAGCCGTTACGGAATCACCATCGTCGGGCCGCCGCCTGCACCCTAAGCTAAGAGGGGCTCGCGAGCCCCACCTGGGCCGGTTGGGGAGCGAGCCCATCCTCGCGGGCCCTGCATCTTCGCGTGGGGCGCTGATCGCGACCGCGGGCCTCGTCGAGGTTTCAAGCTTGGCGCCGACCAGTGGGGTGGCGTCTCTGCGCGCAGCTGACAGGGACGCGCAGTTCCTCCTGACGACCTCGCGGGCAACGGGTCTGATGGCGGCGGCCGGTTACCTTGCTGGCATCAGGACTTGACCGAGACGTTCTCCCAATATTCGGTGCTCGGCGGCGCCAGGAGTCCCGGCTCGTTGACCGGCCATCTCACCTGGCGCGTGGTGAGCAGGTAGGCGGGCGGCAGCCCCAAGAACACGGCGTACGCGTTTTGATTGATGTAGACGAAGATCGCCTGGTAGGCCTGTGCACGGGCGGTCTGGTCGCTGATGGTGGCTGCGTTAGCGATCATCTGAATCAGCTGTGGGTCGTGGATGTTGCTGGTTGCCGCCGTGTCACCGAAGCAGAACCCGAGACCGACGCCCGTGGCGGGGTCGTACGAGCCGCAAGACCCGATCGTCGCCGGCGTACCTGTCTTGGAGGAGAACAGAGAGGTCTTGATCCCGGCCTTGCCCCATTGCTCCTGAAGAGCTTCGGCGATGTTGAACGTCAGGTTCTGCAGTACCGGGTTGACCTGGATCTTGCCAGGGGTGTTGGCCGGCAAGATGACGCTCAGACCACCGAGCTGATGGACCAGCTGCCGGGCCTTGGCCAGGTTGAAGGTGAGGGTCCCAGGGACCGTCGGCTCGAAGAAGAGACCCCCTGGCCCCGTTGGTGACTGGGTCATGACCGCCAACCCCTTGAACAAACCCTTGTTGATCGCCTGGAGGTTCGTCGCGTACAGGATCGCTTCGCGAGCCTTGAGGTTGTTGAAGGGCGGGATCATGGTGTTGAACTGGATGGTGATGGGAGTAACACCGGCTATCTGATAGACGTTCGCCAGCTTTGAGGCAGCGGCGACCTGGGTGAAGTCGCTGTAGCCGGTCAGAACATCCCCTTCGTGATTGACCAAGCCGCCATAGGCGCTGATCTCGTTGCCGACTGTGAGGAACGTGAGATTGTTCAGATAGGGGTGACCAGGCTGCCAGTAGCGCGGGTTGCGCTTCAGGGCCAGCTTGTAGTTGCTCTGGTCGGTGACCACCTCGAAGGGTCCGGCCCCCACTGGCTTGAGTTGGAAGGTGCTGGCGCCGAGCCTCTGGTAGGCGGTGGGGGAGGCGATGAAGTCCGGGGCCTCGCCAGCGAACGCGTCGATCATCGCCGGAAAGGGCCTGGTCAGGTTCAGAACAACCGTCGCGTCGTCTGGGGTGTCGATTGACTGGATGGGGAAGTTGACCACGCAAACGCATGTGCTCGAGGAACCGAGGTCACGTTCGAAGTTCCACTTGACCGCCGCCGAGTTGAAGGGTGTGCCATCGGAGAATGTCATCCCGGGGTGCAGGTGGATCGTGAACGTCTTGGCGTCGGCGCTCTCGTCGTAACTCGCGGCCATGACCGGCACGACGGTTCCCGTGGAGGTCTGCTCGAAGAGTCCTCCGAACACCGCAGCGAACAAAGGGGCGGCCGCGCCGATGTAGGTCTGTGTGCCGGGGTCCAGCGAGGTCCACTGCCCACTGCTTCCGAACTGGAGAACCTTTATGGACCCGCCGCGTGCCTGGGGACCTCCGGGCGGCGTGGTCCGCAAAAAGGCCTGGGATCCCACCGCGCGGCCCGGGGTCGAGCGAGTGGCGCCCGCACTCAATGTGACAGGACCAATGGCTGCGATGAGCACCACCACCAAGCCCACGACGCCGTGACGCACTCCACGTACCATTGGCGGCCTGCCCCCGCTTTCCCCAGTCAGCCGAGCTTTCCCTCGGTGTCTTAGGGTAATGAGCCAGCATTCCATTGAGCAAACAACCACCGAGCGCCGTTGATGAGACGACCCCGGAGCCGCTGCCTGCGGTCACCAAAGGTTGGTTCGATGCACCCCGTTCACAAGCTCCTGGGGGTGCAGGCACCAGATCGCCTGCAAGAGGCCCGGTGACAGCCGGCAGGTGCCGCTTGACTTGTGGATCCGACGTCTTTTCGGGCCAAGGGTGGGGTAACGGGGACTCAACCGCACTCGCTCCCCAAAGGCCCTGCAACACCTGACACCGCAGCCTGGCACCATCTCCGAGGCTTCGGAGCCATGGAGGGCGGCTCCAGCGAGGGCACTCGAGTGATTGAGGACAATCGAGAGATCGCGTTATGGTGACGGTCGCCCTCACCTCGCTCTCGGTGCTCCACGCCCTGTCCAAGGCGAAATGCCCAGGCTCCACAGCGCCGTGAACCAGATAGGGCAGAGGGGGTACCGATGTTTGAGCCCGGGGCGGCACCAGGACGAGCAGCATTCCTCCTGGCGTCCGCCGGCTCGGCACTCTGGGGTCTTGGGCGGTCCCATTGAGCCCCAAGGCACGCCACGCTCGAAGGCGAGACACGCCTAACCCTGTCTCCAGGGTCGTAACGTCACCGCTCCTGCGGGTGCTCACCTCGCGCATCCTGAGCGCGATCCCCGTGCTCGTAGCGGTGTCCTTCTTGACCTATGTGACGATGAACGCGCTACCGGGGGACACGCCCAAGGGGCCGACGTGCAACCTCCCGCCGCTTCCTCCTCACTTCCACCCGCCTCCTCATTTCCACCTGCCTCCGGGTGCTCTCAAGTTCATCCACTTTTGCGCCGAGCTCGCAGCCCAGAACCACCAGTCCGTCTTCGTGCGCTACTGGCATTGGCTCTGGCCAATCCTCGCCCATCACAACTTCGGGATCTCAAACTCGAGCGGGCAAGCCGTGACCAACCAGATTGCGCTCCGCCTCCCGGTCACCGCCGAGCTGGCGGGTTTCGCTCTGGTCCTCTCGATAGTCCTCGCCATCCCCGCCGGCCTGTTGGCCGCCCGGCGGCCGAGCGGGATAATCGACCACGTCAGCCGAGTGGTGAGCATGGGCGGCTTTTCGATCCCAGCGTTCGTCATCGCTCTGCTGCTTGTGCTGGTCTTCAGTGCTGACTTGGACGTTCTCCCTGCCATCGGTTTCGTCCCGTTATCCCAGAGCGTCGAACAGAACCTGCGATCACTGCTGATGCCGGCAATCGCCATCGGCTTCTCGGGCTTCTGTGTCTACTCTCGCTTTCTACGCGCGGACGTCATCGAGCAGATGCTCGGCCAGGACTACGTGCTAACCGCCAAGGCGAAGGGGGCCGGCCCGTGGCGCCTCCTGATCCGACACGCAACACGCAACTCGGTGCTCGGGTTCATGACCCTCATCGGGGTGAATCTCGGGGCCCTGATAAGCGGCGCCGTCGTCATCGAGCAAATCTTTGCGCTGCCGGGGATCGGTCAGGGACTGCTCCTCGCCGTCACGGACCGTGACAACGTCCTCGTGGAAGGCTTCGTCCTGGTCTTCGCAGTCATCGTCATTCTCGTCAACCTCGTCATCGACCTCCTGTACGCCATCCTCGACCCTCGCATCCGCTACGGCGCAGGGACCTGACCGGTTTGGCATCTCACCAAGCACCGGGCTGAGAACCACGTCGTCCTAACGCGAGCTTGGCGGCCGAGCATTTCGCTCAGCCCTCCCAACATGCCTGCGGGCCGCATCGTCTCCCGGGCGGTCGCCGCGCCCGTCCCCGGGAGTTCGCCCGAGACGCTCGGGCATTACCCCAGCTCCGTGGGCCACTTGGCACTTTGCCAGCGAAATCGCTCGGGCGTTCCATGGCACACACTTCCCCGCCCCGCCGATAATGCACATTATGTCAAGTTCGGATTTCCGATCGGCGTCAGGGTCCCCAGCCCAAGAGCTCCCGCCAAGCGCGCCCGATGCCACGAGACAGGTGATCGCTGCTGGCGCCTCACAAGGCTTGCCGTCGTGGTGTTGATCTTCGGAAGGGGAGGTGTCGGATCGCTCGCCCGGTTTGCGGCTAGCAGGCCTGGATACAAGCGCAAGGCCACTTCCCCACTGCGACGTCGCTCATCAACACCTCCGGGACCCTCGCCATTGGCGTGGTGGTGCGGATCCTCGGGAGATGGCCAGCGCACCGCCACCTCTCAGCTAGCGCTCGGCACAACGCTGCGCTGCTGTCTAGCCAAGACCCTGGGGCCTGCGATGTCGGGATTGAGGTCGGTCGGTGAACCTCTATCTGGTCGCCGCGCCTGAAGGGGTCTCGGCGCCTGTCTGCGGCACCTCGTTGACCGGACCGTGAGCACCGGCCATCCCGGCACGTTTCCATGGGAGACGCTTTGGGTCAGCCTGACCGGCTCGTTCATAGTAGGGGTGGCGAGAGGTCTCGCCTGGTACCACGGTCTCGGGCTGCAGTGGCGCGCCGTCTTGGCGGACGGCTTCTGCGACGGGCTCACGACCTGGTCTCAGGGCGTCATGGGAATCTGCAAAGCTCTTCGAACCGGGATTGTTCGCAAAGGCTCTGACCTTCACGTTGGGCGGGCTGCTCGCGGCGGTCATGGCCGCATCAACTCGGGGTCGCCTTGGCATCGTTGTAACGGCTCTCGACATCGGGTCTCGGCAGAACCCGACGTCGGACCAAGACGAAGTCGTCGACGGCAGCCCAGCGCGAGCAGTTGACAACACCCGCGCCTTTACGGGGTGCTCGAGGAATGAAAGCCACTAGAGGATGACCAGACAGTGAGCGTCCGGACCTACACAAAGCTGCTCCGGACGCCGGGGGTCGCGTACCTGATGGGCACCTCCCTGCTCGGGAGGGTGCCCAACGGCATGCTCAGCCTCGCACTCGTGCTCCTCGTGAGCCGCGATGGCTCCTACGCACGTGCGGGCGACGTGGTCGCCGCCTACGTCACTGGGATCGCCCTCGCCGGCCCGCTGCTCGGGCGGCTGGTTGACCGCATCGGGAGAGCGATCGTGCTCCGCCCCGCAGCTCTGCTCAAGGCGGGACTGCTCTGCGGGCTCGCCCTGCTCCCCCAGCACGCGATCGCCGCCGTCACCGGGTGTGCCTTCGCCGCAGGGCTGTGCAGCCCACCGGTTGTCGCCTCGACCCGTTCCCTGTGGCCAGATCTCCTCCAAGCCGATGCCGTCCAGGGCATCTACGCGCTCGAAGCGACCCTCCAAGAGCTCGTGTTCATCACCGGCCCGACTCTGGTTGCGATCGTGGTCGGGTTGTCCGGACCCTCCGCCGCTGTTCTTGTGACAGCGGGGATCCTGGCAGTCGGGGTGCTCGCGTTCAGCTTCCACCCGGCGGTGAGCGCCAGGCCAGAGCGAGCGGTCCACGAGAGCACCGGTCAGCGTGCGCCCGACAGGAAGGGCGTTCCACTTCCCATACCTCTGTTGGTTGCCGGGGTGGTGATCGTCGGGGGCTTCAGCATCGTCGAGCTGTCCACGGTCGCGTTTGCACGCAGTCACGGCTCCCCCGGTCTGGCCGGGGTTGCCCTCGCGGTGTGGTCCGCCGGATCGCTGACGGGCGGCCTCCTCCTCGGTGCACGGGCCGCTTCCAGCCGCGCGCCCCGCCGTCGACTGGCAGAGCTCCTGACGGTGCTCGCCGCCGCGACGCTTCTGCCCGCCGCCGCCTCCCAGATCTGGAGCCTCGCGCTCCTGCTTTTGGTGGCCGGTCTGTCCATAGCGCCAACCTTCGCGTCCCTCTACAGCTTGGCCGCCGCGGAGGTCGAGCAGGGACGTCAGAACGAGGGGTTCGGCTGGCTCACCGCATCGCTTCTGATCGGAGGCGCCCTCGGAGGGCTCGGCGGGGGTTGGCTCGTCCAGACGTGTGGGTCACATGTCGGGTACCTCGTGGCCGGTGGCGTGATCGCGCTCGGCACACCGCCCCTCGTCCTGACCGCGCGCCAACCCGGGCTGAAAGTGATTCTTGGCCGAGGAAGTCCCGGTGAGCAGGTGCTCGGTGAGACGGGTGCGGATCGGGTGTCGGGTCCTGTCAAGCGGGAGAAGGACTCGGATCGTCTTCATCTTTAGAACCCGACCTACCCGCTCCGTATCAGTGCTTGGGAGGAAGGAACGGTGCTAGCGCGCACTACCCATAGGAGCAATGTTGGCGACCCTGACACACAAGTGACGTTGAAGGTGATATTCATTTGAATCGTTTGACTATCGCCCGTGACCTCGCCAGAAGGTGTGGATCGAAAATCGGTAATTGACGCTGAGCCATCGACGATCTTGAACGCAGTGGTCGTGTCAAGAGGACCAACCGGGATGGTCTGACTCGACGTCGACCACGTGTAAGGCCCGGTCGAAGCCAAAGGGATGGTCTCCCCGTCCCGCTCCGCTACAACGTCGGAGCCGGCCGCGGGAGGAGGTGCAGGCGTCGTGCTGTCGCCGTCGCTCCCGGGGCGTGTGCAGGCGGACGCAGTCTGCGCACTCGCTGGGGGTGCCTTTCCGGGGGTGCTCAGGACGGACGGCCAGCGGCGCCGCGATCGTTGCTCCAATGACCAGGCATGCTCCAAGGCCGACGCCTCGCCGAGCTCGCATGCGGCCCCTTGACAACCGGGCCCCGTTGGGGTCCCCGCATTGGGCTGGCCTCCCCCAGATTGTGAACCGCGCAAGGTCAATGGTGCCTCCAGAGCATTCCAGGACCGATAGCGGCTTCGATAGATGGGTCGCCGGTAGGCGGATGAGCATTGAGGCACCAGCTTCGCGGTGGACTCGCAGCACCGGTTTCACACCCGGGGCGATGTGGACCGCCTCAATCGATCGCGCTGGCCCTGCGGCCGAAGGGTCCACGCAGACGACCCGCCTGACCGGTCCGGCGCGGGGCCCAGCTCCAACGCCGCAGCGCGACGAGCACCCCCGCGGCTCCCCAGAGGGCCATGGCCAGCATGTCTCCCCAGGGCCACGGCGAGCCACCCCCGTGTGCCTGCACCCCGAAGGGCGCATAGACGGCCAGAAGCATGTGCCGCACGGGCATCCACCCCGACACCTGTCCGAGGCCGGAGCTCGAGCTGATCGGGAACCACAGACCCGACAGGAACAGCAGCACGAAGAAGACGATGCTCACCAGGGGCCCGGCCGCCTCCTGGTTCGGGATGAGGGTGGACACCGCCACCCCTATCGCGCTGAACGAAGCCGTCCCGACGATGAGCACCACCACGAGCGCGCCGAGGTTGGCCGGCAGGCCCACGCCGTAGGCGAACCGCCCCATCACGAGCAGGATCACCACCTGGACCAAAGAGATGATCACCACGCTCACGAAGACCGAGCAAAGGAAGGCCCAGGTCGGTAATGGCGACAATCTGAGGCGCTTCAAGAGGCCCGACTCCCGCCTCGTCACAAGAGAGGACGACAGCGAGTTGAAGCAGGTCGACATGACCCCGTAGGCGACGAACCCCGGGACGTAGTAGTTGATGACCTTCACCCCGCCCAAGGTCGAGCTGTGCGAGTTGCCCGCGCTCGATCCGAGGAGGATCAAGAACAAGACCGAGAACCCGACCGTGAAGATGGCCGCGACCGGGTTGAACCAGAAGTTGAGCTGTTCGTAGTAGACCTGGCGCGCCACGAGTGCCACCTCGTTGCGCACACGCTTCGCCACCTCTGCACTTGCGACCATCACCGCGCCGCCGTGGACTCGGTGGACTCGGCCATGTGACCGGTCAGCTTCAGGTACACGTCCTCTAGCGTCATCCGTTCCACCCGCAGGGCCGTGAGCTCCACGGACTCACGGATCGCCCAGTTCGTGAGCGCTGCAAGCACCTCCACTTCTCTGTTCGTACGGATCTCGAAGCTACCGTTCCCCGCCGTCTTGGCAGCGACCGGCAGAGCCGAGGCCGGGGTGCCTGGTGGCAGTCCGAAGGAAATCCTTGCCTCGCTCACGTCTCGGCCCCCCAAGGACCGCGGCGTCCCCTCGGCGACGATGGCCCCCGAGGCCAGCACCGCGACCCGGTCGGCCAGGGACTCCGCCTCGTCCATGTAGTGCGTGGTCAAGATGACGGTGGTGCCGCCGCCGGCAAAGGAGCGGACCAGCTCCCAGGCGTCTCGCCGCGCTGAGGGGTCGAAGCCCGTCGTGGGCTCGTCCAAGAAGAGAAGCTCGGGGTTTCCCACGATCCCAAGCCCGAGGTCGAGCCTGCGCTGTTGGCCGCCAGAGAGCGTCTTGACCCTCTTGTCTGCCTTGGAGGCCAGCCCGACCAACTCCAGGACCTCGCCGACCGGCCTCGGGCTCGGGTAGTAGCCGGCATTTCGTAACAGCACCTGGCGCACCGTGAGGAACGGCTCGATCGCGAGCTCCTGGAGGACCACACCCATGCGCTCACGAAGCTGCCTCGAGGTCAGCGGATCGGCGGGATCGAAGCCGAGCACATCGATGTGCCCAGCGTCTCGGTTCCTGAACCCCTCTAGGATCTCGATGGTCGTGGTCTTGCCGGCCCCGTTGGGGCCCAGGATGGCGTACACCTCTCCGCGCTCGATCTGGAGGTCGACCGAGCTCACGGCCTCCACATCCCTGTAGCGCTTCTTCAAGCCCTTCACCGACACCGCCGGCATCTTCAAGCCTCCACTCGTCTGTGCCTCGGCGCCGTCTGCGGTCTGCGGTTGGTGCCGGCGGTCGGATCGAGACAAAAGTGGACCCCCCGCTGGCTCGTCCGCAAACCGCCTGCGTTCCAGAGCGCTCCAGAAACCCTACCCGGAGGCTCCCCCCGAGCCGAGCTGCGTCCAGTCTCCGAGTCAGGGCGCGAGGGCGGCGATCATTCGCCGCGGGATGGGCCAGCCCGGGGCTTTCTCCTCTCAGGGGCCGGGAGGATGGCCTCGAGCGAGGGCGGCGGTCGACGCCCGGCCCAAGCCCTTCGAGATCCAGGAGGTCCCACTCGGGTACCGCCCACAGCCCTCTCTGTGGCGTCCCGTTCACGCCCTGGCCCAGAGGCTGTCCTCAGCGACCGTCCTGTCGTGCATCGAAGGTCGGCACGAGCCTGCGGGCGGCACCTGCTTCGTCCACCCGGCGCACGGGCGTGGTCCTCGGGCTCGCTTTCAGCTCGCCCCGCCCGGCTCGGCGCACAACTCGTTCGATCGCCTCGGCAAGCTCGGCGAGCGTCTCGTAGCTCTCGGTCTCGGTCGGCTCTACCATGAGCGCCTCGTCGACGATGAGCGGGAAGGCCACCGTGGGTGGGTGGAAGCCCTCTTCGATGAGCCCCTTGGCGATGTCGAGCGCCCCGGAGCCGGCTTCTCTCCTCAGCTGGGCGGCCGAGAAGACGACCTCGTGCATGCAGGGCCGGTCGAAAGCGACCGGCAGGGTGCCAGAGAGCCGCTTGCGCAGCCAGTTCGCGTTGAGCACGGCGCGCTCTGCCACACGTCTGAGCCCGTCGCCGCCGTGCACCTCTATGTAGGCAAGGGCCCGGGCCAGCACGAGCGCGTTGCCGTGCCACCCATGGACGCGCCCGATCGAGCGCGCCGGCATCGTCCAGCCGTAGAGGGACTCGCCGGGCGGGCTGTCTGCACCGCCCTCGAGGCGCGCTGGACGCGGTCCGGGAAGCAGGTCGGCAAGCTCCGCCACGACGGCCACCGGACCCGCTCCCGGGCCGCCGCCCCCGTGGGGGGTGGCGAAGGTCTTGTGCAAGTTGAGGTGGACGATGTCAAAGCCCATGTCACCGGGCCGGACAACTCCCACTATCGCGTTCAGGTTGGCCCCGTCGTAGTACATGAGGCCCCCGACGGAGTGAACGGCCCGGGCGATCTGCACCACCTGCTCCTCGAAGAGCCCCAAGGTGTTGGGGTTGGTCAGCATCATGCCCGCCACGTCGTCGTCCAAGACCGCTTCCAAGGCGTCCAGGTCGACGCAGCCGCGCTGGTCGCTAGCGACCGTGGTGACCTCGTAGCCCCCCAGGGTGACCGACGCGGGATTGGTCCCGTGCGCCGAGTCGGGGATGATCACCCGGCGGCGCCTCTCACCACGTGCCAGGTGGTGGGCACGCATGAGCAACAGGCCGGTCAGCTCCCCTGCCGCGCCCGCGGCCGGTTGCAGCGTCGCGGCGGCCATGCCGCTCAGCGAGCAGAGCGCCTCCTCCAGGCAGACCAGCACGGCGAGCCACCCCTGCACGAGCTCGGCGGGGCTCGCCGGGTGGACGTCAGCCAGGCCCTGGATCGAGGCCACGGCGTCGGCCATCTTGGGGTTGTACTTCATGGTGCACGAGCCGAGCGGGTAGGAGCCCAGGTCAACCGAGTACTGGCGGTGGCTCAGCCTGGTGAAGTGGGCCACGAGATCGCGCTCGGAGCACTCGGGGAGCTGGGCGAGCTCTGCGCGCAGGTGCTCCGCGGGCACCAGGGCGTCGATCCCGACCTCGTCCAGACCGGTCGTCGGGAGCTGCCAGCTCGTGCGCCCGGGCTTGGACAGCTCGAAGATCGTGGGCTCCGCTTCTGCGCCGATCACAGGGGCGCTCGCCGCCCGCCCCCCCGAGGGCCCGCTCAACGGATCGCCTTGTCGAAAGCGCCGCAGAAGCGATCGATCTCGTCGCGAGTCCTGCGCTCGGTGACCGCCACCAGCAAAGCGCGCGAGGCATCTTGGCGCTCGACCGACCCGTCGCCGTCGCCCACAAGCTGATCGAGCGCGACCCCTCCCAAGAAGCCCTCCTCGGCCAGGCGCTCGAGAGCGACACCGGCGGGGAGCGGCAGCTTCAGCGCGAACTCCCTCAGCACCGAGAGCCCGGGGGTGAGCGGCGCCACTCCCTCCAAAGAGCACAGCTGGTCGTGGCAGTAGCGGGTCCCCCTGGCGGACCTGGTCGCAACCTCGACCAGGCCGCTCCTTCCCAACCAGGCGAGCTGGATCGCCGCGGTCACGGCCATGAGCGTCTGGTTGGTGCACACGTTGCTGGTCGCCTTCTCGCGCCGGATGTCCTGCTCTCTCGTGCGCAGGGTCGTGACATAGGCGCGCTTTGAGTCAGCGTCGATGGTCTCGCCGACCAGGCGCCCGGGCAGTCTTCGCACATGGGCGGCGTCGCACGCGAACAGCCCGAGGTAGGGGCCGCCCATGGAGAGGGGCATCCCGAGGGCCTGGCCCTCGCCAACCGCGACCTGGGCGCCGAGGTCACCGGCGCTCTGCAGCACGGCGGCCGCCACGGGGTCACACACCGCCACCAGGAGCGCACCGCGCTCCGCGCAGAAGGCCCGCAGGCCTTCGACCTGCTCGATGCAGCCCAGGTAGTTCGGGTAGGCGATCACCACCGCTCCCACCTCCCGAACCTCTGCCACCGACCCCCAGTCGGTCGCCCCCCGACGCAACGGAACCTCGACCAGGCGGTTCCCGGTTCCGGCCGCGAAGGTCGAGGCCACCGCGCGCCAGTGCGGGTGCACTCCAGCCGACACCAGCGCGCTCCTGCGCCCGGTCACCGACAGGGCGAGGTTGAGCGCCTCCACCAGAGCGCTCGCTCCGTCGTAGAGCGACGCGTTGGCGATGGGCAGACCGAAGAGGCGGGCAACCATGGTCTGGAACTCGAAGATCGCCTGGAGCCCCCCCTGGGACAGCTCGGGCTGGTAGGGCGTGTACGCGGTGACGAACTCCGAACGTGAGGCCAGCGCGCTGACGACCGGGGGCACCTCGTGGTCGTAGGCACCGGCACCGGCGAAGCAGACGAGCCCCTCCGCCCGGTTGGAGGCGCCCAGAGCGCGCATCGTCTTCAAGACGTCGGGCTCGCTGCGACCCGGCGCAAGCGGCGCGGGCATCGCCCGAAGGGCCTGGGGAACCACCTCGAACAGCTCGTCGAGGGACGAGAGGCCCAGGAAGCCCAGCATCTGTGCGATGTCTGAGGCGGTGTGCGGCAGGTAATCGCCCATCAACCGGCCGACTTCCAGAACGGCACCGAGGTGACCCGCGCAGCCAGGGGGCCGCCTTGCCCGTCGATCTCCAAGGCATCACCACTTCTCAGCTGCGCAGCCTCGTCGATGAGCGCCAGGGCGATTCCGACCTCGAGCATCGGTGAGAAGTTGCCGCTCGTGACCGTGCCGATTCGTTTCCCGTGCGCCCTCACCACCGAGCCCTGCCTCGGAGGTCGGCGTCCATCGGTGATGAGCCCCCGGACCCGGCGAGCGACGCCGTGCTCACGCTCTTTTTCAAGTGCCTGGCGCCCCTTGAACCCGCCCTTGTCGAAGGACACGACCCAAGAGAGCCCGGCCTGCAGAGGCGTGATGCCCGGCCCCAGCTCGTGGCCGTGCAACGGAAACCCCGCCTCCAGTCGCAGGGTGTCCCTTGCACCCAGTCCCGCCGGGGTGGCACCGCAGGCCACCAGTTGCGCCCAGAGCTCGGGTGCCGATCCGTTGTCCAGCGCGCACTCGACCCCGTCCTCCCCGGTGTAGCCGGTGCCCGCCGCCACCAGGGTGCCGCCCCTCCATTCGAAGGTCCCCACGCAAAAGCGCCCGATCGCGGCGGCCCCCTCGCAGACCTGAGACAGCACATGCCGAGCGGAGGGTCCCTGTACGGCGATCACGCAGCGCTCCGAGGTCGTGTCCCGCCCCCCCAAGGAGCGCCTCGCCGTCTCGGTGTTCGAAGCGTTCGGCATCACGTCGAATCGCTCCTCGGACACCCACCAGACGATCATGTCGTCGAGCACCGAGCCGTCGTCATCGAGCAGATGGCTGTACTGCGCGCGCCCCGGGGAGATGCGCGACAGGTCGTTGGTGAGCGTCGACTGGATCCCCGCGAAGGCCTCTGCCCCCTCCAACGCGATCGTCCCCAGATGGCTGACGTCGAACACCGCGGCGGAACTGCGACAAGCGCGGTGCTCGGCGAGCGTGCCGCTCGGATAGGACAGGGGCATCTCCCAGCCGCCAAAGGCCATGAGCTTGGCCCCCGAACCGAGGTGGGACCCGTAGAGGGCCGAGCGCCGGAGA
Organism: Acidimicrobiales bacterium; assembly: GCA_050743805.1. GTDB lineage: Bacteria > Actinomycetota > Acidimicrobiia > Acidimicrobiales > RAAP-2 > Palsa-461. Next base: position 16,550 of record JBOGFX010000189.1, read on the forward strand.
TCTCCCTCGGTCCCCATGGATCGCAAGCCTAGAAGCCTCGGGGCCTCAGGCGGCCCGAAGCGAACCGAGGTCCAGGCCGTTGCGGGCAAGGAGCTCCGCGAAGTCCTTTTGGTAGACGACGACCAGCTCCAGTTGTGGATGCAACTCGCGCAGGCGTCTGATCTTTGCGTTCTTCTTGGTCACCAGGCGCTGGTCAGCGGTCGTGAGCTCTACGAAGCAGCCCAGAGCCGGCAACCAGAAGTCGGGCCTGAACCCAGATCGCGGGGCGCCATTGTCGTCCCAGCTCAAGGTGAACTCGACCGGCTCGTACTCCCACTCGACCTCGTACGCGTCGAGCAGAGCCGCGAGCAGGCGCTCAGAGGGGTGCGCGAACCTGACGCGCGCTGCGTTCAAAAGACACGGGTGCCGTCGTTTCGAGCGGGCCGTGCGCTCGCTCACTCCCCGGCGCCTGCCGCGGCGAGCACCCGTCGCTGCGGTGACCCGCCATCACGTTCGATCGCCACGACGTCCGCGGCCAGCTCGTCGAGCACCCCGGACAGCGGCACGACGTTGAACACGCACTGGCCCCCTGCCAGCAGGTCCACGAGCTCGCCGTTGCTGCGCGCGAGCACGCTGGTGGTGTCCGAAAGGACCACGTTGGCCGAGGCAAGGTCGCTGCCCAGCTCGTCACGCAGACAGCTGACCGCGCGCCTTGCAGATCGCAGGGAGACCCCGGCGTCCAAGAGCCGCTTGATGACCTTCAATCCGACCAGGTCCCTGTAGGAGTAGCGGCGCGTCGTCCCGCTACCTCTGGCCTCTGCCAGCGAAGGCCGGAGCAGACCGGTCCTCGCCCAGTAGTCCAGCTGCCGGTAGGAGATCCCGACCAGCTGGCAGACCTGAGGGCCACCGTAACCGTGCTCGGGCTCGCCGCCCCTGGCTCCGAAGGCACTGCCGACACTTGTGCCCCGCGACAGCCGACCGTCTCTCGACGCGGCGCGCGAGGCTCCTCTGACCTCCGCCACTGTCTCCTCCTCCGCCTACTTCCTCCGGGACCAATATTAGCCCAGAGCACGACAAAGAGGTAATTACATGGCGGTATTTTTGACGCTGGCACCGGCGGCGACCCGGGTGCCGGCCCAGGCGGTGACCGCTCCGCTGGCACGGAGCCCGACCCTGGCGCCCACCTCTACGGCCCTGTCTGCTTTGACGCGGGCAACCACGACACAGGGGCCCTCGGCTCCTTCGGTGCTTACGCGAACCAGCATGTCGTGGCCGAAGTACTCGACGCTGAGCACCCGGCCCCAAGCGGCGGCACCGTCGCTCACAAGCTCTATCTGCTCGGGACGGACCACGACGAGCGCGTCGCGCCCGGCCAGGGAGCCGTCCAGAGCGGCCTCGAGCATTCCCAAGACGGTGCGGACCGCAGAGCCTGCTGTGGTCCCGGCCAGCAGGTTGGCCGTGCCCAAGAAGGTGGCCACCTCAGGCGAAGCCGGCAACAGGTACAGATCCCTCGGGTCCGAGACCTGGACGATGGTGCCTTGCAGAAGCACTGCGACCCGGTCGCCGCAAGCGAGCGCCTCCTGTTGATCGTGGGTGACGAGCAGCGTGGTCGTCCCGCTCGCCCTGAGCAGCTCGAGCACCTCCCCGCGGACGCTCGCACGCAGCTCGGGATCGAGCGACGCGAACGGCTCGTCCAACAGCATGGCCTTTGGCGAGGCAGCGAGGGCCCTCGCGAGTGCGACGCGTTGCTGTTGGCCACCGGAGAGCTCGTGCGGGTATCGCTTCTCGGTCGACGCCAGGCCCACCATCTCCAACAGGCGTTCCACTTCCCTGCGACGCTGGGCGCGGCCAACCTTGCGCAAGGCGAAACCCACGTTCCTCTCCACGCTCATGTGGGGGAACAGAGCGCCCTCCTGGGGCAGGTAGCCGACGCGCCTGTGCTCGGGGGGGACCCGGGCACCAGGGCCCTGGAGGACCACGCCGTCGAGGCTCACCTCCCCTGCGTCGGGTTGCTCGAAGCCCGCCAGGATCCGCAACAGCGTTGTCTTGCCGCTCCCCGACGGCCCGAGCAACACGGTCGTAGAACCCGGCGGACAGGCGAGATCCAGGCCCCTCAGCACGGGTTGGGCGCCATAGGCCTTTTCGATGCCAACCGCTTGGAGCCCGCTCACCGGGCCGCTCCCCTAGCCTGAAGAGCGCCGAAGAATCGGCTCAGCACACTGAGGGGAACCGCCGCGAGGCCCACCATCACCAGCGCGAAGATCGCGGCCTGGCCATCGAGACCGTTGGACTGAAACGCCCAGAACTGCGTCGAGAGGGTCTGGGTGGAGGGCGGCACCAGCACCAAGGTCGCGGTGAGCTCGGTCACCGCCTCCAAGAGAACGAGGCAGAAGCCCGCCGCCACACCGGGCGCCACCAGGGGCACCACGACCTTCAAGAGCACCGAGACCCTCGAGGCACCTAGGGACCGGGCAACCTCTTCGAGGCGATGTGGAGCCTGCGCGAGCGAAGCGCGTCCTGCCACGAAAGCAAGCGGGAAGAACATCATGGCGTAGGCGACGATGAGGAGCCATGCGCTCCCGTAGAGGGCCCCCGCGCCGTAGCGCTCGCTCATGTACACGAGCGAGAGGGCCACGACTATGCCGGGCAAGCCCAAGATGAGGTAGGAGCTCTTCTCCAACGCCGAGGGCACCCTGCCCGGACGCCGAACGGTGAGGATCGCCAGCGGCATGGCGCACACCGAGGCTATGGCGGCCGCGGGGGCCGCGTAGGCAAGGCTGTGCCCCAATGCCGAAGCGATCGACGCGGCGCCCGGGAGGGTCTTGCCCGAGGCCTGGGACAACAGCGAGAAGATCTCGGCAAAGGGCACTCCGAGACCCAGCGCAAGCACCACCAGACACACAACGAGAGCGAGCCAGCGTGCACGGCCCAGGGCGGTGCGCCCAACAGGGCGCCCCGCGAAGGGCGAGGACCTCGCTATGGGCGCGCGACCACGGATCGCGCCGTCGGCCCCGACGACCATGAGCGCCCCCAACACCAGCACGATCGACAGGCTTGCCGCAGCCGCCATCTGAAAGTTCTGGTACTCGGTGAATATCTCCGTGGTGAAGGTCTGGTACCTGAGGATCTCGAACGCGCCGTACTCGGCAAGAACGACCAGGGCCACGACGAGGCCCCCACCGGCCACGGCGAGTCGCAACTGGGCCAGGGTCACGGTCGCGAACGTCATCATGGGCCCCCGCCCCAAAGATCGCGCAACCTCCTCAGTGCCAGGGTCCAACCGCCTTATAGAGGCTGCCACCGGCAGGTACACGAAGGGGTACACGGTGAAGGTCATGACCAGCAGCGCGCCCCAAAAGCCGGTCACACCCGGCGCGAGCTGGACCCAACCGAAGCTCACCACGAAGTCGGGCACCGCCAGCGGCAGAACCAACAGGACCGCCAGAACCCGGCGACCCGGCAGATCGGTGCGTTCGACCACCCACGCGCACCCGGTCCCAACCACCGCAGCGCCAACGGTGACCGCCACGGTGAGCGCCACCGTGTTCCAGATCAGCTCGCCGGTCAGATGCCGGAACAGGACCAGCTTCACCTCGGACCACCCGCTGTTGACGAGCTCCAAGACCAAGAAGGCGAGTGGGATCGCGAGCAACGCTGCGACCCCTCCGGCCATGGACGCGAGGCCCCACGCCCTGTGACCCTGGACCCGGGCACCGGGCGCGCGAACCGAGAGCATGCTCGCGCTCAGCTCGGTCTCCCCTGCGCGCGGGTTTCTCTGGTGAGCCGGTCTCCGATGGCTTTGCCCGGGACGATCAGGAAAGTTTAGGGCTCCCTAACATCGCGCCATCACAGGACCGAACAACCCGGGACGATCCCGCCGTGGGTCGGGGCCGCACTCCTTGGAGCCGGTCGACCGGCGTGGCCGGGTGGCGCAGGGTCTCAGCGGCTCTGGTCGATGTCGAGGTCCGGGATGCCCGTGAGCTGGGAGGAGGCGCTGGCGTGATAGCGCGGCGTGATCCGCCCAGCGAGACGCGCCTCGCGGCCGGCCTCCACGGCCAGAGCCAGGGCACGGGCCATCCTGGCGGGATCTTGAGCACGGTTGACTCCGCTCGCTGCCAGCACCGCGTCGCAACCGAGCTCCATGGCGAGGGCAGCATCAGAGGCGGTGCCCACGCCTGCGTCCAGCACGACCGGGATCGACACCGCCTCACGCAGAAGGCTTAGCGAGTGCGGGTTGCGCAGGCCCAACCCGCTGCCGATCGGCGATCCTAGTGGCATGACCGCCGAGCACCCGACCTGCTCCAGGCGCCGGCCGAGAACGGGGTCGTCGGTCGTGTACGCGAGGACCACGAAGTCCTCGGCCGCGAGCTGCTCGGCGGCGGTGAGGAGCTCGACGGCATCGGGCAGCAGGGTACGGTCGTCCCCGATGACCTCGAGCTTGACCCAGTCGGTCTCGAAGGCCTCGCGCGCGAGCTTGGCGGTGAGCACCGCTTCGGTCGCGGTGAAGCAACCCGCTGTGTTGGGGAGCGCCGACACGCCACGGGCGACGAGCACGTCGAGCACCGATCCCCGAGCCCGGGGGTCGATGCGGCGCAGCGCGACGGTTGCCATCTGGGTGCCCGAGGCAGCGAGGGCGTCGTCGAGAGCGGCGAGGCTGGTCATGCCGCCGGTCCCGAGAAACAGGCGGCTCTTGAAATCACGTCCCGCGATCACGAGGGGATCGCCCGGGTGCCGGTTCTCGCCAACCACCGCGCTCCACCCTACCGGCCTGTCGTGGCCCTCGGACCCAAGGAGCCCCTCGTGACCCCCAGGGTCGCGCTCACGATCGCCGGCTCAGACTCGGGAGGTGGCGCGGGGCTGCAGGCTGACCTCAAGACCTTCGCAGCCCACGGGGTGTTCGGCACCAGCGCAATAAGCGCGGTGACCGCTCAGAACACCCTTGGGGTGACCGGCGTGGTAGCTCTCGAGCCAGACTTCGTCATCTCCCAGATCGAAGCGGTGCTTGACGACCTCTGCCCGGACGCCGTCAAGACGGGGATGCTCGCGAACACCTCGATCGCAGGCGCGGTGGGCTCACTTGCGCAGGCCGGGAGACTCTCGCCCCTGGTCGTAGACCCCGTCTTCGTGTCGACCACCGGCCAGCGCCTGATGGAGGAGGCCGGTCTCTATGTCTACAAGGGCGAGCTGCTCCCGTGCGCCACGATCGTCACCCCCAACCTGTGGGAGGCGGCGGTGCTCACGGACCGAGACATCTCCGAACTTGCATCGGTCGACGCGATGGTGGAGGCCGCCCGAGCCATCCTCGCCTTGGGGCCCACCTCGGTGGTGGTGAAGGGCGGCCATCTCGATCTGGCCAGGGGGCATCGGGGCTCGCCTGACCCCTCACCCGACGTGTTCGTCGATGCCAAGGGCCCGGTCGTCTTGGAGGCAGAGCGGGTCTCGACCGTGAACGACCACGGCACCGGGTGCTCGATGTCGGCTGCGATCGCAGCACGTCTCGCTCTTGGGGCAGCGCCGCTCGATGCGGTCCGAGGCGCCAAGGAGTTCGTCCGCCGGGCCCTCGAGGGCGCGTCCGCATGGACCCTCGGATCAGGGCGCGGTGCGATCGACCACTTCGGATGGGAGCCCGCCGAGACCTACGGACCGCAGGAGTCTCCTAGGCTCGCGCAGTGACGGTCAAACCGGCTCCGCCACCAAGAGCCAACTTCACGATGCGCCCGGCAGCCCTGGTGTTGGGGATAGGGCTCGTGATCCTGATCGCCTTCTCGGTCGGGGCCGCGTTGAGCAACGGGGCGACAAGCCATCCGGCGACCCATCCCCAGGCCAGCGCCGGGTCACTCCACGCGCTCCACACCGAGGCGCCCCTGTCGGTCATCGAACAGAACGGCCAGCCTCCCAGCAACGTCATCGAAGCCATCGCCATCCCCCGGTCGGCCACCCGGACCGGGACGACGAACCCAGGGCTGGGGGCGTCCTACGACGAGGGGGTCAGCTTCACCATCCGAGCCTCACAGGCCTCGGTGCTCGCCTTCTACAGGGCCGAGATGCGCTATCTCGGCTGGCGCACGGTCACGAGCGGTAGCGCCCGAGGGGGTGGCCGACAAATCGTCGGCCAGCTCGGCGGTGACGACGGCTTCTACTGGCAACTCGGCGTGACCGTCTCGGCGAGCACCTTCTCCTCGTCGGGCACCGTCGATGTGACCCGTTTCACACTTCGCGTCCTGCAGGTCCAAGACCAGAGCTGAACGCGCGGCCTAGGCCCTGCGCGGCCCGCCTCCTGCGAGGACCAGCTCCGCGGGCTCCAGCTCCGAGACGTCTATGGGCACCGGGGCCATCTCTGGAGGCTCCGTGGCCTCGGCACCGCGCAGCATGAAGGCCCAGACGAAGAAGTTGATGGGATACACGAGGTACCCGATCCTCGTGGCCGGTGCCACCAAGATCGCGACGAGCATCACCCAACCGCACAGCCCGGTCGCATCCGCGGCGGTTCGCACCGGACGGGTGACGAGACGCCGCAAGAGGATCCCCCCGCCAAGCACCGACGCGAGGACTGGAAGGACGTGGTGAAGAGCGGGGACCGCCGTCACCAGGAGGTGGCCGGGCAGCGGGCTGGCAGCTGGGGAAGGAACCCCAGACAGCCCCAGGGGGAACAGGATCACGTTCACGAAGAACACGTGCGGGTTGTGCACGAGGAACGGGGTGACCACCGGACCGACGACGGCCAGGATGCCGAGTCCCATACGGCCCGGCACACGGCGCCCGCTCCGGTCGCGCGCGCACAGCAACGCGAGCACCGCGAGCGGCCACGCGGTGAACTTCATCGCCGAGGCCACTCCCAAGAAGATGCCGGCGAGGCCGGGCTTGCGTCTCTGGGCCAGCACCATGGCGAGCAGCAGGAAGGCCACCACCGGCATGTCGTCGCCCCCGGTCGCGAGCAGTAGGGCGGCGGTCGGCAAGGCGGTGAGGACCATAAGCGCTCGCACCTTGCGCTCCCCCGGGGCGGCCAACAGGGCCAGCGCGATCAATACGACCAGCAAGGTGACCCCGCTGAAGGCGACGCGCGCGTCGGTCAACCGGACGGGGGCGTGCAGGCTGGAGGGAATGCCGAAGGCGGTCATGAGCGGCAGGTAGGGATAGAACGACTCGTAGGCGGGCTCCCCCTTGATCAGGGATTGCGGCCTGCCGTGGCTCACGGTCGCGTGATAGGGGGGAAGCCCGCGCATGGCCCTTTGCGCTGCCTGCTCGATGACCAAGACCTCAGGCTGGGCGTGAGCTTGAGCGGACCCGTCTGATCGCCATGCGATCTCGCAGCTCAAGGGCGCAAGTGTCGCCCCTATGAGGACGACCAGGAAGAGGGCGACCCGGGGATGCGACCAGTGCCGCTGGGCGTGGACGACCCCGTGCGAACGGTGCGTCCGGTGCCAACCGACGGCCGCAGACCCGATGGCTGCGAACAGGTAGGGCCCGAGCGCGAACGCAGCCCACTGCTGGTACAACGGAGTTTTGGAGAGCTCTAGCGTTCCAAGGGCGAACATCGCGGAGGCCGCGTACAGCAACGCGTCGCCCTGCTCTGGTTGAAGGGTGCGTACCAGGGCGCCCACATGCCGCCCGAGGTTTGTGACCAATCTGTGTCTCCGGCGCCTTCCGCCCGCCCCGACCCGCCTTGGGACACGCTACCAGCGGACCTAGACCTCAGGTCGCGCCCGAGAGGGTTCGCTGCGGCCATCGACCAGCACCTCTTGGTAGAAGGCGAGCTCGGCTCGGAAGGCCCGTGACAGGGTGTCGAGGCGCCTGAAACCGTGTCTCTCCTGGGCGAAGAACAGGGCCTCCACCCGAGCGCCCCTTCGGGTGAGGGCAGCGGCCATCTGGCGGGTGGTCGCCGGATCCACGACCGGATCGTCCTCACCGTGGAGAAGAAGGACGGCGCCGTGCATCTCGTCGACCCGGTTCACCGGCGACCTTGCCTCGTAGGTGGCGCGCACCTGGGGGAACCGGCCGACGAGTCGCTCCGTGTACTGCGCCTCGAAGGAGACCGAGGTGTTCAGCGCAGCGACCAGATCGCACACCGGGTACCAGCACACCGCCGCCTTGAACACGCTGTCCCCGACGAGCGCGTTCAAGGCCGTGAGACCACCGGCGCTGACGCCCCGGATGGCCATCGTTGCGGGGTCGACACGGCCCGATCGGCCCAGCCAGCGCGCAACGGCCACACAATCCGCCGAGTCCAGCTCGCCCCAGTGCCCGTAGAGGGCGTCTCTGTATGCCCGCCCGTACCCGGTGCTTCCCGAGTAGTCCACGGCCGCCACCGCGAAGCCGCGGCTGGTCAGTGCCTGCACCACCGGATCGAAACCCGACTGCGCGCTGGCCGTCGGCCCCCCGTGGCACAGCACGATCAAAGGCGGTGCGGCTCCCGCCGGCCCCTCCCAGCCACCGAGCCTCGGCGCGTAGAAGGTCGCATGGACCTGGCGCCCGTCGGGCGCTCCTACGGCGAGGGTCTCGGGCCTCGAGACGTCGCGTCGCGCGAGGACCTGAGGGGCCTCCACCACGGTGGTCGTCGCGCCGCCCGGCGGCTCCAGGCACACGAACAGCGAGGAACCGCTCGAGTGGGACCGCCCCAGCCAGGCCAGGCCGCCCTCGTGCGCGCACAGCTGCGAGATGCTCACGCAGGGTTGGTGGATCTCGACGAGGTCGCCCCCGGGATCCAATACGCCCAGGTGGTCGATGCCGTTCTGTGTCCAGCGGCAAGCAATCGAGGAGCCCGATGCGACCAAGGTGTGCTGACCGAGCGCCCACGCTGGGCCCTGGAAGTCCGCCTCCATGTCGCAGAGCACGGCCGGGTCCTCGCCCTCACGCTGCATCCACGGGTGCCACCAACCCAACCGATCGGCGATGAACACGAGGGTGGAGGGGTCGATCCAGCAGGGCTGGTCCACAGAGCAGCCCTGGAACAGATTGCCGCCCATCACGACCTCGTCGAGCAAGGCCCGACCGCCTTCTGCCAGGGTGGCGACCCGCAGCTCGGTCTTGTCCCAGGGCATGTTGGGACTGTCCCAACAGACATAGGCCAGCGACCGGCCGTCGTGGCTGACCGCGAGCGAGCCGTAGAAGTCACGGCCACGGCAAAGGGTGCTCACCGTTGACGACGAGGTGTCGACCGCGACGATGCTGCGCTCGTTCACGCCCTGCGCCGTCGCCTCGCGCACGCACACCAGGCCTCGCGGGCCGGCGACCAGTCCCCCGTGGCGCCAATGCTCCCCGGCGGGCGGTTCGGAGGTGACGGGCCGCACGTCGCCGTTCGGCGTTGCCCAGAAGATCCGCTGACTGTCGTCTTCGACGAAGGCGAACGAAGGCTCCTGCGACCCGGCCTCTTTTAACAGGCACCACGCGCCTCCCCCGTACTCGTGGACACGCGACCGGATGCTCACGCCCGAAGGAGAGACCACCTGGGGATCTGCGTCGCGCGGAGCCCTCACGAGGACCACGCGCCCGCCGTCTTGCGGTCTCGCCTCGAGCCACCACAGCGCGCCAAAACCCGATGCAAGCGACGAGCGCGTGACGCCGCGCTGCAGTGCGAGAACCTCCCCGCTGAGCGCCGACGGCCAGGTTCCGAAGGGAGCCGACGGGCTCACGGGCGCATCGTCAAGGATCCGACCCTCACGAACCGACAGTAGTGCCGACCTACAGTGGCGCGATGCTGAGAGCCTTTCTCGTCGACGAAGACGGCACGACGGGCGTGAGAGACCTCGACGACTCAGTGCTCGGCGACGACCCTGTGGTCATAGACGTCGAGTGGTCCTCGATCAACTTCAAGGACACGATGGTCCGCGACCCAAACAGTCGCGTCGCTGGCCGTTACCCGCTCATCCCCGGGGTCGACGTGAGCGGCGCCGTCGCGCAGAGCCCGCCCGGAGGCCCTTCGGTCGGGGGCAGAGCTCTGGCACACGGCTACGAGATCGGAGCCTCCCACCATGGGGGCTTCGCCGAGCGCGCACGCATGCCGGCGCGATGGACGGTCGAGCTGCCTCAGGGCACCGACTCGCGCACAGCCGCGCTCTTGGGCACCGCGGGGTTCACCGCCTTTGTGTCTGTGCTCCGGCTCGAAGAGGTAGGCCTCACCCCCGAGCGCGGCCCGGTCCTGGTGACCGGCGCGACAGGGGGTGTCGGCTCCCTGGCCGTCCTGCTCCTGGCCCGACGCGGCTACGAGGTGGTAGCCAGCACCGGGAAGGCCGACCGACGCTCCTACCTCACGTCCCTCGGCGCAACACAGGTCATCGGGCGCGACGAGATCGGCGACGGCACGGGACCGCTCGGCTCGGGCCGATGGGCGGGGGCGGTCGACTGCGTGGGTGGCGCAACCCTGGCCGCCGTCCTGCGCTCGCTCAACTATGGGGGCGCGGTCGCGGCATCCGGGCTGACCGGTGGCAGCTCGCTCACGACGACCGTCTATCCCTTCATCCTGCGCGGGGTCGCCCTTCTGGGCGTGGACACGGCGAGGACGCCCATCGAAGAACGCCGGCGGCTGTGGCCCTCTCTGCTCGGTGCGATCCCGGCCGAGCCCCTGGAAGCCATCGTCGATCGCGAGGTCGACCTGGCGGGCCTGGACAAGGCCCTCGATGACGTCGCAGGTGCGCGCGTGACCGGGAGAGTCCTGGTGAACCCGCAGGCCTGAGGCCCCTCGGCTAGGAGGCGAAGTCCTCGGGCTTGATGTCCTCCAAGAATTCCTGGAACTGACCGATCAGGACCTCTGGAGCAAGGTCCTCTTCTTGCTCATCCATCGCCTCTGGCGCAAGCAGGATGCCGTAAGCGTCCATGAGCTCGTCGGACACGAAAAGCGGGCTGCCGGTCCTCAACGCGACGGCAACCGCGTCGGACGGCCGGCTCGAGACCACCGTCACCTCTTCTCCGCGCCGCAACTGCAACTCGGCGTAGTAGGTGGCGTCCTGCAGCTCGGTGATCACCACGCGCTCGATCTCCACCTCGAGGGAGCTCAGCACATCGCGCATCAGATCGTGTGTGAGGGGTCGAGGCAGGGTCACTCCCTGCAGGGCGTAGGCGATGGACGTGGCCTCCGGGTTGCCGATGAAGATCGGTAAGGTCCGCTTCTCTCCGTCAGTCTCTTGGAGAAGTAGCACCGGGGTGTTCGACTGCAAGTCGACCCGGACCGCCCTAAGACGCACCTCGACCATGTACGCAATGTAGCGCCCGCACCTCGAGAGTCGCCCGGCACGCCGTGACTGGGGCTGAGGCCCAGGTGAGTGGCGGTCAGGCTCCCAGGTGGCTCCGAAGGGCACGCTGCAGGAGAGCCGAGCGGAGCGACTGGCCCAGATGTCCAAGCTCCTCCCCCGCGTCGACGGCACGCTGACGGGCCTCGGGATTGCGCTGGCGCAACAGCGGGGTCACGACCTGCTCGATCAGCCCGAGCTCCCGATCCACCGCGTTGCGGAAAAGGCGCAGGTGGCGCGGCTCGATGCCGAAACGGGCGAACTCTGCCGCCAGCCTGGCGACAGCGAGAGCCTCCTCGTCGTAGTAGAGCGCTCCTCCGACCTGGAGTGGCTCGATCAACCCGAAGCCCTCCAGGGAAGCGACCTCGGTCGCACCGAGGCCGGTGGCTGCGCAGAGGTCGTCGAGGCTCATGGTCGCACCGCTCAGATGCGAGGGCCTCGCCGTGTCGCGGTTCTTGGTCCGCGCGGCATCGCTTGATGGCCCTGGGCGCTGAGCGCTCGGTCCCATCGAAGGACCGTGCTGGGCGGGGTGCGCCCACTGCTCCGGTGGTGCGCCGACGGGCTCCTCATCGGAGCGCTGTGAGGGGGCGTGGCTCAAGGTGGCTAGGCCGCCACCGCGACCAGGCGACTCTGAGCCTCCTGCGACATCAGCACTGGAAGCCAACGGTGCCGCGGAGCGGGCGAAGGCCTCGGCGCCCGGGCTGTCGTCGTCGACGACCTCCAAGGAGTCCTCGACAGGGCCGTCGGCATCCGCGTCCTCACCGCGAGCGATCCGGTCGCGAATCACCTTTAGGGGCAAGAATTTCTCGCGCTGCTGGCGCAGAACCCATCTGAGCCGCTCGACGTCGTCTTCGTAGAACTTTCGGTAGCCCGATGGAGAACGTTCGGGGTCCACCAAACCCTGGCTCTCCAAGAAACGGATCTTGGAGATGGTGATGTCGGAGAACTCCTGACGCAGAAGGCTGAGGACGTCACCGATGGACAGGTGGGTGCGTGAGCTCATTCCTCGCCCGCCACCAGGTAGACCAGCTTGAACTTCCCGATCTGGACCTCATCGCCAGAAGAGAGCGTCTGAGTCTCGATCCTCTCCCGGTTGACGTAGGTGCCGTTGAGCGATCCCACGTCTTTGATGAGGACGCTGCCATCGGCCTTGCGCTCGATCTCTGCATGCCTGCGCGACACGGTTATGTCGTCCAAGAAGATGTCGCTCTCGGGATGCCGACCGGCTCTGGTGACGGACTTTTCCAGGTCGTACCGGGTGCCGACGCTGGGCCCACGCTTTGTGACCAGCACCCCGTGCCCTCTTGGGACCTCGACAAGGGTGACGCTTTGGTCCTCCTCTGGAGACTCGCCGTGCTCGTCTATGGGCTGGAAGGTCACGGTCGTCTCGGACTCGTCGTTTGCCAGAGCAGCCCCACACGATGAGCAAAAGTTGACCCCAGAAGGGTTCCGGTGCCCGCAGTTGTGGCAGAACACCCACGTTACGGTAGTCGTTCTGGCTACCGGGGCGCCCCTGGGGAGCCTGAGGGCACCCGCGGCTAGGGCAGGGCTCACGACTCGATCAGCGCGCGGTAGGCCTCGGCGTCCAACAGCGACGCGAGCGAGTCGCCTTCTGCAGGGCTGAGGGCGCACAACCACCCCTCGCCGTAGGGGTCGCCATTGATCCGTTCGGGGCTGGCAACCAGTTCCGTGTTGACCGCGACGACAGTGCCCGAGATTGGCGCGTAGATCTCCGACACAGACTTCGTCGACTCCACCTCACCCAACAGGGCACCCGCCTCGAGCACCTTACCGATCTGAGGGAGGTCCACGAAGACAACATCTCCGAGCGCGTCCTGCGCGTAGTCGGTTATGCCAATCCGAACGGTCTCCCCCTCTTGGCGGGCCCACTCATGGTCGGTCGAGTAACGGAGCTCCTCGGGAAGATTCACGGCGTGGCACCCTACAGGACTTGGGCTCAGCTCTTCACGGGCGCCGAAGCGACCAGGTCCTCGATCTTCGCGCAGTACTGGGCCGCTCGGGCTTGGGCCGCCTCCAAGCTAGAACCCTCTGCCAAGACGTGAGTCAACGGGTCCTCGGGGTCCGGGACGATGAGGACCCAGCCGTCCTCCCAGAGCACCTTGACGCCGTCCAAGAGCACCGTGTTCTGGTCGCCGAGATGCTCGACCAGGCCCCGCATCACCGAGCCCTTGGACTCCCAGGGTGTCGCCACCACCGTTCTCGCTATGTGCACGGGCGCCAGGGCGTCGACCAGGCGCGACAAGGGCTCGCCGTTGGCTGCGAGCATCTCGACCAACATGAACAAGCTGGCCGCCGCGTCGTGGGCCGGGAGAAAGCGCGGCCAGATGAAACCCCCGCGGTCGTCGGCGCCAAAGGCCACCCCGGGCAGGGAGGCCATCTCCATGAGGTGGGCCGCAGAGAGCTTGGCCACCGACACGACGGCCCCTGAGCGCTCACAGATCTGATGGGCAGCCCGAGGAGCCGAGATCGGCAGGACCACCCGGGCCTCGGGCTCCATCGAGGTGACCAGCTGCAGCATGACGAGCAGCGCCTGGTCATCGGAGAGGACCCGGCCCGCGTCGTCGATCACCGTGAGATGCTCGCAGGTGGCGTCTACCACCGCGCCCAAGTGCGCCCCGGAGGCCTGGACGAGGTTCGCCACGCGCAGCGCGTGCTCCGCACGATCCACCGAGATCATGCCCACGGTGTGCGCGTACGAGTTGACGACCAGAACGTCCGCGTCGAGCTTCGCCAAGACGTTGGGCATGACGAAGCTGGCCGATCCGTAGGAGAGGTCCAAGACGAGCTTGGTCCCGGAGGTGAGCTGGTCCCCCCGCTTGAGCGCACCCACGAGATCCTTCGTGTATTGCTCGACCGCTCTCGCGGGGAAGTCGATGTCCCCGATCTCAGAGGCGAGCACCCGGCGGAACTCCTCTCTTTGGTAGAGGCGTTCGATCCTGCGTTGAGACGCCTCGTCGAGATCCAGGCCTTCGGCATCGAAGAAGCGGATCGTGACCGATTGGGGATCGTCAGGTGCGAGACGGACCGAGACCCCGCCGCGACTGGCCGTGCTACGGATGTGATGACGCATCACCGGTACGGTCGCGACCTCCAGATCCTTCACGTCGATGCCGACCGCATTGCAGCCGACCATGATCGCGCGCTTCAACATCCGAGCCGTGCGACTGGTGTCACGAGAGGCGGTGATCGAGGCACCCCTGCCCAAGGTGGAGACCCACGCCATCGACAAGCGCACTGCCAGTTCTGCGTTGATATCGACGTTAGCGATGCCGCGCACGCCCTCACGGCCAAAGAGCGAGCGCGAACCCCTCGACTCCCACACGATCGACGAGTTGAC
>JBOGFX010000190.1:0-18762 GCA_050743805.1 Acidimicrobiales bacterium
GTGCGGTGGCCGACCACCATCCGGCCGCCCCGGATCACCTCAACCCGTCCCCACTGAAACCGGAAGAGCCTGTTTGGCGTGGCCGAGCATCTCCGAGACGTAGCGGATGTCGGCGCCGCCTTCGAGCATCAAGGTGGCGCAGGTGTGGCGGAACAGATGGCAACTGCCGCGCTTTCCCGGAGCGCCGGCGGCGATGTAGGCCTTGGTGGTGCGCGACAGCCAGTCGGCGCACAGCGGCTCCCCCGAGGCGGAAAGGAATAGGGGACTCCTCGGGTTTGTGTGGGTTGCTGAGCGCTGAAGGCGGGGGTCAAGGCGCGGCCGGAGGCCGACGCAGTGGACCCTTGACGCCCGCCTTCCGGAGCCAGCTCGCCAGTCACCATGGAATGAGCCCCGGCGCAGCCGGGGCCTGATCGAAAAGCGACGCGCACGCGTCGCCCTCGTACGGTTGGAAGTGACCAAACAACCAGCGTGCGAGGAGGATCACGTGCGCGTCACCACTGCATTCAACAAGATGATGGCCATCGTCGGCGCCTCGGTCTCGGGCGTCACCTTCGGCCCCGACGGAACGGTCGTCACGCTGCGTCGCCAGCGGGGCAAGCACCGCTGCCCGTGCGGCTGGGCGACCTGGGCGATCTACGACCGCTCGGTGCGCCGCTGGCGCCACCTCGACCTCGGCGCCTCCCGGTGCTTCCTCGAAGCCGAGATCTGCCGAATCGACTGCCGACAGTGCCATCGGGTGCGCACCGAGGAGGTCTCCTGGGCCCGGCCCGGGGCTCGTCATACGAGGGACTTCCAAGACGTCGTGTGCTGGCTCGCGCAGCGGGTCGACAAGACCACGATCACGAAGCTGCTCCGGGTCTCCTGGGAGGCGGTCGCGAAGATCGTGACCGACGTCGTCACCGACACGATCGACGACGCCCGCCTCGATCACCTCTACCGGATAGGGGTGGACGAGGTCTCCTATCGCAAGGGGCACCGCTACCTGACCGTCGTCGCCGACCACGATCGAGACGGCGCGGTCGTCTGGGCCGGTGAGGGCAAGGACCATGCCACCTTGGAGGCCTTCTACGACGAGCTCGGCGAGGAACGAAGGAACCAGCTCGTCGCGATCAGCCTCGACATGGGCGGTGCCTACAAGGCGGCGACCGACGCCAGCGCTCCCCACGTCACCCAGTGCGTTGACCCGTTTCACCTGGTGAAGCTGGCCAACGAGGCCCTCGATGCGACGAGGCGTGAGGTCTGGAACATCTTCCGCACCCTCGGCCACTCGAAGGCCCCGTGGTGGAAGCACACCCGCTGGGCGTTGCTCAAGGACCAGGCCGACTTGACGGCCAACCAGCTCGAGGTCCTCCACCAGCTGCGCCGACGCTCCTCGGTCCTCTACCGCGCCTGGCAGCTGAAAGAAGGGGTGCGCGACCTCTACCGTCTGCGCGCTCGGTCACAAGCGCCCAAACATCTCGACTGGTGGCTGACCTGGGCGCAGCGCTGCCGGATCCCCGCGTTCGTGAAGCTGGCGAAGACCGTGAAGGCCAACCGCGACCGCATCCTCGCGGCGATCAAACTCGGGCTCTCGAACTCCAAGCTCGAGGGTCTCAACTCAAAGATCCGCCTCATCAACCACCGCGGCTACGGCCATCACTCCGCTACCGCGGTCATCGCCATGATCTACCTCTGCTGCGGCGGCATCACCGTCGAGCTACCCACTCAACGCGCGCTTCCGGCCGGGGAATGACCCACGGAACCCCGAGGAGAACCAATTTTCGGGGCACATTCCCCAGGAAACGGCAGGGAACAACGCAGAGGTCCTGGTCCGGCCTTTGTTGGCCGAGCCCGCTCGGTGGTGATAACCATTTTGGGCCGGCCCGCGTGCGTAGCATGGCCCGTCGTGACCCGCCTGACGTCTCGGCTTGGCTGGGCTCCCAGGGACCATCGTCGAGACCTTCATCTTGCGTTTGCAACCTGGCAGAAGGACGACCCCGGGTGTGTTTGACAAGGCTCGTGTCGGCGCGCTTGCCCGCCGTCTTTGTGCCCCACAACGCTCTGGTGCCAATAGCCAGAGGTGGAACCGCGCAACGATCCCCGTTGATCGAGATTTCTCGTATCGCATCATGAGTATTCCGTCGGGCGGAGGTCCGAACCAAGGTGAGCTCACCGGGGGCGGCGCAGAGATTCTCGAGGAATCTGTTGCAGTTCGAACACGCGGACCACTGGGCCAGATCCCTCTGGTCGGCCGCATCTTCCACGCTCCTCTAGCCGCCAAGGTCCCTGAGGTCATCCTCCTCTTTTGGATGCTCAAGTTGTTGACGACCGCCGGTGGTGAGGCCGCGTCGGACTTCTTCAAGACCCTTGGCAACGTCAAAGGTGGCGGGATCGAGGTGCTTCTGTTTGCCGTCGGCCTCGTCCTCCAGTTCTCGATCCGCCGATACCGTGCATTCTCGTATTGGTTCCTCGCTTATGCCATCGCGATTTTCGGGACCGGGGTCTCAGATTTCCTGCACCTCGACGTCGGTATCCCCTACGCGGGAACCACTCTGCTGTGGGCGACGGTGTTAGGTTCGATCTTTTTCATCTGGCAGCGCAGCGAAGGTACGCTCTCCATCCATAGCATCACCACGCAACGACGTGAGGGCTTCTACTGGGCGACCGTGTTCGCCACCTTCGCCCTCGGGACCGCGCTCGGAGACTTCACCGCAGTGTCTCTCAATCTTGGCTATCTGGCCTCGGGCATATTGTTCGCGATCGTCATCTTCCTTCCAGCTTTGGCATGGAAGGGCTTCGGCCTGAACAGCATCGCTGCGTTCTGGATGTCTTATGTCGTGACTCGCCCGCTGGGGGCTTCTTTTGCCGACTACATCAGCAAACCGCGCCAAATCAGCGGTATCAACTTCGGCGATGGACCCACGGCGATCGTCTTCGCAGCGGCGACCATCTTGTTGGTGGTCTATCTCGCCCTCGCCCGACCCGAGATCCAGAGGCCTCTCGAGAAGCCTTACTAGGGACACGCCGGACTCGTGCCGCAGCCCCGGTGGCGAAAACCGGCAGCGAGTCGCCTTTCCTTGCGACATTTGCAGACCTGGAGAAGCGTGCTCAGCGCATTCACCATGGGTCGTCTAGCGATTGGCTAGCGCCGACCGGTCAATGGTTCGGGGCTCCAAACTGGCCCGACGCGGCCGCGGCCCTTGCTCGACCGTGCCAACCTCAGAACAGCCAAGAATGGATGGCGGTACAGCACCGTTACCGTGCTCAAGAAGTCGCTGGCACTCATGCAGAACAACTGAGAGAGGACAGAAGCGACCCGGAGCAGTGTCCCTCGGCCCACTGAGCGCCCTTCGGCTGAGAGCTTGAGAACCCAGTGTTACCCAGACTGAGTCAGAGGACGAAGGGGACCATCATCTTCGTCGACCGCTTGTACGCAGGGTACGAGTCTGGGAGCTGCTCTGTCATGTACCTCTCCTCAACGACCGCGCTGTAGATGAAGTAGGCGCCCACGACGCCCACGACGATCAGCCATAGCCAGTCCAGCGCAATCGCCGTGCCAATGCCTCCCAGGAGGATGCCCGAGTAGATCGGGTGCCGGACACGGCGATAGGGGCCAGTCGTCACCAACTCTGGCTTTTCCTTCTTGGTCATGGGCGTGCCCCAGTTGCTTGCGATGTTGACACGTGCCCAGACGGCGAACCCGAGTCCGAACGCGAAAAGCGCGAGCCCCAGACCTGCGAGCGACGGGTCCCAACTGAGGAGGTGGTGCCGAAAGGTTCCTGAGCGCACCAGGAGGATCACGACAACCGCGATCACCGCTCGCGCCCCGAGTGAGCGGGACCATTGGACGTGGCCGTGCTTCATCGAGAACGCGGCGAAAAGCCAGTAGAGCCAGAAGACGGCCCATCCGACCGCGAACGCGAGCTCAACGGTTTTCATGAGGGCTCATATCGCCATGCCGACGCTGTGCCGTGTGCCGCGCTCGTCCGCGGTCTCTGGCAGGACGGGCTTGGTGGCCAGAGGTGTGTCTTTCGGAGCGCAATTCCTCTTCTTGCCTTAGGTTGAGAGGGGCCGATAGATGACTTCACGAGGAGGCACAGCCATGTCATTCGGGCAACGCATGTCCATCCGAGATGTGGACCCAGAAGTCTACAAGGCGGTCGCCGGGCTGTCCCGCTACGTCCGCAAGGGAAACCTCGGCGAAGGGCTGATCGCGCTGGTGGAGATCCGAGCGTCTCAGATCAACCACTGTGCGTGGTGCCTGGACATGCACGCTTTCCAGGCTCGAAAGGCCGGTGTCGAACAACGCAAGATCGACCTGGTTGCAGCCTGGGCGGAAGCTGGGGACCTCTTCGGCCCTAGGGAGAAGGCTGCGCTCGCTTTGACCGAGGCAGTGACTCGTATCAGCCGGGGCGGTGTCACCGATGAAGTGTGGGAGGCGGTCACTGCGGTGTTCGACGAGATGGACACCCTCCATCTCCTGATGGCGATCGCCACGATCAACGTTTACAACCGGATGAATGTGGCTGCCAGGACGGCCCTGCTGGCAGAGCCGTCCGTTCCGGCTTGACGAGGTCGACAGGGAGGAGATCCCGCTGCGCCTCGTAGGCGAGCAGCTGGTCACCGCGTGCCGAGACGTCCAGGGCGGGATCGCAAAGCGGCATTGCGGGGGCGTGACCCCGGTACGGGGCAGGGCCTGCGTCGATTTCGATTCGCCATCCGTGCGGTTGGCACTGGGGAGCTTTGCGGTCAGAGACATCCAGGAGCATCCGAGTGCCCACCGGTTCTTACCAGGCTCCACGGTGCTCAGGGATCCTTGTGACGACGGGGATCCCGATGGTCAGCGCCAACGCCACGATGAGGTAGAACCAGGCCTGGAGTCCGCCAGGGTCACCGGTAGCGGCCAGCAGCGCCGTGGCGATTGAGATCGTGGTGATTGATCCGATCTGCAAACCCATGGTGCGCAACGCGGCCAGAGTCGCGGATTGCTCGGGGGCCAACTGCAGCCCGGCGTTACGACACGGAGGGTTGATCGTTCCGGCGCCGGCTCCGACGAGGAAGGCGCCGCAAGCCAACCAGCCATAGGGGGGTACCCCCCAAGGAGGTCGCAGGGCGAGAAGGATCATGCCGGCAACGATGACCGCGCTGCCGATGAAAAGCGGCACGCGGTACCCAGTGCGCCGTAGCGCGAGGGCTACAACTGTCGACAGAATAACTGCCGCGATCCCGTTGGCGATCAGAAGCGTGCCGGAGTTGAGGGCGCCGATGTGGTAGCGATTCGTCGCGTACAGCGGAATCAAAGCTACCGCCCCCAATGGAACACCCCCGTAAATGGAGTTGATGAGGTTGACCGCACCGAAGCCGTAGCCGTAGATGAGGCGTGGAGCGATGAACGGCTCGTTGGAACCTTTGATGTGGCGCAGAAACCACCAGATTGTCAGTACCGCGATGACAATCGGGACGATGAAGATAGCCGAATCGGCTTTCGCGTGCTTTTCCCCGAGGTAGCTGATGGCGAGCATCCCCAGCAAGACGCCGATGCCGAGGAGCCCCATTCCAATGGCGTCTAGCTTCAGATTGGCTCGGCTCTTTCGGGGGGGATCGCTCGGCACGTGCCGAAGCGCCAAGACGATGACGGCCAAGCCGATTGGCGCGTTAACGAAAAAGACGCCCCGCCAGCTCCAATAGGTCACGAAGAGCCCGCCAAAGATGGGACCGATCATCGACCCGATCGGGAAGATGCTGCCGAAAAGACTGACTGCTCGGTCTCTGGCGGGACCGAAGTGATCGACAATGATCCCCGTGGCCGACGGGGTGAAGCCGGCTCCTCCCGCGGCCTGCACCGCGCGCAAGGCGATGAGAACGTAGATATTACCAGCCGCCCCGCAAAGGAGCGAGGCCACCGTGAAGACTACGACCGATCCGAGGAATGTGCCGCGCCGCGAATAGCGTTCGCTCAGCTTTCCGCTCAACGGAAGCATCAGCAGGAATCCGAACGAGTAGGCCGTCAACGTCCATCCAGCCCAGTTGATCGAGGTCCCCAGCCCATGTTGGATGGAACGCAGCGCTGTCGCGACGATGGTCGAGTCGATCGACATCATCAGCAATGCCATGGCGATGAGTGTGAAGATCATTCCACGGCGGGCAGGCGTTGCGGACTCGGCAACAACAGAGCCCCGAGAGTGACCGGTTCGAGGTCCGACGGTCACTTCCCTGGAACGCTACTAGGGCTCAATTCGAGACCATGGCGTCAACTAGCAGAAGGATCCCGCCGACCTCATTGATGCCCCGCACCGCGGCGCGCGTCACCCATGGGGCCCCCGGGCGATGTCCGGCCGGGTGCCACATTGCCCGCACGAAAGTACATCAGCATTGGCGTGAGCGAGAGGTTGGCGACCACGACGATGCCCGCGATGGCCAGGAATGAACCGCCGGCGGTGGTGACGTAGGGCCAGACCCCCCCGAGGCCGATGCAGAGCAAGGCGATGCCGGTGGTCAAGGTCCCGTAGGTGACACCCGCCCAGAATGGGTTGTAGAGATCGGCGAACATGAGCGGCTTTCCCTTGGGACCGCGGCTCACTCCTTTCGAGCGCAGAAAGGACCAAACGATGAATGGGACGACCTTGTGAGAGTGGCCGACGAGCGCCTCGAGCAGCCACCCTCCGACGGCGACCGAGGCCCCGGCGGCGAGTGCCACCCCCGTGTTGTAGTGGTGGGGGAGGGTGGCCAACGAGGCGATTGCAAGCCCCGCGGCCACGGGAAGCCAGCTGGCCGAGGTCACCACGAACGTCAGATGCAGGTCGCGCTTGCGGCGCCGGTAGCGCACGTGGAGCGAGAGCGACACCAGATGCGCGACGAGTCCGAGTGAGAGGAGCGGCGCGCCAGCGACCGCCAATCCGACGATGCCCCATCCCAGTCCAGCGGCGAGCAAGGCACCTCCCGTCGGCACGCTCCAGGCAGCTAGCCGTCCGGCACGATGTTGGCCCGGGACGTGCGCGAGCATGAACATCGGCCAAAGCTTCTCGGCTACCCCCACGTAGGTGGCACCGAGCCAACAGAACAGACCGAGAACTCCCATTGCCAGGTCGGTGTGGCCGGAAAGCTCAAACCAACTGGTCTGCCGATCGCCGACGAAGGCCGCTCCCAGCAAGCCGGTCAGAAGGGCCCCCAGGACGCCGAGTCGAAGCGCATTGACCGGTGCACCCTTGCCTAACACCGACAACGGCTTGGCCAGGTTGATGGCCAACAGGACCACCGCGAGCCCGGCGACGGCCCCGCTCACCTCAGTGAGCGCAAGCTGTTCGGTGGCGATGGCGAGAGGCAGCATCCATGCCGTGACCAGCCATAGCGCGAAGGTTGCTCGGGCCAGGCGTACGGAACGCAACGGCCGTGTGGTGATCACTGGCGTGAACTGGTGGGTCGCACCGAGAATGCCCATTGCCAGGGTGGCGAGCACTCCGAAATGGACGGCGGCCACGACCGGATCGGAGGTTGGATCCTGCGTCGCGTACCCGGCCGCCCAGATCCAGGCAGCACCACAAGCCACGAGGCCCAGCCCTGCTGCGGCGAGGAAGCTGAGTGGGACGGAGGGTGGGGGCACCGACGCCGGGATTCCAGAGGGGCGATCCTGCCAGGTGTCGACGGCAGGCTTGGCCATTTTTGAGGCTTCAGTCCGACTCATGAAACCGAGGGATGCTGCAGCGCGATCGCAAGCCATATCGCAACTGGCCGAGATCCTCCTCAGGTTGGGGTTCCCGGGACCCACGTTGCCAGGGTTCCCAGTGTCCCGGGTGTCTGTGCGGCCATGAGCCGGTAGCCGACCGGTGCAGGACCGTCGGGACGGAGCGGATGGAGCCGACCCAGCTGGTTACTGCGCGAACCGACGCCTCTCTGGTGTCCCTGGCCACACGATAACTCTAGTAGCAACTAGAAGAATAGGAATGCAACTTCGGGCGCCGCGGGAAAATGCCTGGGCGATAAAGACGGCTAGGGCCCGTCCCTGGGACGTGGAACTCGATCCGCTAGACGAGGGTGTCGTCGAAGATAGGGCCGGTGTGGGCGGCCCGTTCGGCGCAGGGACTCGAGATCGAGCTCTCCGGAGCGGACGAGGGTCATTTCCATTGATGGTACAGAAGGGGACCAGTTCGATCGAGGCGACCTCGATCTGTCCCGTGCCGACGCGGTAGCGACCGCCTGCCTTGACCTTGGCGCGCCGCCAGAGCCGAAACGAGAGGGTGACGTCCAGACAACACGTCCGCCCGCAACTCCCGGCTGAACTCCACGGTGACACGCCAGGGCATCGGGCCATTCGTTGGTCATTTGGGACGGAACTTCCCGGCATTCTCGAGATTTGCCGAGCCAGGCCAGACAGGAACCCATGGGCCTCCGGAATTCCATGACCCGCGGTCGCGGCACGTGAGCAATCCAGAACTGGGAAGACCACTTCGTAGGGCATCTGCGGCTGCCATGCGAACAGGACTGCAACGATGTGGTTGTCGATGCAACCGATTCGGTCCTGGTCCGACGGTGGCGCATCACGCGATGCACCTGCGAGGGTGCTCGCGGGCGAGAGAGTCAGCCCACCATTGGTTCCTTCGTTCCCCTCACCGTCTCCAAGACATGATTTTGCGCATCAAGGCGTCTAGCGTGGTTACCACCGTGTCGATTTAAACTTGTCAGCTAACTTTGCGCTCGATCGTGGCGCTCGCTCTGAGCTCTGCCGCCACCGTTCGTCACTTTTCGGCCGTCCGGGTGCAAAACCCGGCAACTCGGCGTTGCCCGGTGCGTCGTTTCCGGCGGTGTTTAGGGCAGCCGGTGGTCGTGCCACGCGGCGGCTGCGCAGCGGTCTTGGTCGTCGAGCTTCGAATGCCACTCAGGAGTGACGATGGTCCAGTGCTTGCCCACTGGGCAGTGCTGCAGTCGCCACCAGCCGAGACGGAGGGCCTTGATCGAAGCGCCAGGAATCCACCACGTCGTGAAATGGTGTCCTGCCCGGCAACGCACGATCGTGTCAGCACGGAGCAGACTGCCGCGGCGACGAGTCACAACGATCGTCTCAATAGCGGTAAGGCTGGCCGCTATGAGAAAGCCGGCTCGTCGAGTTGTAGATCGCACCTAGATCCCTCCACGTCCGCTCTTCGCGCTCAGAAGCGCATTGTCTGCACGGATCCCGGTTTGGTGTCGGAGCGCAGCGTCTGACCTGGGAGCTAGGGTCCAGCTCATAGGAGGGCGCCTTGTCGAGAGCGACGTCATTCTGCAATGCAGGATGCCAGTCTTTGTGAGCAAGAGCACCGAGCACGGCGATATGTGACGGTGGACCCGCTGCCGGCTCTTGCTCCCGCAGACAGCAAGCAGAAGGCGCCCCGTGGATCCGAGCTCGATAACCGGCAAATGGCGGGTGCGCACAAGCCACGCATGCCGTAACAAGTTGGCTCCGATGAGCGGAACCCCTGGGATCGCTGCAACCACAACATTCACTAGGGGCGCCAGTCGCGCCGGTTCGCTCCCGCCGATGTTCGTTGTCCGCTCGAGGTGGGTTGCGGCGAGGGGATGGCTCGCCCGGGAGCTACGCACCAACGTGAGTCATGTTGTCGAGATCCACCGGGATGCCGACAGTAATGAGGCCGCGGGGCGATCGAGTCACGGGTCCACACGATCATCAAGAGCTGTTGGGAGACCCGTCGCCGAGGATCTGCGTCCACCCCACATCCACGGCGAGTTGCGGCCGCCATCCTGGCCAGCCGACACTGTCGGCAACGAACCAGGTCTCACTAGGTGCTCACTTGGCAAAGGGCTGTCATCTGGCGCCAGAAGACGACCAGACGCAGACACGCAACGAGCGTCACGGAGTTCGGGTTATGAGCCTGCAGGCGTGACGCCCTGCCAGTTGGCCACGGAGGGTTCGAGCAGACCGGCCGGCCCTTGCCCGAATAGGCGGAGCAGGTTGCCCGTCATCATCCTCATGTATGCCGCCGGTGAGGACCCCGGCGGAGTTCCGAGCCCCAGCGCTGCGACCCAGACGTTGTCACCGCTGTCGAAAACCCCGGCGCTGCCACCAGTCAAGGTGTAGTAGGTCGCGTCCGAGTACGTAAACCCTCCCCATTTGCCTTGGTTCGTGTAGGCCTGAGATAGGGGAATTGGCGAGTGGGCCAGCACTTGCAGGTTGGAAGGGGTGGGCCCCGAGGGATCGAGATGGTCGATGTCGGAATTGATGACCCCGGGGATCAGGCTCCCGTTGGCCAGGCCCGTTCTCTGGAACAGCCAGGATGTTGCATCGAAAACCTGCATCGGAGCGCTTGGCTCGCCGGGCTCCAGGTAGCCGCTGTAGCTTTCGCCCAGAAAGCTCTGAGCGTCCCAGTTTGTGGGGGGGGCAGCCCAAGTGTTGCCCGTCACGTCCCAGGGATCGTTGCCTCCGTTGAGCGGGTCCTCGTCGGGGTTGCGGTAGTCGATCTCCTCTCGGTCCTGGCCGAGGGGCGACGCTTGTAAACGAGCGTGGCGAACGAGCGTAGCGGCCCCGAGAAAGGCAATGTTGACGCCGGCCTGGGCGGCATCCAGCACGCCCAAGCGTTCAGAGTTGGTCCATGTCTCGTCGTGATCCGTATCTATCAGAGCCTTGTGTTGAGTCAGAACATCGGGGTGCTCGGATATGCAGATGTCTGTGCAATAGGTGACATTGAGACCCTCTTGCTCCATGAAGGATACGAGCGGGTACTCGTTGGTGAGAAAGTCCGATGATCCGTTCCCGGCATAGGGGCGGTCGAAGGAGACGACCCGTGCCCGATTGCAGGGAGGGTAGATGTCATTGTCCAGAATGCAGGGGCCCTGGCCCTGGTAGTAGTCGTATCCGCCGAATGCGTTCCAACCCTGCTCGACCATGGAGCGGTTCAGAACCAGATAAGTGGCGTGACTGCTCGGGTCCCAAACGGTCAGCAGGATGTACGACTGGCTGTTGTCCGCCGCCACCAGCTTGATGAGGTAGTCCCCGGGGACGAAGGCCGCCGTGACCCTCATTGTCAGTGACTGTGACCAGTTGTCGCAACTAACCATGTTGGTCGTGGTTTGTAGGGGACACGGCGGTTGGACGATCCCGGGAGTGACCGGAGACTCCCAGATCTGGCGTGCTCCCAGCCCTTGATACCAACCCATGCGATAGGCGATAGCTCGGAAACTCTGCTGGCTCGTCGAAACATAGAGACCTACATCGTCTCCCTGCGCCGCGTAGTTGTGATCGGCGAAGCCCTCTATGGAGCTGGCTCCCTGGTTGGTGATCTGCCACGCGGAGGTCCCACGTCGCCGGTTTTCTGTGATCACCGCTGCCGACTCAACCCCGTAGGGACCCAACCATGTCCGCTTAATGCTGTGAACGGCACGGCTTCGCTCCTTAGGGGCGCCGCTTCGGTGGCTTGCCGGGACCGACGAACAACCCGTCAATAGCAAGGCCGTCCCGAGAACTCCGATCAGTGCTGCTCTGAGCTTCATTCGCTGCAGGTGACTCCCACCTGTGAGCTGGCTATTTGCGAGACTGTCGAGAATCGTAGGGCACGGACAGGAGGCGCCTGTGCCGAAGCCTTCGCTGGCGAGCTGAAGAAGCCGGCTTGAGCGAGGCCAAGCCCTTTGGCATGTTCGCGGTTGCGCGTTCGACTGGGAAGATTCGTTTCCTGGCGGTAGCTGATCTCCCCGTACGCGATGGTCAGACGGTTCCCTGACATGCTGGCGAGAGTCTGGAAGGGAGCCGAGTGCGAACAGGGGACGAATCTTCTCTGACGAGCCGGGGGGTTGTCCCGCGGACCCGCCACAGGGCTTGGGTTTGCGGCTTGTTTCTGAGTCTCATCTTGCTGACCGCCGCCTGTGGTACGACGGGCACGAGCGCGAGTACCCACAACGTCGGAGGTCGCGCCGGGCACGGAGCACGCAACCTCGTGTTGAGTACTCGCGTGAGAGCCCAGCTGCTGGCAGCGGGAGCGGCGTTGCACCGGCTGCCGATCTCGGACTATTTGGGCCTGAGCCCCGGGGTTTCCTATTACGCCAAAGATCTGGCTGACGGCCATTACTGGGCTGGAGCCGGTCTGCTGCCGCGGCCCGGTTCATATCAGGCGGAGGTCTCGAACCAGGACCGTGGGGCGTACATGATCTTCACTCGCTCCCAAACCAAGGGCTGGCACGGATGGGAGACAGGATTGACCGGCGGGCCCTCTGCCTGTCCTGTCAAGGTCCCGTCCGCTGTGCTCAAGGTGTGGGGCTGGGCGTTCGGCACCTGCGACCCGCCCCCCCAAGCCGTCAGCTCGGAGACGCCCAGCTCCGAAGGGGGGCGCCGGTGCCAACGCTCACAGCTCGATGTGCAGTTGACCGGAACAGCGCAGGCGCAAGCCCAGTACCAGCTCGTTCTCGAGTTCGCCAATACGAGCTCGTCGCCATGCACCCTCGTAGGCTTTCCAGACTTCGAGCTGGTGGGACCCTTGTCTAATGGTTCGGACAATTACGACCCCGCGCGCCAGCAGGTGACGTACGCACCGGTAACGCTCGTTCCCGGCGAGAGCGCGCATGCGAATTTCTTTGTGTTGCCGGGACCAGATTTATGTGATGGTGGGCAAGCGTGGGAGCCGACTGAGGCAATCGTCACTCTGCCGGGGGCCACCAACCCCATCGACGTGGGGTGGCCCGGAGGCTCGGTCGACAACTGTCAAGGCGGTGCGACCCATCCGGGGACCTTTATAGGTCCGATAGAAGCCGGCCCTTAGCGCGCGCGTCCGTTGCCCCGCGAGCCTTGAGGGGTCTTTGAAGACGTCGTCGAAAGGCTCGTCCACCGGTTGAATTCAGCGTCTCTCCCTGCCTTCACGCCCTCAGGCGCAGGCAATGCTCCGTTGCCACGTGAGCGGCTGAGCCGAGAGCGAGTTCGTCCGGCGCGGTGCGGTGCTTTCGGCCTCCATCACGATCCCGTCCATGTTGCCGGGATTCGGTACCCGATCGCGTTATGTGACGTCGGCGTGTCCGCGTTGGTGAACGGCCCGTGGCCCCGGTCGCTTCTTGCTGCCGGCGGCGAGCGCGAGGCGGTCAACGTGGACCGTGAGCTCGATCCCCGGCATGGCAAGCAATCGGCGTCACGTCTCAAGATGGCTGTCCATGCGGTGCGAGGGCGCCCGCTCGAGCATCTGGCCGACAGTTGCTGCTCCGCCGCCGGCGCGCTCAAGCCCGAGTTTCATGGCATCGGCGATGTGCCTTCTCGTCGTCTGGTGGTCGATGCCTATCCCACGCGCAGCGGGGCGCCCGCCGGAGCGCCCCGACTTGATCACGGGTCACCTCCGGGAATTCCCATGGGACTCGCTCATTGTGGGCATGAAAGGCCCAGGCGAATGTGTCGTCGCGGACCCGCAACGGCGGATCCTCAGGGGTCCCCAAACTCGCAAGCGAGGTGGTCCCATGTTGCCAGACGACACCTTTGAACTTGGCATGATCTGACGATGCTCAGTGTGCCGCGCAGTTGGGCGGAGGTAGACGCGGCGTGGATGACTCGGGCGCTGAGCCGGGACTTTCCCGGAGCCGTAGTCGGGGGGGTCAGGATCGAAGAGCTCGGTGAGGGGACAAACCGTCGGGCCAGAGCCCATGTGCGCTACCACTCTGGGTTTGGACCGAGAAGCGTGTTTGTGAAGCGGGAGGGCTCGATGCGGAACCGCCTGGCGTTAGTTGCCCTCGGCGCATTGGAGAACGAGGTTCGCATTTGTGATGCCAGGATCGCTCTGCCTTTGGAACATCCGGCTCCATATGGTTCGGGTTGTGATCGTTACCGGTTGTCCAACGTCGTGGTCATGGAGGACGTGGCACTGCGCTCAGCGAAGCCGAACGCTGCGCGAGCAGGCCTTCCTATAGAGGAGGTTGTCAGCGGGATACTGGGTCTGGCTCGCCTCCACGCCGCCTACTGGGAGGGGTCGGGGCCTGGATTGGCGTTCCTGCGCCCATGGCGGCTCAGCTGGTACATGGCCCCGGTCTCATGGGCAAATCTGAGCCGGGCGATGCGCAAGTTGCACTCGGTTGGCCACGCCGATCTCGTCCCCTCGGGACTCACCCCTGCAGCGCTCGACAAAAGATTCCGCAGATGGGTGAGGGTGGCGGCGAGCGCCCCCCGCACCCTCCTGCACGGCGATCCGCATCCGGGGAATACCTATTTGACGCCCTCAGGAACCATCGGCTTTTACGACTGGCAGTTGGCACGGTTCGGCAACTGGTCACACGACATCGGCTACTTCGTCGCCTCGAGCCTCACGGCCTCCGAACGTCGCGAGAACGAAGGTGAGCTTCTCCGCACCTATCTTTCGGAGGTAGCAAACCAGGGGGCTCCGGCGCCCCGTTTCGAACAGGCTTGGGCGCTATATGCCAAGTCCTCGGCGTTTGGCCTGGGCGCGTGGCTCCACGCGTTTGCAGGGGGAGGTTTCCAGACCAGGGAGGACTGCCTGGCGATCATCGAACGGTTCGCTGCCGCCTACTGCGACCACATGGACACCTGAAGACTCCTGGTCTCGGCAATTGGGTGACGCAGTTTCATTCCGAGCGTTAGGGGCCCGCTCGGTAAGCGAGGACGGCTCCGGCCGGGACGCTCACGGCGAGTACCACGAGGACGACTCGGTAACCGAGGATCTCGATCCTTCGACCCAGCGCGACTTTCGTCGACCATGCAAACAGGCACAGCGCGGCGAACACCATGGCGCTTCCGGCATCGGCGAGGACCAACGTCTTAGAGAGGGTGCCGGCTAGAACGCCTGCGCAACCGAGGTTGAAGGCGGCGAACTCCCACGGAACAAGCACGCCGCTCGGCTGGTTTCGCGTGAGGCGCAGCATTCCGACCCCTAGGATGGCCTGCCCCAAGCCCCAGACGAGCACTAGGAATGCGGACCCCCACGAAAGCCCCTTGCTCGGTGCCTCGCCGCCCGCTGCGGCGAGGAGACCTCCGGCCACAATCGCGAGGAAGGCTGCTGCACGAAAAAGCTGTGAATGGCGAGCAGATGCTTTACATCGGTCAGTGGTCGAGCCGCTGGCGTGGGCGCCCGGAGCATCGGATGTGGCCGCTCCAAGCCTCGCGCTCTGTTGGCGGCGATTGGGCTTCATTGGGTCAGCGCCACCGCACCCAGTATGACCACGGCCAAGGTCACCACCGCGATGAGAGCTCGCAGAGCCTTTGCCGCAGAAGCACGTCTGCGCAGGGTTCGGTCGGTTTCGAGGTCCGGATGAGACCCGATCAAGGTTCTTCGTATACGGCCCAGCGATCGGGCCTGGGCCATTGCGACAACGGTGATGACAAGGAGAACTCCGGCTAAGGAGATCGCGGCGTCGATCTCGTTCGACCAGGTCGGCGGTGGCCACGCGAGCGCGAGTCCGGCCGCTATCGCGAGCAAGAGCGCCGCCGTGCCGACAATCGCGTAGTGTCGTCCGACTGCGCGAAAGAGGGCTATTTGCGAAGTGGGGTCGAGCACCCTGCGGGCCGCGCCATTGACCAAGCTCAGACAAGCGATGCTCCCCACCCAGACACACCCAGCAAGCAGTTCCAACACTGTGAGCAACGTTGTGGCGGCCGGCATCGGCTCCTTTCTGCGACTGAGCTCAGGGTATTTCATCTAGCATAGGCTAGAAGTAACATAGGGACGGAGGGAGGCCTTTCGTGAGCCGCGCAAATGACGGAGCCCTCGAGGCGATGCTGGCACATCACCGGGTCCTCGCCGACGGGGTCGAACGCCGGGCCCGCGCAATCGAAGTGGCTGATGCCGGCTACCAAACCGCCACGGCCGACCTCGTCGCGTATGCGGCCCGAGAGATCCTGCCGCACGCTCTGGCGGAGGAGCACACGATCTATCGTTTGGCTGCAACGAGGGCGGACCTAGGCGACATCGTGCGGCGGTTGGTCGACGAGCACGCGGGCCTCGCTCTGGGGATCGAGCGGCTGGCCAAGACCACCGACCTAGCCGAGGCTCGATCGTGTG
The DNA here is from genome assembly GCA_050743805.1 of Acidimicrobiales bacterium. Taxonomy (GTDB): domain Bacteria; phylum Actinomycetota; class Acidimicrobiia; order Acidimicrobiales; family RAAP-2; genus Palsa-461. The sequence continues at coordinate 15,945 of JBOGFX010000190.1, forward strand.
CCGCGCACATCAGCCTTCTGTTCAAGGCGCACGTTCAGGACGAGAACGAGGTCGTCCTACCGGTGATCGCGGCCGACCCCGGCGTCGACCTCGCTGAGATCCTGGTCCGGATGCACCGCCTCACCGAGGCGGCTCAGCGAGAGACGTCGATTCGAGAGGACAGCTCCACTATCGACTCGGAGACCTTGCTTGTTCGCTACCTCCTCGACGCAGCATCCAAACTCGCCGAGGTCGGTGAGGGCGATCACGGATGCCGCCTGGTGGCACACGCGTGGGCCGCCCTTCGCGTTCCTAGGCCGGACCTGGCGGTCCGGCTGACCGCCGAACTGCACCGGCTGGTACGTTTCGTCACCGCCCAGCCAGTCACCTTCTCTTCGGGGCCCTCGCAGGGGTCAGCGTCGGCTCTTCTGGCAGGCACCCTTGACGTTAGATCTCTCCCCCCTGCCCAGCGCCACGAGAAGATCTTCGCGACCTACGCGGCCTTGGGGCCCGGCGCGAGTTTCTTGCTTGTCAACGATCACGATCCGAAGCCGTTGCGGTACCAGTTCGAGGCTGAACACGCCGAGCAGTTCACCTGGGGGGTTCTGCAGGCTGGTCCCGATGTGTGGAGTGTTCGCATAGGACGGCCCGGCGAGCCGCAAGGAGCTGGATTCACCGACGACCCCGAGCTCGACGTCCGGAGCTTTCCCCATGGTCAACGCCACGATGTCATCTTCGTCGCGTACGACTCGCTGCTGGAGGGTTCGGGATTCGTGCTTGTCAACGATCACGATCCGAGGCCTCTGCGGTACCAGTTCGAAGCCGAGCATCACGGCCGTTACACGTGGGACTACCTCGAGGAGGGTCCGCAAGTTTGGAGAGTTCGGATCGGACGTATGGCTGAGACGTCGTCGTGAAGTGCTCCCTGTCCCAGGCTCGCTGTCTGGACCAACTGCGCTACAGGGCGCTCGGCGGGCTAGCCCCCGCGTCAGTCATACTTTTCGGTCAGGATCGAGTGCGGATCCAGACCGATCTCTTCAAGTGCGGTGGTCACGGTCTCCACCATTGCAGGAGGGCCGCAGACATACGCCCGAGCCGGCGTTTCATCCCGGAGAACCCGATTCAACACGTCTCGGTCGATCCGCCGGTGGAATCTGGCGTTGTGCTCAGCGGGGTCGCGGGTCACGCAGTGGGTCAGGTCGAGCCAGGGCTCGGCCGCTTGGAGCGCTGAGAGCTCGTCGCGGTAAAGAGCGTGCTCGTAGGTGATGGCCGAACAGATCAGCCAAACCCGATGGTTGTGCCCCCTGCTCTTTGCGTGACGAACCATCGACATCAGGGGCACCAAGCCGCTTCCAGCGCCTACGAGGACCACGGCACCGGATTCGCGATCATTCCAGATGAAGCGTCCGTAGGGCCCACGGACCTTGAGCTGGTCTCCTATCGCCGTTTCTCGAACCAAGCGAGGTGAGACCAAGCCCCCGGGGAGCTCCCGGACTCCGATGTCTATGACCCGAGGGTCTGGGAGCGGCGACGAACCAACCGAGTAAGCACGTTGCACAGGTCTCGGCCGGCCAGGCACCGACATTCGCACGTTGTAATACTGGCCAGCCGCAAAGCCGACGCTCTCCTCCAGCCGAAGGCGAAGCGTGAGTGTGTCCGGCGCCTCCTTGATCGTCTCGATGACCGTCGCACCCTGCCAAACCGGCCCTGACGGTTTGTCCGCAATGCGGCGAGCTGGCGCCGCTGAATTCCCGTTCGGTGAACCGTCCATGCGCGGGCAGTTTATCGGCTAGAAACTAGATTTATTTACCCAGGAACCAGATATATTTCTAGAGTAAACTAGAGGAACAGCTTCGCTGCGGCGCTCTACGAAGAAGGGAGACTCATGGCTGTCGTCGACGCACGTCCGGTCATTGCGGGAGGTGGTGAGCCATTCGACATGATCATGGAGGCCGTCGGATCGCTCACCGAAGGAGAGGAGCTGGTCGTGCTCGCGCCCTTCGAGCCCGTGCCGTTGGAAGGAGTCCTCGGCTCTCAGGGATTCCAATACGAGGCGGAGGACCTCGGGGGGGGCGATTGGCAGGTCACCTTCTTTCGTCCGTCATGAGCTGGTTCGCCAGGGGTTCCGGGCCGCCACCGCCGATCTCGATCAGAGAGAACGGTGCTCGTTCAGTTGCTGGCGATCCCGTGGAGACGGCTTGGCTCGCCCTGGAGGGGGTGTACGACCCCGAGTTGTGTCTGGATGTCGTATCGCTCGGGCTTGTCTACGACGTCCGAGAGAGCGCAGGTGGGGTGACGGTGGTGATGACGCTCACAACGCCGGGATGCCCCGCTGCCGAGAGTCTCCCTGACCTCGCGAGAGAGACCATCGCCGACGCCTTCGAGCCTGGCACCCCGGTAGAGGTACAGGTCGTGTGGGAGCCTCCTTGGACTCCGGCGATGATGAGCGACGACGCCGCCACCGCCTTAGGGTTCTCCTGAGGTCGAGATACGGTGGGCCGCAGGCAGCGAGCACCCGTTGACGTGCCTACGCGTGCCAGCCGGACGGGTGAAGCTTGTGCCGGTCCTCGACGATCAGGCTTCGGGTTGCTTTGCCCCGCGATGCGGCGCAGCGATTTCTTGTCGTTCGTCGCGGCAACCTCAGATCTGAGTGGCCCGTGCTGGTCGAGTCCGACCCCTTGTGTGGGTTCACGAACGGAGTCTGGGTATGAAAGGGCCGAGCCCGGCTGATGGGAATCGGTCCCGCCGAAACTGGTCCTCGTCGAAACTGGACAGGGTGAACTTGCAAAACAGCCAATGGAGCCGTGCCCGACCCGCGATCGCAAGATGACCCCATAAG
>JBOGFX010000191.1:0-19959 GCA_050743805.1 Acidimicrobiales bacterium
GACGCGGATCGCGCCGTGGCTCCGAGGAGAGACGACTCGGGAGTGGTGACGCATGCAAGGTGGGCGAGCGCCCAGCCGACGATCCCGAGGCAGAACCCGATAGCGGCCCACAGATTGGGATGTATCCCCCATGGGTTGCGTCCCGTCCGCCGACGGAACGCCCAGGTGCGCACCGAAGAGAGGACGCCGAAGACGATCGCGAGGATGGCGGCGGCCAGCTCGAACAGCGGTCCATTTGCGAACAGGGCCTTGGTGGCGCCCACCCGCCCATGCTACGCGTCCCGACCCCGAGCTCGCGACCGCCGGGGATCCCCGAGCGCCTCGCCGCCGTCTCCCTGTCCATGTTGTGGGTTTGAGGCGGATCGCCAACGAGGTCTTCTGTTTCAAGCGCGTAGGGGTGATTCGGCGGACCACTTGGATAGGGCGACCGTTCGACCGAAGAGCAGCTTGTTCCGCGCTACAGTGGGTCGTAATCCGCTGCCGGATGGAAGGGTGCGGGGGTGCCTGCAACCGTGGTCGTCGGGACCCAATGGGGCGACGAGGGGAAGGGCAAGGTCACCGACCTCCTCGCTGCCGATATGGACTACGTGGTCCGCTACCAGGGGGGTCATAACGCAGGCCACCGGATAGTGGTGGACGGGCAGGCCTTCGCCCTGCAGCTGGTCCCCTCGGGCGTTCTGTATACCCACATCCGGCCCGTCATCGGCAACGGTGTGGTTGTCGATCCGGCAGTACTGCTCGCCGAGATCGACGACCTCGAGTCACGCGGCATCCGCACCGACCGCCTCGTGGTGAGCGGAGACGCCCACCTTGTGATGCCCTACCACCGTGAGCTCGACAAGGTGACGGAGCGCTTTCTGGGCAAGAACGCCCTGGGGACCACGCGCAGGGGGATCGGGCCGGCGTATGCGGACAAGGCCGCACGTGTCGGGCTGCGGGTGCAGGATCTGTTGGACCCCAAGATATTTCGCCAGAAGCTCGACGTGGCCATCAAGGAGAAGAACGCGATCCTTGCCAAGGTCTACAACCGGCTGCCTCTTTCAGCCGATGACATCGCGCGGAGCTATCTGGAGGAATACGCTCCCCGGGTCGCCCCCCTCGTCGCCGACACCGTCGGATTGCTCCACGACGGCCTGGCGCGCGGCCAGAACATCCTGCTTGAAGGGGCCCAGGCGACCTTCTTGGATCTGGACCACGGGACCTATCCCTTCGTCACCTCCTCGAACCCGGTCGCGGGCGGCGCTTGCAGCGGCTCGGGGTTGGGGCCCCGGGACATCGACCGGGTCATAGGGATCGCCAAGGCATATGTGACCCGTGTCGGCGCAGGGCCCTTCCCGACCGAGCTCACCGACGACTCCGGCGAGCTGATGATCGAGCGCGGGCACGAGTTCGGCACGAACACCGGTCGTCGCAGGCGCTGCGGATGGTTCGACGCGGTCATGGCTCGCCAGGCGGTCCGGCTCAACTCACTTTCCGAGGTGGTGCTCACAAAGCTCGACGTCCTCGACACCTTCGAGACCATCAAGGTGTGCACGGCATACGAGGCCGACGGTGTCCGTTACGAACACCCCCCTTTCCACCAGTCCACGCTGCATCGCGTGACGCCCATCTACGAGGAGCTGCCGGGGTGGCTCACCGACCTCTCCTCGGCCACCTGTTACGAGGATCTTCCTGGGGCCGCCCGGGACTACGTCGAGCTTTTGACCCAAGAGATCGGTGTGCCGGTGCGGACCGTTGGAGTGGGCCCCGAGCGCGACCAGGTCGTCTCCTTGACGATCCGTTGAGCACGAGACCGCTGTGACCGTCTGCGTGGTCGGCACCGGGGCGCGCGAGCATGCCCTGGCCGTCGCGCTCGCGAGGCACGATCGGGTCGTCGTGACGCCGGGCAACCCGGGGATGACCGCTCGGATCGACGGCGAGCCGATAAGCGTGAGCGCGGCTCCGCCCGAGGAGATAGATGCCGACCTCGTCGTGGTGGGTCCGGAGTCAGCCTTGGTGGACGGTTTGGCAGACAAGCTGCGCGCGATGGGCAGACGGGTCTTTGGGCCCGGGGCCAAGGGCGCCCGCCTCGAAGGGTCCAAGGCGTTCATGAAGGAGATCCTGGCCGAGGCGGGCGTCATCACCGCCCGCCACGGCGTCTTCGATGAGCCCGAAGCTGCACGCAAGTTCTTGGGGCAACTTCCCGGACCCTTTGTCGTGAAGACGGACGGGCTGGCGGGGGGAAAGGGAGTGCTCGTCACCCAAAGTCGGGCCGACGCTCTCGCCGATGTCGAGGCCAAGCTCTCCGGCGCTGCGTTCGGCGAGGCGGGCCGCCGGGTGGTGATCGAAGAGGGTCTTTTCGGCGTGGAGTGCTCGGTTCACGTCTTGTGCGACGGGAGAACGGCCGTCCCTCTGCCCTGCGCCCGGGACTACAAGCGCGTTCACGACGCCGATGAGGGGCCCAACACCGGGGGGATGGGAGCGGTTGCACCGTGCGCCTATCCAGCCGATGCCGAGCTGGTCTCCCAGGTGCTGGAGCGGGCCGTTCAACCGGTGCTGGGGGCCCTGCGGCGCCGGGGAATCGAGTACCGGGGGGTCCTCTACGCGGGGATCATGGTGACCGTTGACGGCCCCGCGGTGCTGGAGCTCAACGTGCGATTCGGAGATCCCGAGACCCAGGTGATCCTGCCTTTGATCGACGACGACTTGAAGAAGGTCCTTTGCGACACGGCCGACGGCTGTCTGCAGGAGGCCCCACGCGCGGCTTCGGCCAGCGCGGTGTGCGTGGTCGCGGCGGCTCCCGGGTACCCCGGGCACCCCACCCTGGGCCAGCCGATCGGCGGCCTGCGTCCCGATGGCCAGCTCGCGCAGCCCGTGGAGGGCGCCTACGTTCTGCACGCGGGGACGGCGGTCACCCCCGAGGGGGGTTTCTCTGTGGCGGGCGGGCGGGTGCTTTCCCTGGTGGGCCTGGGGTCCGAGCCGTCGGTGGCCCGCGACCGGGCGTACCGGGCCTTGGGCCGCGTGGGCTGGGAGGGCCTCCAGGCGCGAGGCGACATAGCTGCCGGCCAGGATGGGGGGCCCGTTCGGTGATCCCTCGCTACACACCCCAAGAGGTCGCCGCTCTCTTCGGCGACGAGGCGAAGCTTGCACGTTGGCTCAGGATCGAGCTTCTCTGCGTCGAGGCTCTCGCCAGCATCGGCATCGTCCCCCCTCACGAGGCGCGTCAAGTGGCCGAGCACCACCCGGTGGTCGACGCCGGGTTCGTTGCCGAGGTCGCCGAGCGCGAGGCGGTCACCGACCATGACGTTGCCGCCTTTGTCGACGTTGTCCAGGAGAGGGTCGGTGAGCCCGGGGCATCTTGGATCCATTACGGTCTCACCTCCTCCGACGTGGTGGACACGGCATGGGGCGTGGCCTTGGCCCAGGGCGCCGAGCTGCTCATCCAAGCCCAGGACGAGCTCACCGGTGCCTTGTGCAAGAGGGCCCGGGAGCTGAGCTCGACGCCGGTGAGTGGGAGGACCCATGGGATGCACGCGGAACCCACCACGCTCGGAGCGAAGTTCGCTCTCTTCGCTCTGCAGAGCGCGAGGGATCGAGAGCGACTGGTGTCCGCCAAGCGAAACGTGTCGGTGGGCAAGCTTTCCGGGGCGGTGGGGACGTACTCGAACGTCGACCCCCGAGTGGAGGCCTACGTATGCGAGGCCTTGAAGCTCGAAGCTGTGCCGGCCAACCAGGTCATCGCTCGTGACCGCCATGGACAGTACCTCTACGCGTGCGCGGCGGCCGGATCTACGGTGGAGCTGATCGCGACCGAGATCCGCCATCTGGCGCGCAGCGAGGTGGGTGAGGTCGAAGAGGCCTTCGGCCCCGGCCAGAAGGGCTCCTCCGCAATGCCTCACAAGAGGAACCCCATAGTCTCGGAGCGACTTTGCGGGCTCGCTCGTGTCCTTCGCGGCTACCTGCAGAGCGGGCTCGAGGACGTCGCCCTGTGGCACGAGCGGGACATCTCCCACAGCTCAGTGGAACGGATCGTCTTGCCTGACGCGACAGCGGTGACCCTCTACGCGTTGAGGAAGGCGACGGGTCTCGTCTCTTCGCTGGTGGTCCATCCCGAGCGAGCCTTGGCGAACCTGACAGAGGGATCTCTGGGCCTCGTGTTCAGCCAGTCCGTCCTTCTTGGCTTGGTTAAGGGGGGTCTCACACGGGACGCCGCGTACCGCATCGTCCAGGGCGCGGCGCGGCAGGCGACCCAGAGCGGGCGGTCGTTGCGAGAGGTGCTCGAGTCAGACGATGCGCTCGAGATCACGGACCAACAGATCGAGGAGGCCTTCGACCTGTCGCGCCTGTTGCGCCACGCAGGCAGGGTTGTCGAGTCCCTGGATGCCATCGACCCCTCGATGCGGTGAAGGGCATGCGACTCTTGGCCTCAGGGAAGGTGCGCGAGCTCTACGAGGTTCGCTCTGGCCTTCTCGTCATGGTCGCCTCTGACCGCATAAGCGCTTTTGACGTGGTCTTTGAAGAGGAGATCCCCCAAAAGGGCCGCGTTCTCACGGCGACAAGCGCGTATTGGTACCAAGAGACGTCGTCGATCGCGCGCAACAGCTTCGTCAGCGCGGACCCCGAGGACGTCGCTCGAGAGGTCGGTGACGAACCCTGGGCGCAGGCTCACAGCGGCTGCGCCATGATCGTCCAGGCGGCCCAGATGCTGCCCCTGGAATGCATCGTTCGCAGCCGTCTTGCGGGCTCGGCTGCGGCCGAGTACGAGCGCAACGGCACGGTGCACGGGCTCGAGATGCCTGCGGGGCTCGTTTTGGGCGACCCGCTGCCCGAGCCCCTCTTCACGCCCTCGACAAAGGCCGCCAGTGGCCACGACGTGAACATCGACTTTCGAGGGGCAGCCGAGCTGGTCGGCGCGCAGCTGGTCGCACAGGCTCGAGAGATCTGCCTCGCGCTCTTTGAGGCGGCTTCACATCAGCTGTCCAGAGCGGGGCTGGTTCTTGCGGACACCAAGTTCGAGCTGGGTCTGCTTGAGGGGAGCCTCGTGCTCTGCGATGAGGTGGTCACGCCGGACTCGTCAAGGATCTGGGCGGCCGACGCGCTTCACAGGGGGACCCCACCGCCCTCGTTCGACAAGCAGCCCCTGCGGGACTGGGCCATGCAATCGGGATGGGACGGGTCGCCGCCGCCGCCCCGTCTGCCCGCGCCGGTCGTCGAGGCGACCTCCCGGCGCTATGTCGAGTCCTACGAGAGGATGACCGGGCGCTTCCTGGACGACTGGTACGGTCCGGCACCGGTGACAGAGGCGACCCAAGATTGATGTTCTTGGCCCATGTGGAGGTGCGCTTGAGAGCCGGGATCGCCGACCCGGAGGGGGCCACCATCGAGAGCGCCCTGTCTGCCCTGGGGTTCGGCGAGGTGAGCCGGGTCTCCACCGGCCGCTCCTTTCGCTTCGGCATCGAGGCGGGAAGCGAGCAGGCCGCACTCGAACGTGCGAAGGAGCTCACCTCGCGCCTGCTGGCCAACCCGGTGATGGAGGACGCGGTCGTCTCGGTCACCGCCGCTCGCTGATGGCCCCGCGCGTCGGGGTGGTGGTCTTTCCCGGGACCAACTGCGAGCACGACGTCGTCTCCGCTCTCGCAACGGCGGGAGCCCTACCAGAGCTCGTCTGGCACAGGCACCGAGACTTGGCCGGCCTCGATGCCGTGGTGCTGCCCGGCGGCTTCGCGCACGGCGACTACCTGCGTCCCGGGGCCATCGCCCGCTTCTCCCCCGTGATGGCAGGGGTGGAGGCTTTCGCCTCGGCGGGCGGCCCGGTCCTCGGGATCTGCAACGGGTTCCAGGTGTTGACCGAGGCAGGCCTGCTGCCCGGCGCGTTGGGCAAGAACCGTGGCCTGCGGTTCATGTGCGCCACGGTCAAGGTGGAGGTGGCCAGCGCCACTTCCGTGCTCACCGCGGGCGTGTCCCCCGGCACCGAGCTCGAGCTGCCGGTGAACAACTTCGATGGCAGCTACGTCTGTGATCGCGACCTCTACCGGGCACTGGTTGACCAGGACCGTGTCGTCCTGCGCTACCTCGAGGACATCAACGGCTCGTTGGGAAACATCGCGGGTGTGTGCAACGAGGCCCGCAACGTTGTGGGCATCATGCCCCACCCGGAGCGGGCGAGCTCGGAGCTCACGGGAGGCACCGACGGGCTCGCCCTCTTGGGGGCCTTCGTCGGAGCGGCGAGCTAACCCCTTGTGCGGGGGACCCCGGCCTTCTGGAGGACGGCCGCGCTGACTCCGGCCGTCCTCCATGTGCCGTAGCTGATCCCCTTGCGAGAGCCGTAGGTTTGGGCGACCTTCACGAACTCCTTCTCCAGCAACGCGAGGTCCTCGGTCTCCGAGCTTCGCTTGAGCTCTTCGCTTAGGTCCTTTTTTTGCTGCAAGAGGTGTAGTCGAGTCAAGGGTTCTGCCGTCGCCAGTTCGACGTCTATGCCTGTCAGGCGTTTGGCGATTGAAGCCGGCGTCCTCCGCCGGCCGCGCCGCGGCCTAGAGGACTCGATAGCCTCGAGATACCGGCGGACGGCAAGACCCTCTTCGCGTCCTTTGGCCAGTGCCGCCTTGTGCTGCGCGGTCATGACATGGCTGTTTGTCCTGCTTCTTGGCATGTCTCATTCTCGCGGATATAGGGCTTCCAATCCAAGTCCATTGGCTTGATTAATACGACCCATTAGTTTGACCGTCAATGCCCCCCAATGCGATGCAATGCGCAGTTGGACCTTGAGCACTTGCCGGGCCCGATTGACAGACCATCCGTAGGGGCCATTGAGACAAGAGAAGTGGCCGCTCCGAGCTGCTTTCCCGGAGCGTCGAGGGCGCAGCTTGCCCGCCATCGAAGGCGACGGGACCCGCGGTCGGTAACGTGAGAGAGGTGGCAGGCGACCGACCCGAGCCGCTGCACCGCGCCTTGGGTCTCAGCGACTCGGAGCTGGACCAGGTGGTCGGCGCCCTGGGTCGCGAGCCGAACCGTCTCGAGCTTGCGATGTACTCGGTCATGTGGAGCGAGCATTGCTCGTACAAGTCGTCTCGTGCCCACCTCTCGCGGTTGCCGTCCGAGGGTGATCGCGTCCTCGTGGGACCTGGGGAGAACGCCGGGGTGATCGATGCGGGCGACGGCATCGCCGTGGCGCTGCGCATCGAGAGCCACAATCACCCCTCCTTTGTCGAGCCCCACGAGGGCGCGGCGACCGGCGTCGGAGGGATCATCAGAGACATCTTCACCATGGGCGCACGGCCACTGGCCTTGATGGACCCCCTTTTCTTCGCTCCGGCCCAAGAGCCGATCGCCCGGTGGCTTCTGTCTGGGGTGGTGGGCGGCATATCGCGCTACGGGAACGCGGTCGGGGTCCCGACCGTCGGTGGCGAGCTCACGTTCGATCCCGCGTACCGCAACAACCCGCTGGTTAACGTCCTGTGCATGGGAGCCATGCCGGTGGAGCGGCTGGTGTTGGGGGAGGCCTCGGGGCCCGGGAACCTGGTGGTGCTCCTCGGGGCTGCGACCGGGCGTGACGGCATCGGGGGCGCGAGCGTGCTCGCCTCGGTGGGCTTCGCAGGTCAGGGCGATGCCGAGGACCAGAGCAAGCGTCCGAGCGTTCAAGTTGGCGATCCCTACTGCGAGAAGCGGCTCATCGAAGCCTGCCTCGAGGTGTTCGACGCCGGCCTCGTGGTCGGCATCCAGGACCTGGGCGGGGGAGGGCTCACCTGCGCGACGGCCGAGACAGCGGCGCGTGCGGGGGCGGGCATGGAGGTGCACCTGGGCGCAGTGCCCCTGCGCGAACCCGAGATGGCCCCCTGGGAGGTCATGGTCAGCGAGAGCCAGGAGCGGATGCTCGCTGTGGTCACACCTGAGAACCTCACCGCGCTGGTCGCGGTGTTCGAGCGCTTCGAGATCGCAGCCACCGTCATCGGAAAGGTCCTCGAACCTGTGGCCGAGGGTCCCGTGAGCGTCGCACGCCTCGTGATCAAAGACGCGGAAGGGGGCCAGATATTGGCCCAGCTTCCCGCGCGCTCCCTCGCTCACGACGCCCCCCGTTACGACCGTCCGATGGCGGCCCCGGCCCGGGCTCCTCGAGGCCGTCCGCTCGAGCTCGGGCCGCACGAAGACGTGGCCGCAGACCTGTTATCTATGCTCGGGGACCCAGCCTGGGTCTACGGCCAGTACGACCACCAGCTCTACTTGAACACAGTGGTCGGTCCCGGCTCCGACGCCGCCCTCCTGCGCCTGAGCGGTCCGGGACTTCCGGCGTCAAGGCGCGGGGTCGCGCTCACAACCGATTCGAACCCCGGTTGGTGCAGCGTCGATCCGCGGCTCGGGACGGCCATGGTCGTCGCCGAGGCGCTGTCCAACCTGGCCTGCGTGGGCGCGCGTGCCGTCGCCCTCGTCAATTGCCTCAACTTCGGCAACCCAGAGCACCCCGAGGTCATGTGGCAGCTTTCCCAGGCAATCGACGGCTTGGCCGAGGCGTGCTCGGCCTTCGACCTGCCTGTGATCGGCGGGAACGTGAGCCTCTACAACGAGACTGGTGGTGCCGACATACCTCCGACCCCGGTGATCGGTGCCCTGGGCCTGGTCGAGCTTCTTGGGTCCCCGCCGCCTCCGATCGGCTGGGAGGAGGGGGCGACGGTCGCGCTGGTGCATCCGCCGGGGGGCGCGTTTGGAACCTCGCTCGGGGGCAGTCGCTGGGCCCGGTCGGTGCGTGGGCAGGACGCCGGGGCGCTTCCGGCTCTGGACCCTCCGGCCCATCTGGCCGTCGTGGGGTTCGTGAGGGACCTCGTGGCGGCGACGGTGGCCGGGGAGGTGGGTCTTTTGTGCGGGGTCCACGACGTCTCGGCGGGAGGCCTCGGGGTGAGCCTCGCGGAGATGGCGGCGTGCTCCACGGTAGGTGCCCGTCTCGGGGGCATAGAAGGCCACCTCGGGCTCTTCCACGAGGGCCCCTCACGTTTCGTGGTGGCGAGCCAGTCTCCAGAGCTTCTTGCCAGCGCGGCGGCATCTGCCGAGGTCGGCATCGAGGTCCTGGGGGTTGCGGGGGGAGGGTCCCTCGTGGTGGAAGGCCTGTTCGAGCTGGGCATAGAGGAGATCACGCGGGCGACCAGGGGCTTCTTGGACGAGCTCGTGGGGACCGGGTGAGCAGGCGCTCTCAAGGGGCTCGTTCGGCGAGACGTTCCAGCACCTCGTCGGGCACGCAGAGGTCACCCCGTCCGGTCCCCACCTTGAGGTCGGGCTTCATCTCGCCGTGGTAGTCCGAGCCGCCGGTCGCCACCAGCCCGTGGGCGAGCGCGAGAGCGTCGAGGCCGCTTCGTTGCTCACGGTCGTAGGACGCGTAGTTGGCCTCGATCCCGACGAAACCCACCGCAGCGAGCTCTCCTACCAGCGCGTCGAGCTCGCCGGCGGCCAGGCCGTAGGCGAGCGGGTGCGCGAGGACACACACCCCGCCCCCCGAGCGCGCCGCCTCGGTCGCCCGCTCGGGGGCGATGCCAGCCTTCTCGACGAATGCGGGCCTCCCCACCCCGAGCCACAGCTCGAAGGCCTGGGGCACCGAATCGACCGCACCCGCCGATACGAGGGCCCTGGCGAAATGGGGCCGCCCGAGGGTCTGCTCGCTCGTGGCCTGTGCGAGGGCCGACTCGTAGGTGACCGGAAGCCCGAGCTTGGCCAGAAGCTCCGCGAGCTGATGGTTGCGGCGGGCCCTGTGGGCCACGAGCTCGCCCAGCGCGCTCGTGAGCTCTTGGGTTCCCGAGTCGACGAAATAACACAGCACGTGGACGGCGCCAGCACTTGTGGCGCACGCGATCTCACAGCCGGAGACCAGGCGGATCGAGAGGGCAGCCGCCGCGTCACGTGCGGCTGGGAGCCCTGCGGTGGTGTCGTGGTCGGTGAGCGCGACGGCGCTCAGCCCCCCGAGCGCGGCCAGCCGCACCACGGTGGCCGGGGGATCGGTCCCGTCCGATGCGTTGGAATGGGTGTGCAGGTCGATCACTCGGCCTTCGACCATAGAGGCCGCGGTGTGCGAGGATGGAGCTGTCGCCGCCGCTCAGCGGAGGGCGCGCAACGACCTAGGGCAGAGGGCCGACGATGAAGGAAGCCTGCGGGGTCTTCGGGGTCTACGCCCCTGGCCGGAGCGTGGCCCAGCTCACCTTCGACGGGATCTACGCCCTGCAGCACCGGGGGCAGGAGTCCGCCGGGATGGCGGTGAGCGATGGGGAGAACATCACCGTCGTGAAGGACATGGGCCTGGTCACAGCCGTGTTCGACGAGCGGACCCTTTCGGCCCTCCACGGCCACTTGGCGATCGGCCACACCCGCTATTCGACCCACGGCTCCTCTGACTGGTCGAACGCCCAGCCCGCGTATCGCCCGTCGGGCCTGGCAGGCTTCGCACTGGGCCACAACGGCAACCTGAGCGCCACCGACGTTTTGGCGGAGAAGGCGGGCATGCTCCCGGGGATGACGGTCTCGGACAGCGATCTGGTGGCCGAGCTGCTCTCCCGGGCACACCGGGGCGGATCGCAGGGCACCGAGGGTGAGTTGCGCGCTGCGATCGAAGAGGTGGTGCCGGGCCTCGTCGGTGCGTTTTCCTTCGTCCTGATGGACGCCACCCACCTCTACGGCGTGCGAGATCCCCACGGCTTCAGGCCTCTGTGCCTCGGCCGACTGGGGCCCGAGCACGAGCCCGATGGATGGGCACTTGCTTCGGAGTCTCCGGCCCTGGACGTGATCGGAGCGAGCTTCGTCCGGGAGATCGATCCCGGTGAGATGGTGTCGATCGGCTCTGACGGGGTGAGGTCGCACGACCTCTTCGGACCGAGGCGGGAGCAGTCGCGCCTTTGCATCTTCGAGTTCGTGTACTTCGCACGCCCGGACGCGCGCCTCTTGGGGCGCGAGGTCCACGGCGCGCGCCGCCGCATGGGTGAGCTTCTTGCCACGCAGGCTCCTGCCGAGGCGGACATGGTCATGGGGGTTCCCGAATCCGGGGTCCCCGCGGCGGAGGGCTTCGCGCGCCAATCGCAGATCCCCTTTGGCCAGGGTCTGGTGAAGAACCGCTACATCGGGAGGACCTTCATCGACCCCGATCCCCAGGCGCGCGTCAACGCGGTGCGAAGGAAGCTCAATGTGTTGAAGGAGAACGTCTCGCGAAAGCGCCTGGTGGTGGTCGACGACTCGATCGTGCGCTCGACGACGGTCGCCGCCGTCGTCGCCATGCTGCGGGAGGCGGGCGCGGACGAGGTTCACCTGCGAATCTCCTCCCCCCCGTTCCGCTGGCCGTGCTTCTACGGGATCGACACGCCCACCAGAGAAGAGCTTCTCGCGGCGCACATGAGCGTGGACGAGATGGCCAAGCACCTGGGAGCCGATTCGATGGCCTATCTCAGCCTGGAGAACCTGAAGGCCGCGATCGGCGCGCCGGACGGCGGGTTCTGCGATGCCTGCCTCACCGGGGACTACCCGGTGAAGGTCGCTCCCACTGAGCCCGGCCGCCAGGAGGACCCCGAGCCCGAGGGCCTTCTCCAGGGCGCCCTCTTCGGGGCTGAGACATGAAGGCACCGCTGACCTACGGCTCGTCGGGCGTCGACCTTGACGCAGCCCGAGAGGTGGTCGGCCGGATCAGACCTATCGCAGCCTCGACGGCCACCCCTTCGGTGCTGGGGTCGATCGGGGGCTTCGCCGCCCTCTACGAGCTCGACCTTCGACGTTGGCGGCGGCCGGTGCTCGTCTCTTCCACCGACGGGGTGGGAACCAAGATGGCGGTCGCACGCATGGCCGGTCGTCTGGACACCGTCGGGGTCGATCTCGTCGCGATGTGCGTCGACGACGTCGTGTGTGCGGGGGCCGAGCCCCTGTTCCTGCTGGACTACTTGGTCACCGGACGCATCGATCCCGACAAGGTGGCCGCGATCGTCCGTGGCATCGCATCGGGTTGTCGCATCGCCGGTTGTGCCCTCGTCGGGGGCGAGACGGCCGAGCACCGCGGGGAGATGCTCGATGACGCCTTCGATCTCGCGGGCTGCGCCGTCGGTGTCGTGGAGCATGGCGGCGCCCTCGGTGCCCACCGCGTGCGAAGGGGCGATGCCATTTTGGGCCTCGAGTCTCCGGGCCTGCGCTCCAACGGCTACACCCTTGCCCGCCGCGCCCTGATCGCGCAGGGCGGGTTGTCGCTCGACGGCCCGGCGTGGCCCGGCGCAGAACGGACCCTGGGTGAGGTGCTGCTCGAGCCCTCGGTCATCTACGCGCCCTCGGTGCTCGGGGCGTTGAGCGCGGTCCAAGGCGCTGTTCACGCCTGCGCGCACGTGACCGGCGGCGGCTTGGACGAGAACCTTCAGCGCGTGCTGCCGAAAACCGCCGACGCCTTGATCGAGACGGGGTCATGGCGAGTGCCCGAGATCTTCTCCCTGATCGCTGTCTTGGGAGGGGTGGAGGAGGCCGAGATGGCGAGGGCTTTCAACCTCGGGATCGGCATGGTGATGGTCGTGGAGGCGGCGCAAGCCGACGAGGTTGCTTCGGTCGTAGGATCCTTCGGAGTGGGAGTCACCCGCATCGGCTCGATCACCGAGGGCACCGGGAGGGTGGGGCGCATTTGAGCACGGCTGGCACGCTCGAGGCGCTCCGCCAGCACCTTCTCGATCATTCGGTCCGCCGTGGGAGCTTCGTGCTCAAGTCCGGCAGGACCAGCGACTGGTTCATCGACTCCAAGCAATCGGTTTGCCGCCCCGAAGCGATGTTGCTCGTGGCAGAGGCCGTCTTGGAGGTTCTCCCAGCCGAGGCGAACGCGATCGGTGGCATGACCATGGGCGCTGATCCCGTGGCCTTCGTCACGGCGGCGATCGCGACCCAGCGCGGCCGGCCGCTGCGCGCCTTCAGCGTACGCAAGCAGACCAAGGACCACGGTGTCGGCGGGCGCATCGCCGGGGCGCTCGAACCCGGGGACAAGGTCGTCGTCACCGAGGACACCGTCACCCGCGGGACCTCCCTGCTCGAAGCGGCCGAGGTGGTCAAGTCTGCGGGCGCGCACCCCGTCCTGCTCCTCGGCGTTGTTGACCGGGGAGGTGCAGCGGAGGCCCTCGCCGCAGAAAAGGGGCTCGCCTTCAAGGCGATCTTGACCGCACGCGACCTCGGCTTCGACTTCGAGAGCGGGACCTGATCAAGCCGGGAATCGCGAATCCCAGCGCGTGGACATGAAGTGCCCGGACCCCACATTCCAACAAGGAGGTCATGGCAATGACCGTCTCACTCGACCACACCATCGTCTTTGCCACCGACAAGCGCGCCTCGGCGAGGTTCCTGGCTGGCATCTTGGGCATCGAGGTGAGCTCGGACGTCTCGCGGTTCGTGCCCGTGCAGCTCGATAACGGGGTGACGCTCGACTACGCGGACGCTCGAAGCCCCGAGCCCCAGCATTACGCGTTCGTGGTGTCGAACGACGTCTTTGAGTCGGCGCTCAACAGGGTCCGCGATGCCGGGATCCGCTTCCACGCCAGGCCGAACGGGGATGGTGATGGCGACCTCTACGCCAACGGGGCTCGCCGCGGCTTCTACTTCCCGGACCCCGACGGGCACTCGATCGAGCTCATGACCGTCGATCCCACCTGAGGTAGCAGCATTGCGCGGGTTCTCCGAGCACGAGAGGTGCCGCGGCCACCGGCTCGGCTGCGAGCTTCGATGCGGCGCACCAAGTCCCGGCCCTCAAAACCGGATGCTCAATGGCAATGGTGCTGTGACCTGAGCCTTTCCAGTGGTCGGGACCGGCGTCGATCCGGTGACCTCGCGCTTTTCAGGCGCGCGCTCTGCCGACTGAGCTACCCGACCGGGTGATGGCGAGATTATCCGCTGTGCGTTCTGTCGAGGCGGCCCTTTGGCGGAGGGATCCCGTCGCTCTCGGGTTCTTGGGGCCTCATCGGCGGACCTGACGGGATTTGAACCCGCGACCTCCGGCTTGACAGGCCGGCGTGCACTCCAGGCTGCACCACAGGTCCATTGGATCGAGAAGCTTCCAGAGCATCGGCAAGCGCCCCGCGGTCGACCATCATATGCGAGCCCCGAGCCGCCCGACTGGGCGAGCCATACGGAGCCCCTGCCCCCTTCGGACATCTGGTCGTGCGCTGTGCCGGAGGAAGGGATGCACTTGGGGTCCTATGGTGGAGCGTGGCCCATGGGCTTGATGCGGTCACCGGGGCCTTCGGCTACTCGGGGCGAGCGATCACCGGGATCCTTCTCACCTCGGGGAGGAGGGTTCGCACGCTCACGGGTCATCCGCGACGCGCACCCCGGGACTCGTCGCTCGAAGTCTTCCCGCTCGACTTCTCCGATTGGGATGCCCTGGTCTCCTCCCTCGATGGAGTCGACACCCTGTACAAGACCTACTGGGTCCGCTTCGGCTATCAGCGGACGACCCACGACCAAGCGGTGCACAACTCCGAGACGCTCTTTCGGGCGGCGAGTCGGGCGGGGGTGGCCAGGATCGTGCACGTGAGCATCACGAACCCGTCTTTGGACTCGCCCTTCTCCTATTTCGCCGGCAAGGCCCGGGTGGAGAGGGCATTGTCGGCCTCGGAGGTTCCCAGCTCGATCGTTCGGCCCGCCATCGTCTTCGGAGAAGGTGGGGTCCTCCTCAACAACATCGCCTGGTTGCTTCGTCACTCTCCCCTCTTTTGCATCGGTGACGGAGGCCGTTACAAGGTGCGCCCCGTGCACGTCGAGGATCTCGCACACCTTTGCGTGACAGAGGGCGCCGCGTCGGAGAACCGAGTCGTCAACGCTGTCGGGCCAGAAAGTGTTTCCTTCGTCGACTTGATCGAGATGATCAAGCGCGTGGTGTCCTCCCGGGCGTTGCTCGTGAGCGTCCCGGGCACTCTTTTGCCCGGGCTCGCCAAGGTCCTCGGCCTCGTCCTGCGCGATGTTCTTCTCACACGCGACGAGTACGAGGCCATGGCGGCGGGGCTCGCGGACACAGACGGTCCTGCGACCGGCCCAACGGAGCTCTCGGTCTGGCTCGCGCTGCACGGGGCCGGCCTGGGGAGGAAGTACGCGAACGAGCTCGCCCGTCACTACGACTGAGCGAGGCGGGCGGTCTGGCCCCTTTGGCGCAGGGCGTCGTCGTCGGAGAGGGGCAGGGTGCACCAGACCCTCTTGCCCCTTCTCGTCGGCGTCGTTCCCCAGCGCGAGGCGAGCAGGGAGACCAGCTGCATGCCTCGACCATGTTCGTCTTGGGGAGAGGGGCGGAGCTTGCGCGGCGGTGCGGGCAGAGAATCCGAGACCTCGATGACCAGCTCGTGGGCTGCGCACCGCACCCGCATCGCTATCGGTGGCGCGCCGTGGACGATGGCGTTGGTCACGAGCTCGTCCAAGATGAGGACGGCGTCGTGGTGCGCCTCTTCGGCGATTCCCCATTCCGCAAAGGCCGATGTGGCCAACGCCCTCGCTCGCGCCGCCTCGGGGGCCGCTGCATCGAGGCGCGTGGCGAACACCCTGGGATCCGGCGTGCGTTCCGCGGCCCGCGCAAGCAGGACGGCGACGTCGTCGTCGGGGTTGGCAGGCAGGAGGGACTCGGTCAGGGCCTGGAGGCCGGCCTCGATGTGGCTGTGGGGGAGGGCGTCCAACAGGCCGACCAGCTCATCGATCGTGTCGTGGATGTCGCGATTGCGGCGCTCGATCAGCCCGTCGGTGTACAGGGCGATGATCGCACCCGTGTCGAGCTTGACCCGTTCGTCGTTCAGACGGAGCGGTCCCGCCCCGAGGGGGGGCCCATGGCCCGCCTGCAGGACCACGGGAGCCTCGCCGGGAGCGGCGAGGATCGGTGGGAGGTGCCCCGCGTTTGAGTAGACGAGGGTGTGCTGGCGGGCGTCATAGACCGCGTACACACAGGTGACGATCTGCTCAGACTCCATCTCCCGGACGACTGCGTCGACCGATTCGAGGAGCTCGCTCGGGGTCATGCCCAAGCGCGCGTAGGCGCGGACCGTAGAGCGCAGCTGGCCCATGACTGCGGCGGCTCTCACACCGCGCCCCATCACGTCGCCGATGACGAGCGCCGTGCGCTCGGCGCCGAGATCGATGACGTCGTACCAGTCCCCGCCGACCATCGTGTGCTCGGCCCCAGCGCGGTAGTAGGTGGCGACGTCCAGGCCCTCCACCTCGAGCTCTGTGTCGGGGAGCAGTGCGCTCTGCAAGCGGTCGGCGATCTCCCTCTCGGCGGCTACCGCTTCTGCTTGCGCGACAACCACGGCCAGCTGGCGTTCGCCTTGTCTCTGCTCGGTCACGTCCTGCACCGATCCTCGAAGCTTCGGCGCGGTGCCATCGGGCTCCGAGACCAGCTCTGCCAAGACTCTCCCCAACCACTCGCTCCCGTCGGGCCGGCGCATGCGAGCTTCGAATAGGAAAGGACGAGACGAGTGGCCGATCTCGGTCATGGACCTCAACCCGTCTCGATCCTCGGGATGGACAAGCGTCTCCAAGAGCTCCCGGACGCCCATCTTCGCGAAGACCTCGGGATCGACGCCCGCCATCGCCACGAGCCGGTCAGAGACGGTGATCGAGTCGTCGGAGAGGTCGATCTCCCAACTGCCCACGTTGGCAAGTCGCTGGGCCTGGTCGAGCAGTTCCCGGCTGCGCTCGAGCTCGATGCGGATCCTGCGTGACCGGTCGAGCTCGAGGTTGGCACGCACCCTGGCCAAGAGCTCGGGCGCGGCGAACGGCTTGGCCAGGTAGTCGTCGGCGCCCGCTTTTAGGGCCTCCGTCGCTCCGTCGGTGCCCGCACGCGCGGTCAGGATCACCACCGGGATGCCGGTCGTCGACGGGTCGTCCCACAACGCTGCCATCAGGCTGAAGCCGTCCATGTTCGGCATCATCACGTCGGAGAGGATGAGGTCGGGCCTGTGGGCCCGCGCGATGTCCAAGGCCTCCAAGCCGTCGGAGGCCATCTGGACCCGGTAGTGCGGGCTGAGAAGGCCGTGCAGGTAGTCGCGCATGTCCGCGTTGTCGTCGGCGACCAGGATGAGCGGATTGGACCCGGCTGGAGCATCTCCGCCTCGGCCCTCTGTGTCCCTTGGGACCGCCGCGGGCGACAGCCAGCCTAGAGCCTGGGTCACCAGGGCGGTGGAAGCACCTTTGTCTGTGTGGTCGTCTCCAGCCGGCCGCAGGTCAAGCTGTTCTCTTGGTAGGTGAGAGCTGCCCAAGGGAACCCGGACCCAGAACCTGCTGCCCTGGCCGGGTTCGGTCTCCACCCCCACCGTCCCCCCGTGGATCGCGGCGAGCTCCGCCACGAGGGCCAATCCGATTCCCGAGCCCTCGAAGGACCGTGAGCGAGCACCCCGCACCCGGTGGAACCGTTGAAAGAGCTTTGGCACCTCGGAGGGGTCGATCCCCTCGCCGGTGTCTGTGACGCTCAGCTCTATGTCGTCCTCTGCTCGCTTGAGCGTGACCGTGATCGAGCCTTGGAAGGTGAACTTCAAGGCATTGGACACCAGGTTGAGCACCATCTTCGCCCACATCTCCCTGTCCATGTAGACGCGCTCGTCCACGCTCGAGACCTCGACGCTGAACGAGAGGCCCGCTTGGAGGACAGCCGACGAGAACATCTGGGCGAGCCTGACGGTTTCTTTTGCGACATCTGTGGCAACGAAATTGGCGGAGATCGTGCCCGATTCGATCCTCGAGAAGTCGAGAAGGGTGTTCACCAGGGACACAAGGCGCTCCGCGTTTCGTACCACCATCTCCGCCCGGTGCCTCTGGCCACCAGATAACGGATCGCGGGTGTCCTGGAGGGCGTCGGAGGCCGGACCGAGCAGCAGGGTGAGTGGGGTACGAAGCTCATGGGAGATGTTCGTGAAGAAGGCGGTCTTGGCGGCATCCAACTCGGCCAAGGCTTCTGCTCGGCGTCGTTGCGCCTCGTAGGCCCGGACGTTCACGATCCCGCTCGTGATCTGGTCGGCGAGCAGGCGCAGGAAGGCCCGGTACTGAGGGTCGAGCGGGCGGTGCCGGTTGAGACCCACCACAACAGAGCCGAGAGCGCTGTGAGATTCGGGGTCCGCGAGCGCAAGCACGAGGGCGTTCGCAGGGCACTGTGAACCCAGGTGCTCTTTGAGGTTCCCAAACCGGCCGGCGATGTCCCGGACCACCGTCCCCTCCGGCGGGACGCTGGCCGTCGTCCAACAGTCGGCAGTGGGCGCGAGTGATGCGAGGGCGGTCTCGACCTTGGAGGTCGCCGCGGCGAAGACCACTCGGTCGTCTATCGGATCACGAAGGTAGGCGGCTAGGAACGGGAGGTCGGCCTGGTCCTGGGCACAGGTCCCCATGGTCGCCTTTAGGAGTTCGGTGGGCGACTCGGCATCCAAAAGTGAACCCCCGAGGGAGTTCAACAGCTGGAGCCGGCGCTCGCCGAGCACCCTCTCGGTCGTCTCGTTCACTGCGCAAAAGATGCCGCTCACCGTTCCGTTCCCGGCGAGGATCGGGCTGTAGGTGAAGGTGAAGTACCGCTCCTGGGGTCGACCGGCGGTGAGCACCATGAGGAGCAGGTCGTCAGACCAGGTGGCCTCGCCGCTCTCCATGACTCCGTGAAGCATCGGGCCCACGACGTCCCAGATCTCGGCCCACACCGTCGCGCCGGGTTCACCAAGAGCACCGGGATGCTTTTCGGAGAGCATCGGTGTGTAGGCGTCGTTGTAGATGATCCGCAGGTCCCTTCCGATCCAAAGGACGGTCGGGAACTTGGAGGCCAATGCGACGGCGACGGCTGTCCGGATCTCTGGTGCCCAGGCCGTAGGGCTGCCCATGGGATGGCCGTCCCAGTCGTGGGTTGCGAAGCGGGTTCCGAGCTCACCGCCCAGCCTTGACGCTGCTCGGAGATCGGCTGGAAGGACGCTTGCCATCGGACCCAGGCTAAGGCCGCGGGTTGCCCGGCGCACGGCCACTCCTCCATCGGGATCAACCCGAGCTGGCGAGCACCTCCAGCTTCTTTTGCACAACGCCCAGCGCCGCCGTGTTCTGCGCTATGGCCTCGTCCAGCACGGAGCGGTTCTTCCCGCCCTCGGCACCGAGCGTTGCCATGTGAGCGAGCTCTGCTTCGAGATCTTCGGCCAAGCTGCGGAGAAGTGCGAGCTGTGCGTGGCGGGTTTGGCCGAGCAGACGCCGTCCGTACTCTCGGGCCACCCGGCGGTCCAACCAACCGTCGAGCGCTTCGGTATCGGTGAGATCGAGGTCCGATGCCTTCATCGTTCGCGTCTCGTCTCCCATGGTCACCTCGAGCCCGCTGGATCTGGCTGGCGGAGCCACGGGAGCTCCTGAGCACGTCCTGGCAACAGGCTCGTGTCCGACGGCCATTGTTCCACGGCTGGGTCCCTATCCCACCCTTCTGTCGCCAGAAACGTCCGATGAGCCAGGGTGAAGGTTTCTGCTCGAGGCTTGGGTGAGCAGTGGGACCGTCTCGCGCTTGCGACGACAGTCACCATGGGTGGTCAATATCTGACCATAATTGTTCGAACACCCAACAAGGTGAGCAGCAAAGACGCAACCGGTCGAGGTTTGGCTCTCGCGGTCGAACCTCCAGGTTGTTGGGCGAGTCGTCTATGAGGATGAGCGGACGGACACATTGGACATCAAGTCCCTGTCCATGCGTGGAGCCCAGCGAGAGGTGACCGGTCTTCTGATCGACCACGGGTATGACCCAGCCCGAAGATGGGAAAACGAGCGAGCCTTGGAGGCCGGCGATGAAGGTGTCGCCGTCGAGACAAGCCGACGTTTCAAGCCCACGAGCGGTGTAGCGAATCTCCTTCGGGGCGGAGGCGACGGGAGCGCCCCAGCGACGTCTGATGATCCAGAAGCAAATGGGGCCGACGATGGCGACTTCTACGTCTATGAGAATTGGACCAACACTTTCGCGCTGATCCACCAGGGAACATGCTCCTTCTGTCGTGACGGCCAAGGGAATCAGGGGGTTCGAGGCAACAAGAC
>JBOGFX010000192.1:0-13896 GCA_050743805.1 Acidimicrobiales bacterium
ACATTCACCAACAGGGATCCGACCAAGGGTCGGTCACCGAGTTCCCAACAGGACGTTCCCACCCGGTGGTGCTCCCACTCGCCTCACTACCAACGGGCAAGGAGTCGCAGCGCGCTCCGGTCGGACAACAGTGATGACAAGCGGGCACCGGTCACCTCAAAGCCTCACCTCGCCGGCCGGACGAGTGGTGGATCTGAGGGCGGACACATCTTGAATGTCCGAGTCGATGCCGATGATGGGGAAGGGGAAGCGGGCGATCACGTGCTCGAGAGCCTCGAACACCCAGATCGCGGCCTTGTTCTTCACCGACGCGTTGATCGTCCAACCCGTCGAGATGTCGGTCGCGGTGAGGGTGAAGCAGAACTCCCCGGTCGAGTTGCCGCCCTCGTGTCCGACCAGGTCGATCTCGATGAAGCCGGGCACCACGTCGTCCCAGTCCGCCCAGGTCCTGACCGGTATCTGGGACTTGAGGAGGGTACCGGGCTTGGTGTGGGACCGGCCCCGGAACCCCAACAGCGCCCGCTCGCCGGCGAGTCGGCGGTCGATGGTCGCTGGGCTCATCGCACAGAGCAGGTCGGCCTCGGCGTCGGTGACAGCGAGCTCGCCGTCCCGGCGCAGCATCGCCACGATACTTGGGAGCATCGGAGCAAGCCGCTTGCCGGCCGGGCAGCGCAGGAGTGTCCACACGACCGCCAGGGCGGCCACGATCTCGGGGCCGTAGGTCGGCGAACGCGGTGGCCTCTGCACCGCCTTTCGCACCGTGCCTGCGTTGCGCAGCATCGTCCGCGCGTAGTCCCGGTGCCAGCCCGTGAGCTCTGTGACCTGGTCGAGGATCCTCGTCTTCTCGCTCTTCGGGGCTCGCTTGTAGGCGAGAGCCTGCTTGTTGGTGACAGCCCGGCGTGCGCTCATCGATAGCTCCATCGTGATGGCGTAGCCCACGTCGCGGGTGCTCCCACGCGGAGATTCCTACGTGAGGCAACGAATGGGGGCGAATTCAAGCGGTGACCGCGACAAGCTCGTTGAATCGCTCCGCAGGAGTATCCCATCCGAGGGTCTTGCGCGGACGCTCATTGAGCAAGGCGGCGATGGCGTCGAGGTCGGCCTGGGAGTAGATCGAGAGATCGGTGCCCTTCGGGAGGAACTGGCGGACGAGGCCGTTCCAGTTCTCGTTGGTGCCGCGCTGCCACGGTGAATGAGGGTCGCAGAAGTACACCGGGACACCGGTGGCGACCTTGAAGGCAGCGTGGGTAGCCATCTCCTTCCCCTGGTCCCAGGTGAGGGATCGGGTCAAGTGCTCGGGAAGCCGCACGACGTTGTGCGCCACCACTGCAGCCACGTGTTCGGCGGTCTTGTTCTCGAGCTTGATCAGCATCCCCATCCGCGTCGTGCGCTCGACCAGGGTGGCGACGGCGCTCTGGCCGCTCTCGCCCACGATCAAGTCGCCCTCCCAGTGGCCCGGCACGGCCCGGTCCTCCACATCGGGCGGACGTTCTGAGATGTTGACCATGCCGACGATCTGGCCACGGCCCGAAGACGTCCTCGTACGCGGGCGCCGCCGGGCGCGCCCAGAGCGCAGGCACGAGGCGAGCTCCTTTCGCAGCTCGCCCTTGGCCTGGACGAAGATGGCCTGGTAGATCGCCTCGTGGGACACCCACCACTCTGGCTGGTCAGAGTGGTCTTTGCGCAGCCGGCGGGCGATCTGCTCGGGCGACCACTTCTTGGTGCGCAGCAGCTCTTGGACCTCTTCCCAGAGCCAGGGACGGTCCTCGGTCCAGAAGGTCTTGGGACGGCGGGCGGCATCTGCGGCCCGCACCTCGGCCGTGACCGCGCTGTAGCACCGGCGTCCTCCGTTGGCCTTGATCTCGCGCCAGATGGTCGAGCGACTCCGACCGATACGTTCGGCGATCACCGTGTCGGTCTCGCCGAGTTCGATCCCGACTCGGATCTCCTCACGTTCGGTGGTGCTGAGCGAACCATCCCGTCGCTTGCGCGCTTTCGGCATGGCGACACCATGGCCACGCGCGCGCCGCCAGACGGTGGATTGTGAGATCCCGGCGAGCTTGGCTGCAGCGCGCTGAGTGGCACCACCAGCGACCGCTCTGAGCGCTATGGCGACGTTGCCGTCCGCGACCTTCGGTCGGCCACCTTGCGCCGGACTCTTGCGCACCAGGCCCCGTCGACGGAGATAGTTGCGGATGGTCGGCGCCGGGATACCCGTCCGCTCTTCGACCACGCTGTAGGGCTCGCCCTGGACCACTGCCTCGATGGCGGTGTCGAGCTCCGATGGATCCCAAGGGCCCTTCACGCCTCTGGCACGCGACACCCCCTGGTCAGGAGCTGTCGCGATCACCCCTTGAGCCCAAGCGGCCATACCGACCCGGATCGGAACCCTCGAGGGCTTCGGAGCCAACATCGGTCTGCTCAAGCCGGCCGACCTGCAGCGTTTCTTCGCGGAGGACGTCAGGGGGACCGCTATCGACCATCTCGGGCGTGGGCTTTTCGAAGCTCATGCACGTGACGAAGCCGGCTACCACGAGCAGGCCGGGCACAAAGACATGTGGTTCATCGCCCGCGACTTAGCCTTCGCGCCGACCGTGGCAACTGTCGAGCTAGAGGAACCTCTCGGCCGCCTCGGTCTTTCTTGCCAGGCCCGGGACCCGACGGTCGCAGAGCGTCTCCTGCCTCCAGATGTCGATCCCGAGCTCGAGTTCATGGTCTCGCTCATGATCCGGGTTCTGTTGATCGAGGTTTCTGCATACCGCGCGTTCGAATGGGCGCAGGACTGGCTCTCGGACTCGGACCTTGTCGCGGGCGACGGGATGGCCGGCCGAATCGTCGGCTACATCCGCTCGGACGAGTCGCCGCATGTCGCTTCCCTCCAGACAGCCTTGAGCGAGCTGACGGCTCGGACCTGGGTGGGTCAGACCGATGCCATGCAACCCGGTGCCGAGCTGGTTGGCACCCCTTGGACCACGTTGCTCAAGAAGAGCACGGGCATAGGGCGGCAGCGAGCGCGCGAGGCTGTCGATGCCGAGGTTGAGCGGTGGTGTTCCAAGAAGAAGAACGGTGCCGAGATCCTCGCTCATTTCCACTCCCTGGCCTACTGAGGCTCACCCGGCGAGCACGGTCCCTCCGCGCAGCGGAGACCACCGCGCATGGTCCGGCTTGCCTCGGTCAAGGCCGGACGGTTCCGGCCCGCGTACGATCGCGGAGTTGGGGATGGTAGACCGGACCACGACGCGTGCGGGGGTGATCGGAGATCGAGTGAGCCAGTTGACTTCGCACCCGGCCGAGCCCGAGGACATCAAGGTCACGAGGTTTGACCCGATGCTGCGCACCCTCATGTCCTTCGGGCTGGTCGAACGGATCGGAGGTGCAGGGGGGGAGTGGCGCCTTACGGCCGGCGTCCAACAGCGGCTCAACGCGCTGGTAAAGCCGCAGCCCGAGACCGATCGGCTGATCTATTTTGGGCACCGCTGCGGGTCGTGCGGCGGTCACGGACCGACGATGATCGTCTCGGGGTCCTACCTTTGCGGTACGTGCCGTCAGGGCGCGGCCCTGGAGACCTCCAGCGTGGTGCAGGGCTGACCGTCAGTCTCGGGATGCAGGGACCGGTCGTTCGGCCGACGCCCCCTCGGCCAGCTCCGCCCGGCGATCCGCCCTGACGGCCTCTCTCTCGTCGACCCTCATCCACTGGAAGAGCAGGAGGCCCATCGCCACGAGCATCACAAGCTCGCCGATCACCCACAGAATCGATCCACCGGCTCTCGTGTCTGCGGCGGTGTGGAAGTGGGGAGCGATCGAAGTTCGTGCCTGGCTCAGAGCTAGGCCCAGAATCGCCGTGACCGGAATTCCCGCTGCCAGAAGCCCGAGCTTCGCGGGGAAAGAAAGCCTCCATCGTTGAGGGTCCTTGCCCACGATGATCCACCAGAAGACGCATCCCGACAGGAGGAAGAACACGTGGCTCGAGGCATGGAGCACGGGGTGCTCCAATGAGAGGACGTAAAGAGGTGTCAGGTAGTACGCGATCATCGACACGAACGCGACGGTTGCGGCCACGATTGGATGGCTGATGAAGCCGACCGCACGGCAGTGGAGAACCTTGAGGATCACCTCCTGGGTTCGGCGCTTGGAAGCCTGGAGCGCGAGCGTCGTTGGTGCGCTCAGAGCCAACAGGATGGGCGCCAGGTACATGAGGATCATGTGTTGGATCACATGAGCGCTGAAGTTGGTGTCGTCGTAGTGGGCTAGCCCAGACTGCAGCGCGACCACCAAGCTGGCCACCGCTGCAATGAACGACGCGCTGCGCCATGCAGACCATCGTCGACCCTTTCGGGCTAAGCGCCAAACCCCAGCGAGGTACAGGATCGCCGCGCAGATCTCGATGCTCAGGGTGAGGAGATCTGCGTCGCCGGTCTGCCACGCGTGGGTAAGGGTGTGAAGCGAGATGTTCGGCGACAGCGCCGTGGTCAGCATCATTGCGAGCCGTCGACGAGGTTCTTCACCACGTACTCAAGGGCCTCTGTGCCGAAGGAACCAGGATGAACGACCTCCACGGTCCCACGGGGTGCGATGATCGCAGTCGTGGGCAATCCGGTTACCCCGTATGAGGCGGCCAGATCCCCGGAGGGGTCCGACACGAGGTCATAGGTGACGCCGGCCCTTCTGACGAAGGCTTCGGCTGAGCTGCGGTTCTCACCCACGTCAACTCCCACCACCCGGACCTCGCCGCGCAGTTGCCTGGCCGTGCTTTCGAGCGCCGGCAACTCGTTGACGCAGGCCGAGCACGAGGTCGACCAGAAGTTCAGAACCGTGTAATGACCGCGGAGATCGGCCGAGGACAGCCTCACCTTGGGGTTGCCCAGCATCGGGAGCGAGAAGCCGGGTTCGAGCGAGCCGATGCTCGCCTCGCCGTTCGAAGTCTGATAGCTGGGCCCACCCACCTGGGTGCTGAGGGACCGTGGTAGGAGGTCGTTGGCCATCTCAGCCATCGTGTGGGCGAACACCGTGGTGTCGGCTGCCGCCGAGCCGTAGGAACCGAGTGCTGCCTCCCTGCCGTTTGGGCCGAT
Source organism: Acidimicrobiales bacterium (assembly GCA_050743805.1). Taxonomy (GTDB): domain Bacteria; phylum Actinomycetota; class Acidimicrobiia; order Acidimicrobiales; family RAAP-2; genus Palsa-461. The sequence goes on from JBOGFX010000192.1 coordinate 5,070, forward strand.
GAAGAAGAGCTCGGTCGAGTGGTCGACGGTTTGTGCGGAGGGATCTTCGACAACCTGGACGCCATAGGACCCCCACACTCGCCTCAGCTGATCGGGGGAACCCGTAAGAAAGTTCCAGCCTCCGAGGTGACCGAGCCCGTGGTCGTTGCTCCACGCAGAGACTGCGGCGACCGAGGGGTAATAGGGGTTCACGTTGATCGCGACAAACTCGACCTGCTTGGAGGCGGTTCCCAGGTCCCTGCTCGCCGCCACGACATCTTGGGCGAGCAACGTGCATATATCGGTGCATCTGTCGTCGTTGAAGGACAGCACCACACTGCGCCCGCGGAATGCAGATAGCGACACGGTCCGCCCGCTTTGGTCTGTGAGCGCGAAGTTCGGTGCTTTGGGTCGCGCGTTCGTTCCGAAGACGTCGAGCCTGAGAAGGTAGGCAGCTTGGGGCGAGATACCCGGGGCTACCTCGGGGCCGGGACTCGAAGATGAGCTGACCAGCCAGCCGGCCAGTCCGGCGGCCAAGAGGACGAAGGCGATGGCGCTGCCGACGACGAGCGTTCGGGCGCCGCTTTGCCGGGACCCCCCGTGCTGCGGAGGCGCCACCGGCTCCCTGAGTGAGGTCGCCTCAGCCACGAGCTCTGACACTCCCGGACTCGGGAAGCTTTGCGGCACCCAGGTCCTCGCGGACCGAGAGCCTCCTTCTTTGACCGGCCGCTCCGGCAAGGATCACGGTCACCACTATCGCGGCCAGAGCGATGCCCACGAGGGTCGGCGACCGGCTCAGCCAGGCAGTGACGACATCTGCGAGGTGCTCGACGGAAGCCACCGGTTCTGGTGCCGCAGATGGGTTCGCGGCATAGCTGCCCCAGTAAAGGACCAGGTAGCAGCCGACCAAACAGAGCACCCCGCCCGCGAGCCTCGGCACGGCACGGCTCAGCGCAGCGAGGCGTCGAAGCGGCGGGGCGCCGGCATTTGCCACGACAAGGCCAGCGACCATGAGGAAAAGGCTCATCCCTAGCGCGTAGGCAACGAAGGTCCAGATTCCTTCGGCGAAGCCCCGGCGGACGAAGGAGGAGGCCACCGCGGCCAGGAAGAGCGGCAATGCGCAGGTGAGCGAGCCAATCGCGTAGGTGACTCCGAAGCCGACCATGCGCCCCACGCTTTGGCCCGAACCCCATCGCGGTGAGGCCAAGAATGGCCGAATGGGCTTGCCGAGAACCGCCAGGAGCCCGAGAACTGCCATGGCGGCTCCGATGGGGATCATCGCCCAGGGAACCCAGCTCAAGACCACATCGATTCCGGCCTCAAACAACAAGCCAAGCAGCCCGAAGACCAGGAGAAAACCAACCGTCACGCACGTCCCGCAGAGGATCCCACGCAAATTGCGCCGCTCACGGCCTCGATTGTCGCTGCCCACGAAGAACGAGAGGTACGCGGGAAGTAGCGGGAGGCCACACGGATTGACGGCTGCGACGAGACCGAGGGTGAAAGCGTAGAGCCAAGGCTCAGGGGTTCCCCCGCCGAGCGCGGTCGCCCAGCTCACCTACCGAAGTTCGTCCAGAACAGGCCGACTGTCGGGCCTCGCCCCCCACCACGGGCCCCGCGAGGCTCACGACGCGCCCAGGACGGGGCAGACTCCGTCACGAACTGCAGGCTAGGTAGGGCAGCGCGCTGGCGCCAGTCAGGGCAACGGCGCGTTGGAGCCGGCGAGCTCGAACCACAGGTGGGTTGCGGCAAACGCCCGCCAGGGTCTCCAGGCGTCGGCGGTGACAAGGACCTCGCGGGTCGAGAGCTCTCTTCCCGCGAGCCGTTCCAGCGCCCGGCGGATCCCCAGGTCCGCCGCCGGAAAGGCGTCACCGTGGCCGATCCGCAGCGCCAGGTAGTTGGCACTCCAGGGTCCGAGGCCCCGTAGCGCTGCGATGGCCTTTACCTGGGCGTCCAAGGGCAACGAGCCGTCGAGGAGGAGCTCGCCCTGATGGACCGCAAGCGCGAAGCGCCGAAGCGCGTCTATGCGCAGGGGGCTCAATCCAGTGCCGACGAGATCCGCACTTGCTAACACCTGCGCGGTGGGGAAGGTGGTCGTGAGGCCGATCGCCTCGAGGCCGCCTACGGCGGACCCGTGACGCTCGACGATCCGGCGGACGATGGTGTTCGCCGCCGGCACGCTCACCATCTGGCCGCATATGGCTCGGACGGCGGTCTCGAAGGGGTCCCACGTGCCGGGCGTCCTGAGGCCCGGGCGCTTGGCGAGCAGGGGCCCGATGTGCGGATCACCCGCGAGAGCGGATCTCGCCGCGTCTAGGTCCGTGTCGAGCCCGAAGATCCGGCGCGCCCGCTGCACCACGTGGATCAGGCCCTCCCAGTGGGGCAGGTGGGCCACGAGCAAGAGGTGCTCGTCGTCCCCCGGGCGCAGCTCGATGACGCCAGGGTGTCCTTCTATGAGGACGGTCCTGCGGTACGTGTTGCCCTTTACCTCCTCGACGCCGGGAATCGCTCTGGACGCGAAGTAACCGAGCATCTCGTCCCAGTCAAGGGGTGGGGAGAAGGGCAGGCGCAGGGGTAGGCCGCCATCCGCCACCAGCCTGTCGGTGGAGCGCCGCCGAGCTCGGAGTGCTCCGGGCGCCGACCGAAAGACATCCTGGAGCACCCTGTTGAACTGACGAACGCTCCCGAAGCCAGCGGCATAGGCGACCTGGGTCAGGCTTAGGTCAGTGTCGTCTAGCAGGCGCCGCGCGAAATGTGCGCGCCTCGACCGTGCGAGATGGGCCGGCGTCACTCCGAGATGGAGCTCGAAGAGCCGCCTCAGATGCCGGGACGAGACCCCGAGGCGCTCGCCGAGGTCGTCTTCTGTGTGCTCGTCCAAGCAGCCGTTGACGACCAATCGGACCGCACGACAGACAAGCTCGGGTGCGTCGATGCTGAGGGGCGGCTCGCTCCGGTAGGGTCGGCAGCGAAGACATGCGCGGTAGCCCGCGGCCTCCGCTGCCGCCGCATTCGGGTAGCTCCGAACATTGGAGGGATTTGGTCGGGCACTGCAGCCCGGGCGACAGTAGATGCCCGTCGTAAGGACGGCCGAAAACCCGTTCATCTGAACGATGCTGGCGGATAGGGGATCAGTTGGTAGGACACTTCCGGACATCTTCGATGCGAAGGGGTTGGCGCGTCCACCTGGTCTCGGGGTCTGCGGAGCCTCCCTGGTCGTGACCGCTTGGCGAGACGGCGGGGGGCCGGGATCCTGGCTCGGAGCCCTCGGCCTCCAAGTCGACCACGTCGGAGCGGACGCGGTGCTCGCGCACCTCGACGTTTCTGAGGTTCACCACACTCCTTTCGGCGTCGTTCACGGCGGGGTCCTGTCCACGCTGGTCGAGTGGGTTTGCTCGCTCGGTGCGTCAGCATCGTTGAACAGTCCGGACATGATCGTTGTGGGCACGCACAACTCGACGGACTTTCTCAGGCCGATCTCGCACGGTCGGCTCGATGCGCGCGCGACCCCAGTTTTTGTAGGCAGGGTTCAGCAGCTGTGGTCGGTGGACATAACGGACCATCAAGATGGTCGCCTCATCGCGCAAGGGAGATTGCGCCTCCAGAACGTTGCCCGTCAAAGATTTGCAGAAAACTGAAAGAGCCATCTGGTGACCTGAGCTCTGCTTGCGACAGGGACATCCGGCGGTCTTTAGGCCGACCGATCCTTCTGTGGTTGGTTGCGCGGCTCGGACACGGAGGAATCGATGAGGCTGGTGGCACGCTTGGACCTCGAGGCGATGGAGACCTCGGCCCAGCGGCTCTACGTGGGGGAGGTCAAGGCCCGAGTTCTCACGGGACGACTCGACCGGTACCGGGGAGTGGTGGAGCATTTCGGAGTGGCCGCCCGCACCAGACCTCACCGATCGGCGTCGACCTTGTTGCTCCACGTCATCGAGGGCGAGGCCGTCGCGGCCGATGGTGAGAGCCGAGCCGTGCTGGGGGCCGGTGAGACGGCTGTGGTGCAGGCTGGCGAGTGGCACTGGCGCGGTGCGCTGCCTCATTCGCGAGCACTGCTCCTGGTGATCGATGGGGGTGAAGAGACACACCTCGACGTTGCGCTGAGGGACTGGCAGCAGGGCTAGACGTTCGGTGATCCGTTGTGCCCACAGACTGGGCGGGCGCCCAACCGGCCGATGCCTCCGGGCAGCCGGCAACCGCTCAAGAAGCGGTTTGCCCCGAGGGGCCCTGGCCGCGAGGCTTTGGCCCGGCCACCTCGAGGCACTGGCCGCTTTGTTAGACAAGGAAGGGTTGCGATGACCGAGGACAGAATGGAGGCGGGCACCATCGAGCTCACCTCCAGGGCAAAGGATCAGATCGAGGCGTATCACGCGGCGCCGGTTGGCGTGGAGGGCCACGGGAGCGTGGTTGTCATCCATCACATGCCCGGTTACGACCCCGCGACCAAAGAGATAGCTCGTCGTTTCGCGGCCCAGGGGTACGCAGCCCTGGTGCCAAACCTGTTCCACAGGTACGCTCCTGGAGGCGACCCATCCGATGCGGCGGCGGCAGCTCGCGCCGCTGGGGGCGTCCCCGATTCCCAATGCCTCGATGACCTAGCCGGAGCGATCGATCACCTGAGGTCGCAGCCAGGGGCAAACGGCAGGGTCGGAGTCATCGGCTATTGCTCTGGCGGACGTCAGAGCTACATGGGCGCGTGCAGATTGGACCTCGACGCGGCCGTCGATTGCTACGGCGGGGGCGTGATTGCCTCTGCCGAGCAGCTCACGCCGGAAAGGCCCGTCGCGGTGATCGACATGACGGCTGACATGGCCTGCCCGCTTCTCGGGCTCTTCGGCGCACATGACGCCAACCCCGACCCTGAGCAGGTCTTGCGCACCGCGGAAGAGCTCAAGCGACATTCGAAGAACTACGAGTTCCATACCTTGGAGGACGCAGGTCACGCGTTCTTCTGGGTGGAGAGACCGAGCTACAGGGCCGAAGCGGCGCGCGAAGGCTGGGAGCTGATCTGGGACTTCTTCGCTCGTCACCTACAGGCTTGAAATGTGCACCTACCTCACAGCCACCGAACCGGTGTCAGGCGCCGGCCTCGGAGCAACCGGATGGTTTCGTCTCGACCAAGCCGTGGTTTACTTCGACCATCCTCAGCAGGCTTCCGCGGAGCACGCACTGTGCATCGACTTCAGGGCTGGGAAAGGAGCAGACCCCGGTCGGCGCGTTTCGGTCGAGCTCGACGCGGCCTCCGCGAAGCGATTGGCCGAGACGATTCTGTCAACCTTGGACAGCGATGAGGTGAAGGCTCTAGAACCCCAGTTCTAGGGGCCCGGGTTCCCGATTCGGTCAAAGGAACCAAGCACGGCGGTCCGAGCCCGTTCGCAGGCCCTCAAACTGTTTTCTCAGCACATGAAGGGTTGCTGCTGTTCGCTACCGTCCGACGACCGTTGCATAGACTCGACCGACGTCAGTGGGCGCACCTCGTTCGGCTACCGGGGCCGCTCACGGGGCGATCCGAAGCGGTGGTCGATCAAGGCCTCACGCGAGACGCTCGGCAGCCGGGGAGTAGCGCAGTAGGTAGCGCGCCTGCTTTGGGGGCAGGAGGCCGGGGGTTCGAGTCCCCCCTCCCCGACCAAGCTCAACTGAACGAGGGCCAAGGGACGTGCGGCCATCGATGCGGTCCCGTTTGGCTTGCTTAGGCCTTCTTGCCGAGGATGCGGTTCATTTTGGTGCCGCACGTGGGGCAGGTGCCCTGGGCGGCGCGCCTGCCGTTGGCGAGGTCGACCTCATGACCGTCGAACGTCCGCTTCTCCCGGCATTTGACGCAGTACCCCTCATATGAGGCCATTGCGACTCCTCCTCGTTCCCCCTGTTACCTGATGTCCCAGGTCGGAGACGCGACGAAACTAGTTGCAGGGTGTGGCGAGGAGGGGGATCCCCCACGCTCGTCTCTTGGAGTGGATCTTCGAGGGGCCGGCCTTCCGCCGTCACAACGCACTGACGGTCGGGACAAATTAGCCGTGGACAGGAACAGCATCCCTTGGCAGGGTGCGAGACGCCATCTCGATCCACCAAGAGGAACCAGCTGGGCCTCCCGGATCCCCCATCGACTGGAGAAGCGCCTGTTTGGCGGGGGTCCGCAGCTAAGGTGTGACCTCCGCCATGCGTGCCACCGCCGAAGCCGTGGAGGGCTCCAAGGTCCGCCTCTCCGTCCAGATCGATGCCTCGGAAATGGATCGCGCTCTGGAGCAGACGGTGCGCAAGCTCTCCCGAGAGGTGCGGGTGCGCGGATTTCGCCCCGGAAAGGTTCCCCGGCAGGTGCTCGAGGCGCGGCTCGGGGGCTCTGCTGGCCTCCGTGACGAGGCCCTGCGCGACGCCCTGCCCGACTTCTACGCGCTGGCGGTGGCCCAGGCCGAGCTCGACCCCATCGCTCCGCCGGACATCGATCTCAAAAGCGGCGGCGATGGCGGAGCGGTCGAATTCGATGCACTCGTCCAGGTGCGACCCCTCGTTGCGGTGCCCGGTTATGCAGGATTGCAGGTCACGATCCCGCCACTCGGGGTCACCGAGGAGCAGATCGATGCCCAGCTCGAACGGCTCCGCGAGAACGACGGGGAGCTCGTCGCGGTCCAAAGGGAGGCCAGAGATACCGACAATCTGACGATCAACCTGCATGCGAAGGCCCCTGACGGAACCGAGGTGATCGGCGTCGACGATTTTGTCTACGAGGTGGGCTCGGGGGCGGTCGTTGCCGAGCTCGACTCGCGCCTGCGAGGGTCTGCGCTCGGTGATGTCCTGAGCTTTGTCGCCCGGCCCTCCTCGCACAAAGACGAGCTTTCGTTTTCAGTGCTGGTCAAGGAAGTGAAGGAGAAACGGCTGCCAGAGCCAACCGACCAGTGGGTGTCGGAGAGCACCGAGTTCGCAACACTCGTCGAGCTGCGCTCCGACATCTCCGAGAGGTTGCGCAGCTCGCATCTGCTGAGCGCTCAGCTCGCCTGGCGGTCCAACACTTTGGACGCGCTCGCTGGCTTGGTTGAAGACGAGGAGGTGCCCGAGGTCCTCGTGCAAGATGAGCTCAACCGGCTGGTGCATGAGCTGGGCCATCGTCTTGAGGCACAAGGGATCTCCATGGACCGCTTCATCGAGATCACCGGGCAGGACGTCGATGCCCTTCTCGCCGAGATGAGGAGGGACGCGTTGCGAGGCGTGAAGACCGATCTTGGATTGAGGGCCGTGGCCCACAAAGAGAATATCGAAGTGGATGATGCCGAGATCGACGCACGCGTCATTCGAAGTGCCGAGCAGCTGGAAATGGCCCCTGGAGAACTGCGGAGGCGCTTGGACACCAGCGGGCGCATGAGCGAGGTACGCTCGGAGCAGAGGAAGTCCAAGGCGCTTGTTTGGCTGCTCGATCGCGTGCAACTCGTTGATGAGCAGGGCAAGCCGGCTTCGCGAGACGAGTTGCGCGAGAGCGAGCCAAACGGGCGCGCTGAAGATTCGGAGGTTTCGATGGACACGGAGCGTGATGACCGGGCCGCCGAGGTCTCAGGAGAGGGGTCCTGATGAAGGGAACGAGGGGCCGGATGCGCTACAACGACTATCTAGTTCCGACCGTCGTGGAATCGTCCAACCGCGGAGAGCGCGCGTATGACCTCTACTCGCGCCTGTTGAAGGAACGAATCGTGTTTCTTGGCACCCCGATCGACGACACCGTGGCGAACCTGGTGTGTGCGCAGCTTCTGTTCCTCGAGTCCGAAGAGCCAGACAAAGACATCCACCTGTACATCAACTCGCCAGGCGGAGACATAACCGCTCTGTTCGCGATCTACGACACGATGAAGTTCCTGAAGCCCGACGTGTCAACCTTCTGTTTCGGCCAAGCAGCCTCCGCGGCCGCGGTCCTGCTTGCTGCTGGGGCCAAGTCGAAGCGCTTCGCACTCCCTCATGCGAGGATCCTTCTCCATCAACCTTGGGGAGGCGCCGAAGGTCAAGCCAGCGATATCGAGCTACAGGCGCGAGAGATCCTGCGGATGCGTGATCTGTTGAACGGGATGCTTGCAAACGACACTGGTCAGAGCCTCGAGAAGGTGGCCAAGGACACGGACCGTGACTTCGTGATGACTGCCGACGAAGCGGTCCTCTATGGGGTCATCGACGAGGTAATCAGCGCAAGAGAAGCCGCTCCGCTCGAAGCGGTCGGTGCAGCGTAAGGCACCGGCTGGATCGGCATTGGAGCCAGGAGGGGAGTAGGCGTGGCGAAGTTCGGAGATGGTGGCGACCTGGTCAAGTGCAGCTTCTGCGGTAAATCGCAGAAGCAAGTCAAGAAGCTCATCGCGGGGCCGGGTGTGTACATCTGTGACGAGTGCATCGACCTCTGCAACGACATCATCGCCGAAGAGCTCACGGAGTCGACTCAGCTCAACTTCGAGGATCTTCCAAAGCCGCGACAGATCTTCGATTTCCTGAACGATTACGTCGTCGGCCAGGAGTACGCGAAGAAGATCCTCTCTGTTGCGGTCTACAACCACTACAAGAGGGTGCAGGCCAGCCCGACGCCCGAGGAGGGCGTGGAGCTCGCAAAGTCGAACATCTTGCTCATGGGCCCGACCGGCTGCGGCAAGACCCACCTTGCTCAGACGTTGGCTCGGATGCTCAACGTGCCGTTCGCGATCGCGGACGCGACCGCGCTGACGGAGGCGGGTTATGTCGGTGAGGACGTCGAGAACATCCTCCTGAAGCTCATCCAGGCGGCCGATTACGACGTGAAGAGGGCAGAGACTGGGATCATCTAGGTCGACGAGATCGACAAGATCGCCCGCAGGAGCGAGAACCCCTCGATCACGAGAGACGTTTCGGG
>JBOGFX010000193.1:0-13123 GCA_050743805.1 Acidimicrobiales bacterium
ACCCGAGTGCTGCAGCGCCTCTTGGCCCTCACGGCTGCCATTTGGCACAACGATCACAGCGGTCGACCCGTTCTGCGCTCCCTCGTTGCCTACGATCACTGACGACCCCTTGGAATTGGTCATCTAGGTGCTGGACCATGCCTGTACTGGCCAGATCGGAGCCGTCATGCGCAAACGCTTGACCCTGGTGATCGTGGGCACCGCACTTGTGATCATCCTGGCCGCCGGGACCGGCAGCTGGCTGATCGCTCGGCAATCGGCGCGTACCAGCACCGTCGGTGAATTGCTGGCAAGCGTGCAGCGTTTCGGTGGGAGCGAAGACGGAGTCCTCACGATCAGCGGGCGAGGAGAGCTGACATCCATCCGCAATGCGATCAAGTTGTCGGCCAGCCTCAGCGACGCGAGGTTCGTTCCCGTGAATCATGGAAAGGTCACCGCAGGCCCTCCACCCGGGGTCCCCGACAGCGTCCTGGGATCGCTCGCCGCCTCGGGCCCACAGGGCACCGGCTACGCCGTAGCGGGCTCGACCGGTCCGATGGCCTGGGCGGCCAAGAGCTTGCAGCTCGTGATGGTGACGCCCACCTTGATCCGAGCCCCGCGCTATCTGCTCGTGATCACACGCCCCATTGCGCCTACCAAGCTCTCGGACGACTTCTACCTGCTGGCGGGGGCACTAATCGTGTTCGCGCTCGTCGTCGCCTTCACACTCTCCCACCAGATCACCCGACCGTTGCGCCGAGCGGTGGAGGCTACGAGGCGCATCGCAGCGGGAGACCTTCGGGCAAGGGTTGGCGCGCTGGACGGGGAGCTGCCGGAGCTCTCATCTCTTGGCAAATCGATCGACGTCATGGCCGATGGCCTGAACCGTGCGGCGAGCGCCCAACGCCAGTTCCTGCTTTCAGTGTCTCACGAACTGCGCACCCCACTCACCTCCATTCGGGGCTATGCAGAAGCGGCCGTCGACGGCGCGATCGCCCCAGATGTCGCTGCGGGTGTCATCGTGAACGAGAGCCGTCGGTTGGAGCGCCTCGTGGGGGACCTTTCGGAGCTCGCGAAGCTAGACGCGCGTACCTTCTCCTTCGATATCCGAGAGATCGACGTGTGCGAGGTCCTTGAGGAGGTCTCCGAGGAGATGAGGCCCCTGGTATCGGGATCCGGGCTCCACCTCGAGCTGGCCCTTCCGCAGCGCCCGGCGATCGCCACCGCAGATCCCGACCGGCTGGGCCAAATCCTCACGAACCTCGTGGAGAACGCTGTCCGCTACGCCGGCTCCACGATCCGGCTCGGGTGCCTGCCGACCGACGTCCAGGGTCTCATCACGGTGGAGGATGACGGACCCGGCATCGCGGCAAGGGATATCCATGGGATCTTCGAGCGCCATTACACCTCAGAGCGCAGACCCTTCCCTGGTCGGCCAGCGGGATCGGGCTTGGGGCTTGCCATCGCTTCAGAGCTGGCCGCCGCCATGGGGGGCACCATCCGAGCCGAGTCCCCGACAACAGATTCAGGTGGCACCCGAATGACGGTCGCCCTGCAGATGGCAAAATCCTCATCTAATCCTCACACCTTCCTAACGGCTCCATCAACGAGCGCTGGTCCAATGGAGGTGTGACCAATCACAACGTGGGTGGCAGATGACGATGGCCAAGAGAACCGGCTTGCGAATAAGCGTGATTTCGGTTTGCCTGGCCATTTCCGGGGGCTTGGCGGCGGGGCTCGAGGCGGCGTCTGGCGCTGCCGCGTCGAGCGCGCGCCCAGCGAAGTTGAGCGCCCTGCCAGTTCTGCGTCGCATTGTCGACGGGACCATTTCGGTAAAAACCAAGACCGGCTACCAGACGGTGGCTTTTGCCCGCGGCACCATCGAGAGCGTGTCCGGCTCCGAGGTCAAGGTTGACTCGCCCGATGGGACCAGCCTTGCCGCGAGCATCGGGCCCCACACGAGGATCACCATTTCAGCCGGAGGCAACCTCGGGCCCGGCGAAAAGGCACTGCTCGCGAGCGTCGCTGGAGTCGCGATCGCCATTCGCGTCCATTCGAGAACCCTGGCCCCTCCGGCGAGCTAGCTCCGTCGGGTCCCCGCTTTTGACACCGACCATGCCGCCGGGGGCTCGACCTGGCCACCGGAGGTGACCGCCTAGAACGCCACGGCGCCTATCACGCGTTCGACGGCAGCGTCGCGCTGGTCGATCGGCAGATCACACAACGACCCGTCTCGGCCTCCTTCATGAACGGCTTCGATCTCGCTAGGACCTTGACCAGTATCGCAACAGCCGGGACTCGCCGGGGCCTTCGCTGCCGTGGAGGGAGTGGCGAAGACGAACTGGCCACCACCGGGCCGGTTCCGCCCTCGTCGCGGCGGGGAGCGCAGTTCGTCGCTTGGTCGGCTGTGCACGGGACCTCCACGCTCTTGACCGACGGGCGCGAACGAAGTGCCACGCCGAACGATGACGTGATCCCGGATCGCCAGCCGCAGCCGCTGCCGGTGGAGCAACGCAAATGTTCAGCGATAGCAGTAAGAGTCCGACGAGGCGTCGCCGCCCTGCAATCGCACCTGGTGAACCCGCCGGCCCTTGAACACGTCGCCGCGGGGAAAGAACCGTTCGTCGACTCTCATCCCACCTCGGCCGGGGTCCGTATCGATCTTGGCGACCCAGCTCCCCACCCCCGCCGGATAGAACTGATCGTCCCAGGACCCGTAGAGAGAGTTGGTAACGTATATGCGTCGTCCGTCACGACTGACCTCGACCATCTGCGGACCGCCTGCGAGACGCTCGCCAGGCGCGCCCGGATGCCCGGAACGCCGCACGATGCCTCCCAGCTGGATCGACCCGACCTCGCGCGGCTCAGCCGGATTCGAGACGTCGTACTGCTTGAGCTCGCCGGTGCCCCAGCAAGACACATAGAGCATCCTGTCGTCGACGGAAAGGTCGATGTCGGTGACGAGCGGAGGAACTGCTCCAAAGGGCGCCAACGCAGGCGGTAGGTCAGCCGTGTCCGCAGGCTCGGCAGGGATGGTGATCACCTTGTCGACCTTCCATTCCCCCTGGTGTCTGCGCCAGCGCCAGATCGACGCCGACAGGTCTGCAGTCGAAACAACGACTCCCACAAAACCCCAGGTGGCATCTGGGTCGTGCGAGGGCCGGAGCTCCAAGGTCATCTGCTGTTCCGCCCCCAGATCAACGCTCTGGAGATGCTTGCCCCTCGAGAGGTCCCAAAAATGAACGCAGTGACCGTACTTGCCGCCGAGCAATAGTTCGGGCACAACACCGTCTTCGATCATCGAGGGAGTGCCCCACTCGCTCGTAATGAGCGTGTTCTGGTTGAGATGCCACCATGCGTCGTAGGCGAGAAACTGAGGGCCTCGGTCGGTCTCCCAAGCGCCTAGGACGTCGAAGGTGTTGTGGTCCAACAGAGCGATACCGCCTGGGCCCTCGTCACCGTTCGCGCCACCCAGGCAGGTGAGGAAGATCCCGTCGGGGCCACAGTGCAGAGTGTGCGGCCGCGAGTAGCCCGCCTTGGCGAGCTCGTCTGCTTCTATGACCTTGTGAAGACGGGGAGCCCGTGGGTCGGGCTGTGTGTCAAAGACGGTGATCCGGGAGCTGCGCAGGCCCGGCAAGAGGAGGTACCTGCGTTGCAGCCCGTCGGGTCCCATGTCGTGGCCTGCGTGCGCGAGTGCGCTCGAACAGGCGTTCCAGCCGAAGTGATGCAGCTCATCGCCCACCGAGGGAAGCTCGCTCCACCCGACAACCTTTCCGTAGTCTGGCGAGCCCTCATCGACGTCGAGAACGCACAAGGCATCAGGGAGCTTCCCCGCACGATCGAAGGCGACCAGGTAGGCGAGGCTCTCTCGTGGCGCCGCGGCCGCCTCGGAAGCGGAGCGGTAGAAGGTCGGATCCATCGCATGCACGTCGCTCATTGCTCACACCTCGCTCGGTAGGCCGCTCGACCGTCCTACCACGCATTTAACCCGGGATGCCATCGGGCCGCGGGCCCTCTGGTGCTGGACGCCTCTCCACGACCTTTGCGAGGCCTACCTCAGCCCGTCAAGAGAAAACGAGCGGCCAAAGGGAGCCGTTGACCTACGACCCCCCACCCGGTCACTAACCTTTTCCCGTGCTCCGCCGCGCCGCACCGCGCTTGGTTGACTCCTCGCAACCGCCGGTCCCTGCCGTTGCAGATGCTCTCGAGGACCGAGGGTCCACGCCCAAAGGGCTCTGGCGGTCTCTCCGACCACGGCAATGGACGAAGAACGTGCTGGTCTTCGTTGCGCCGGCGGCAGCGGGCACCCTCGGACATGCTGGAACCGCAGGGCAGGCGATCGGAGCCTTCGCGATCTTCGCTGGGGTCGCGTCGGGGCTCTATCTGCTGAACGACGTCATGGACGTAGAGGCCGACCGTCTCCATCCCCAAAAGCAACGCCGTCCGATCGCTTCGGGGGCAGTGGGTGTGATCCCTGCACTGAGCCTCGGCGCGACGCTCCTGGTCGCTGGCCTCGTCGGTGCGTGGCTGCTCGCCGGGTGGCGCCTTCTGTTGGTGATGGCACTGTACGCGGCCGTCAGCGCCGCTTACAGCATCTGGGTGAAGTACCTGCCCGTGGTCGAACTGGCGTCGGTCGCGTCGGGTTTCGTGCTCCGAGCGATCGCTGGAGGCGTGGCAGCTTCCATTCCACTGTCGGACTGGTTCCTGGCCGTGATCTCTTTCTCCGCACTTTTCATAGTCATCGGCAAAAGACTCGCGGAGCACTCGCAGCTGGGGACGTCGCGTGAGATGCACCGTGCGGTGCTAGGGCAGTACACGACGAGCTTCTTGAAGTCCGCACTGGTTCTCACGGCCACGGCCTCGGTCACTACCTATTGCCTCTGGGCCTTCGACCGCACCGGGCTGGGAGCGACTCACCCGGGCCACAACATCGTTTGGATCCAGCTGACGGTCGTGCCCTTCGTGATCGCCGTTCTCCACGTGTTGAGGATCCTCGATGCGGGTGGCGGTTCGGCTCCCGAGGAGCTGGCGCTGAAAGATCGGTGGCTGCAAGTCTTTGGAGCCTTCTGGCTCCTCTTCTTTCTTGTCGGCATCTATGCCTGAGCCCGCGGTAGCCAGAAGACCCAAAAAACCCAACCCGGGCCAAACCGCAGTCCGATCGCTCGCGCGGCTCGAGGCAGAATCCCGCCTCCTGACTGGCTGGGGCCGAACAAGCCGATCTCGCGCGACACTCATCACGGCTCCGGGGCCCGATGACATCTTTGACGTAGCCCGAGCACATTTCGGTTCCAACCCACACCTGATCGCCCGCGGCTTGGGCCGGAGCTACGGCGATGCCGCCCAGTGCGCGGGTGGGGTAGTCATAGGCACCGGCTCGCTCGACTCGATCGGGCAGATCGATCCAAACAGTGGCGTAGTGGAGGTCGGCGCGGGGGTCAGCCTGGACTCACTGCTACGCGTGGGGCTCGGGTCAGGATGGTTCATCCCGGTGTCACCCGGGACTTCGATGGTGAGCATCGGCGGCGCCGTGGCGGCCGACGTCCACGGCAAGAACCACCACGTCAACGGGAGCTTTTGCAACCATGTCCCCTCCGTGAAGCTCGCCACCCCTACGGGTACCTTCGACGTGAGCCCAGACCGCGACTCTGAGCTCTTCTGGGCCACTACCGGAGGGATGGGATTGACTGGCGTGGTGCTGAGCGCCCAAGTCGTGATGACAAAGGTGGAGACCTCGTGGATGAGGGTCGACACCGAACGCCACGGCAACATCGACTCGCTCATGGCCGGCTTGGAACGAGCAGACACCACCCACCGTTACTCGGTGGCCTGGGTCGACTGCTCCGGCAAGGGAAGGCGGCTCGGCCGTGGGATCGTCGACGCCGGTGACCATGCCTCGGTGGGCGACTTGAGAGGCCGCCAGGGGAAAAAGTCCCTCACCCCGCCTCCGCCCAAGCGCTTCAACGTCCCTGGACTGGTTCCGCCAAGGGTGATCAACGCGATGACCATCGGCGCCTTCAACCAAGCCTGGTACCTGAAGAACCCGTCTCGGAGCGGTCGAATCCGGCATCTGTCGAGGTTCTTCTATCCGTTGGACAGCATCGGGGACTGGAACCGTCTCTATGGGAAGCACGGCTTCATCCAGTACCAGTTCGTCGTTTCGGACCACCATGCCGACCTGGTGCAGAGGTCCATCGACCTGCTGCAGGGTGCCGGGGCACCATGCTCGCTCGCCGTCCTCAAGCGCTTCGGACCCCAAAACCCCGGACCGCTCAGCTTTCCCATCAAGGGCTGGACCCTTGCGTTGGACCTGGCTGTGGGGCCGGCTGGCCTACCGAGTGGGCTCCGAAAGCTTGACGAGCTCGTGGCGGAAGCGGGAGGTCGCGTCTACCTCGCCAAGGACGCCCGCCTCGACCGCAATGCGTTTCGTTCGATGTACCCGCGCTTGGGCGAGTTCGAGGCGGTATGCGACAGAGTGGACCCCCAAGGGATCCTGCGGTCAGACCTCTCGCAGCGCCTCGGGCTACGAGAGGGGTCGCAGTGAAAGACGCTTTCGGGCATCCACAGTCGCTCCTCGTCTTAGGGGGGACCTCGGACATTGCCCGCGCAATCGTGCGAGCGCTGATCGAGGGGGGCACCAGGCGTGTCGTTCTTGGCGGACGCGACCCCGCTCGTCTGGAGGAGGCCGCGACAGAGGCGACAAGCGCGGGGGCCGACTTCGTCGGCACATTTGGCTTCGACGCGAACGACGTAGCCGGTGCCCAAGGTGCGGTGGGCTCGGGCTTTGCCAAGTTGGGGACGACGGACATGGTCCTGTTGGCCACCGGGCTGCTGTGCGACAAGCCGGAGGACGAGATGGACCCCGAGCGGGTGGCAACCTGCATAAAGGTAAACTTCACCTGGCCGGCGGCCGCGCTCAGCGCGGTGGCCAAGAACTTCAGTGCCCAGGGCACCGGTACGGCGGTCGTCATCTCCTCGGTAGCGGGCGTGAGGGTCCGGCGTTCAAACTACGTCTACGGATCAGCCAAGGCGGGCCTCGACGCGTACGCGCGGTCACTTGATCAGGCCCTTGCCGACTCGGGATCGAGCGTGGTCGTCGTCAGGCCCGGGTTCGTCCGTTCGAAGATGACCGAGGGCCGACCCGACATGCCACTCGCCACTACGCCAGGGGCGGTAGCACGGGACGTCTTGAGGGGCTTAGCCGCCAGCGAGAAGGTGGTCTGGTCCCCCCGCACCCTGAAGGCCATCTTTGGCGTGCTGAACCTGCTGCCTGAAGCGATCTTCCGTCGGCTCCTCGCCTGAGGGGATCGGCCGACGTCGACACTTGGGAAGAGTGTGATTCATCTGGGCGTGCTGAGCGGCCGGGAGGGGATCAGATGATCGAGACAGATCTGGCATGGAGCGGCATCTCCGCTCAACACAAGCTGATCACCACGGGGCACTTGCGCCCCACCGAACTGCTCGACGCCCAAATGGCCCGAATCGAAGCCCTCGATCCCAGGCTGAACGCCTTCGTCACCTTGACCAAGGAGCGCGCATATGACGATGCCCGGCGCGCGGAAGTCGGATCGAGCCCCGCTTCGCGGACCAATCCGCTGCGCGGAATAGCAATAGGGCTGAAGGACACCATCGACACTGCGGGAATCCGTACCACCTCTGGGTGCGCGGCCTTTGCGGACCGGGTGCCCGTGCGTGACGCCGAGGCAGCCCGCCTGCTCAGAGAAGCAGGGACCATTCTCGTTGGCAAGCTCGCCACGCACGAGCTCGCCTACGGCGGGACCACCAACAACGAATGGCTCGGGCCGACACGCAACCCATGGGACCTGACCAGGATCCCAGGTGGCTCTTCCGGCGGCTCGGCCGTGGCGGTGGCCACCGCGATGTGCGCCGGTGCGCTCGGCTCGGACACCTGCGGGAGCATCCGCATCCCCTCGGCCCTTTCGGGATGCGTCGGCATCAAGCCGACGAGGGGCCTGGTCTCGGTGGAGGGAGTCCTCCCCCTCGCTCCCGAGCTTGACAATGTCGGGCCGATCGCTCGCAAAGTGGAGGACGCGACGCTGTTGCTGGGATGCCTCCTGCAGCGGCCGATCAGCGCCAAGGCGGCTGAGATGGCAGGAATGCGGGTCGGGGTGCTCGACCGTTACTTCTGCGAACTGCTGGACGAAGGCGTCGGTCGGTGCTTCACCCAGAGCATCGACGACCTCGCCCGGCTAGGTGTCCTGCTCGAAGATGTCGACGCTTCGATCCCCGCCGACGCTGCTGAGCACGTCTTCGTCGTATGCGGCGCTGCAGCGCACGACATTCACGATCCCCTCCTCGCCGATCACCGAGATGAGATCGGGCCCTCGGTTCGCGAGCGCCTCGAGATCCCGATGCCCGCCGCCCACGAGCTGGCCTCCTCAAAGGACGTGCTCGAGCGAATTTCAGCCGGGATCAACTCCGCCTTCGATGGCCACGACATCCTGATCGCCCCAACTGTTCCCATGACTGCGCCGCCTATCGGCGCGACCGAGGTACCTCTCGGGCCTGCAACGCTCGACTTCGAGCTGGCGGTGACCCGGTGCACCTCACCCTTCAACGTCGCTGGCACCCCGGTCGTGTCCGTGCCGTGCGGGCTGGCACAGGGCCTGCCCGTCGGGCTGCAGATCATCGCGAGACGGAACCAAGACGAACAGGCGATCGCGTTTGCGGCCGCTTTCGAACGGGCCACCCCCTGGCACGAGGCAAGACCTCCGCTCGCCTCTGGGATCTAGGAGACTGCTGAAGTAGGGGTCATATCTGGTTGGCCCGGACGGAACCGTGGCCAGCGCCCGGTGACGTCGGTCGCCAGACGCTTCGGACGGGATCATTGCTCGGTCCGCCAAGTGGATGGGACCACCCCGTCACCAGTCATGGGACCTGCTGGATGGCCTTTTGGGCCTGCGCTGGGGATCGGGAGGCTCAGGTGCTCCCGAGCACCCAACTCCCGGCGTCCCGATCGAGCCCGAGAATGGCCAATCGAGCCCAGTTGAGGGCCCCGGCCCGGGTGTCGAGGTCGGTGGCGATCCGCTGTAGTCCTCGGGTGCGGGCCCGACGCCCGCCCCAGGACCTCCGGACGAAGTGGGCGATCTTGCGTTCGACGATGGGGCGGTCGGCCCGGTAGTGCTCGGCCCATCCCGGTTCGGCCTGTTCACCTCTCGCCCGTTGCAGGAGGGCCTCGTGCTCGTGGACGGTGATGGTCCGTCCCGACCGTGACTTGGTGCAGGCCTGTCGCATCGGACAGGTGACGCAGTGCACCTTGAAGGAGGCCCGGCCACCACCGTGGCGGGTCGGATTGATGGTGACGCGCTGTCCCGCCGGACAGGTGACGGTGCGTGCTTGAAGGTCGACGGTGAAGCGGTCCTTGGTGAACAGCCCGGTGGCGTTGCGCACCGGAGGGCACTTGGCGGAGACCGTGAACCCCTTGGTGGTGAGGGTGTCCCGGGTGGCTCCGTCGGCATAGGCCGAGTCGCCGAGTACTTCCGGCTTGTCCATGTCCTCGGCGTGGGGGGCGAGCAGATCCGAGGCGGCACTCCGGTCGGGGGCGTTGGCTGGCGTTGCCACCACCTCGTCGATGAGCTCGGAGTCCGGGTCGATGGAGAGGTGGGCCTTGTAGCCGTCGAAGCGCCGGTTCCTCGACTTGTGCCCGTGGCGGGCCTCGGTGTCGACCGTCGAGATGACCCGGTCCTTGGCCACTTTGCGCACGATGCGGAAGACCCCGTCGTCCCCTTGTTCGACGTCCTGGCCGGCAACCAGGGCGAGGAGCTCGGAGGCGGCAACTGCCCGGTCGGGGATCGTCTCCCCGTCGAGGGCCTCCAATGCGCCCAGGGCGTCACGGACCAGGGCGTCGACCAGGTCCTCCCGGGCCGAGCGGTCGTCCCAGTCACAGGGCGGCTTGCCCGAGGTGGCGTAGTCGTCGTCACGGACCAGGGCGGCCCGGACCTGTCCGGCCAGGGCGCTGCCCGCTCCGTCCAGTGCAGTCAGCAGTTTCCGGATCGAGGCCCGCAGCTGGGTGACCGTGTCCTCGGTTGCCACCGCGTCGAAGATCGGGGTCGAGTCGAGCACCCTGGCCCGGCCCTTCATGGCCCCAGTCGCCGTGGCCACCACCTTGGTGTCCTCGAACAGCCGACGGGGACGGTCGGATGCCAGCAGGCGGTTGCGCTGGCCCACCAGGGCCGTCGAGTGGAACGCCACATGGCCGACATCGACGCCGCAGGCCGCCTGCCAGCGCAGGTCGACCTCCAACCGGTCGGTGGCCTCTCGATCAGAGAGCCCCTCGAAGGCCTGGAGCACCATGACGGTCGCCATCACCCGGGCCGGGATGGTCGGGCGGCCCTTGACCGAATCCGAGTAGCAGTCGGCAAAGTAGTCGTCGGGGAACAGCTCTACGCCGTGGTCGGCCAACAGTCGATAGAGGGAGCCCTCCCGCAGTCGATCGCCAAGAACCTCCCTCGGGTTCTCGAAGCGGGGTTGGACCTGAGAGGAGCCGAGTGCCATAGACAAATTCTGTCAGGGCGGGCTCACAATCGCGAGCCTTTGGGTATCACTACTTCAGCAGCGTCCTAGGGGGCTTGGTGAACCAGTGCGCCTGGCTCTCAGCGCCACTTGTCGATCGACACCACCCGGGCGTTGTTACCGAAGCCGCTCGGCTGACCTTCGACCAAGTACGAGGCCGCAACCGTGCGACCACCGACCACCGCGACGTGGATGTCGGGGGGCTCGTTGTGCCGGATCAGCTCCGTGGGTTCGGCCTTCAGGTAGGTCGCGTACGGCTCGACCCCCGCACGTGCCCTCCCGCCGAAGAAGACATCCTGAAGCCCCTGAGCCCACCACCTCTGCGCAGGGACCTTGACCTTGTCGGCCAACCAGTTGGATATGTCCTCCTTGCGCTTGATGCCGGCGCGCTCGACCAGGATGTTGGCCGCGAGGGGATCAAGCAGGATGAACACACCGAACCCGGCCCTGAAGGTTTCGAGAACCCGAGCGAAGTGCTCAAGGCCACCACCGCTGCCGCGGTGCAGGCTCCGAACCCCGTTGTAGATGGTCGCGGTGCTCTCGTCGGCAGAGAATCCATGCTGGACGTGGAACGGCTCCCACGGAGAGCTCTCCTCGGCCTCAGCGAAGGTCATGTTGGAGTAATTGACCGGGTTGCCCTGGGTGGCGACATAGCTGATCGCAGGGACCGAACCTCCCTGCAGGTTCATCGAGCCGATGCTGTAGCCCCGGCCGATCGCGGCGTTCGACAGCGCGTAGGGACCGAGGGCCCCGATGCCCGAGTTCATCTGCATCTCCTCGCGCGCCGGACCATTGACCATGACCATGACCGCTGCGGACGAGATGCTGCTCCAGCGAGCTGTGACGCCCGAGGTGAGACAGGCGAGGATCGTCGAGAAGTGCTCGGGAAGCGCTCCGGCCATCACAGCGTTGACCGCAGCCTGCTCGATCGTGAACTCCCAGAAGTCCCTGGTATGAGTGGCGCGTATCTTCCCCGCCGGTTCGTCACGGTCGTGGCTGGTTCCCTTGAGCATCGCATCCACGCGCTCTTGAGTGGGGAGGATGATAGGTAGGTAGTCAGTCCAGCCGTTCTCCAGGAAGAGGCTCCTCAGCTCTTCCTCGGTCGCGGGCTCGAGGAGTCTCGGCCGCACGCGCTCGAAGGCGACTCCCTTCATGTCCTCTTCGGTTAGAGAACCGGTCAGGCCCGCCATCATGTCCGAGATGAACGGGTTTCCCGAGATGGGGCTTTTGCCCTCGATGTAGGCGCGCAGCTCAGCCGGGGTGCGGCCCGGCACCGGAGACGGCACGAATGCGTGCCTCAGGTTGGGGATGCCTTGGAGGCGGCATGTCGAGGCGACCAGACGTGCGAAGGCGTCGGCGTGGACCGCGACCGAGGGGATCCGATACTCGGTCTCAAGCCGGGTTGCGTGGCCGGCGACCGCCGGCGCGCACGTGCTTCAGAGGCCGACACCCAAGACGGCGAGGTCACCCTCTTTACTGATCCGGGCGTAGGTGTCCGGATCTGGGTCGAACGGGGTGTTCAGCCGAACGGTGACCGTCTTGGCGCCGGACTGGTTCACGCTGAACCAGTCCTGGAGCTCGCTCATGAACGTCCCGGAGTTGTCGAAACCGACATCCACCAAAAAGACGGTCTTCCCAGCGAGATCGCTCGGACGCGGGGCCAGGGCCTTCCCCTCGACCTTTGGGGCGCTACCTTCAGGGTTGAACACCGTCAGCTTCTCTGCCATTTCGGCTCCTTTACCATTCCTCAGAACAAGACCGCTTGGACCGGCCCGATATTCCTATCCTCTTATCGAAACGTTCTCCCAGTATGACGCGTTCAGTGGCGCCAGGACACCTGGCTCGTCAACCGGAAATCGCACCTGGCGCACGGTGATCAAGTAATCGGGCGCTAGTCCAAGGAACTCGGCATATGCGTTGGCGCTTATGTAGGAAAAGATCGCTTGGTAGTCCGCTGCGCGTGTCGTGGGATCCGTCGCTTGTGCCGCCGCGTTGACCATATCGACCATGTGGGGATCTGGGAACTTGAACAGCCCGGTGTTACCGAAGCACGAGCCGAGCCCGGTGAGCCCGGTGGCCGGATCGAAGGACCCACACGACGTCAGGAAGGCCTGCGGGAAGCCCTTTGAGAACAAGTTGGTCCGAATGCCGGCCTTCGCCCACTGGGCCTGCAACACCTCGGCAATCTCGGTGCCACCGAAAGAAGGCAGCGTCACGCTGAGGCCGTGCAGCTGGTGGACGATCTTGCGGGCCTTTGCCAGGTTGTAGGTGAGAGTCCCGGGGACGACCGGCTCGTAGAAGAGCCCCGCTGGGCCCGTCGGTGACTGGGTCATGATCGCCTGGCCTTCGAAGATGCCTTTGTTCAGCGCGGCGATGTTCGTGGCATAAATAAGAGCTTGGCGCGCTGCCAGACGGTTCAAAGGACGCGACAAGAGGTTGAACTGGATGGTCATGGGTGTCGTCTGAGGCGTGTCGAACACGTTGAACCGCTTGGTCGCAGACGCGATTGTCCTTACGTCTGTGTAGCTGCTCAACACGTCTTGCCCGTTTTTGCCGAGAGCGGCGTACGAACTGATCTCGTTGGCAACAGTGAGAAAGGTGAGCTGATCGAGAT
>JBOGFX010000194.1:0-1832 GCA_050743805.1 Acidimicrobiales bacterium
CTCGTCGTGGACCGCCGCGATGGCTGCCTGGAGCTGGTAAGGGTCCGGCTGGCCCTTCTGGAGCGCCTCGGTCACCAGACCGACGCCCTCTTCGATGAGGGACCGGTCCCAGAGACGTCGGTCCTGGTCGGGCAGGTCGATGGGCCCCCCGGCCGGGTCAAGGCGTGCAGGGCGACGGGCCTCGGTGAGCAGCATCAAGGCCAGGAGGCCCATGACCTCGGTGCTGTCGCGTCGGGCAGCCTGCAGCTGTCTGGTCAACCGGATGGCCTCCCGGGTCAACTCGACCCGGGTGACCGTCTCGCCGGAGCTTGCCGTGTGACCCTCGTTGTAGGCCAGGTAGAGCACATGCAGCGCCGCCCGCATGCGGTTCTCCATCTGACCGGGAGGAGGCAGCGAGAAGTTCGCACCCGCCTCCCGAATCCCTTGCTTCGCCCGGCTGATCCGCTGGGCCATGGTCGTCTCGGGCACGAAGAACGCAGCCGCGATCTCGGCGGTGGTGAGCCCGCCGACGGCTCGAAGGGTGAGCGCGACTTGCGTCGGGGGACTGAGCGCCGGATGGCAACACAGCAAGAGGAGAAGGAGGCCGTCGTCCCGATCTTGTTCGCTGTCTTCGACCGACGCGAACATGACCTCCGACGGCGGCGAACCAACGAGCAAACGTTGCTCCCGGTCGCGCCGGGCGCGCTCGCTACGGACTTGGTCGATCAGCCGGCGAGTCGCCACCGTGGTGAGCCAGGCACGCGGCTGTTCGGGAACACCCTCGGTCGACCACTTGACGGAGGCCTCGACGAGTGCCTCTTGGACCGCGTCCTCACAAAGATCGAAGGACTGGTGACGGCGGACGAGCACGCCGAGTACCTTGGGCGCAAGACCCCGCAACAGGTCCTCGACGCGCTCGTCGCAGGTCACAACTCCGGACCCGATTCGTGGAGGATCGGCCACACCTCCACCGCGTTGTGAGCGGCAAACGGGTACTCGGCGGCGATCTCCAAGGCACGCTCCTCACTCTCCACGTCGAGAAGGAAGAAGCTGGAGACGAACTCCTTTGCCTCGACGTAGGGGCCGTCGGTCACCGCCGGCAACCCGTCGCGCACCCGAACCGTCTTGGCGGTGAGCTCATCGCCAAGCCCGTAGGCGCCGAGGAACTCGCCCGTCTCCTGGTAGCGACGGTTGAACGCGTCCACCTCGGCGATCGCCTTGGTCGCCTCCCCCGGGGAAAACGACTGCCACATTTCCTTGTTGCCGTAGATGATCGTGATGTACTTCATGCGATTGCTCCATTCTGCTCTTTGAGCTGGTGACCAGCTCGACGCTTCCATTGCTGGGCGGATCTCGCCGTGCACCTCTCAGTCGGAGCCGGCCCGGCAATCTCGACATCGGGGCACCGACGAAGGGTGGGGCAGGACCATGCAGGTCCATCCTGCCGGGGCGTCCGCGCGGTCAGCGATGGGGGCACAAGCCAGGAGCCGGGCGACTCCATGGGTGGATTCCCTCAGCGGGCGCCATTACCTGTTCGGAGCGCGGCGTTCGCCGCCGGTGGACCAACTGGCGCACCAGCGAGGACGGTGCTGCTGACCTGGTATTTTCCGGATCCAGGGGTGTTCGTATAATGCCACCCCGAGACCGGGGGATGGCGGCGGCCGGGACGCACGTCTGTGGACCGGCCTTCGGGGTCGCCAGGTCTCCCGTGACTTGAGCGTCGAGGCCAGATAGGTCAGAATACTGACCCATGACTGAGACGCTTGCATTCTCGGAGGCGAAGGCCCACCTCTCCGAACTGGCCGAGCGAGTCGAAAGCGAACATGATCGGATTCTCGTTACTCGCAACGGGC
>JBOGFX010000195.1:0-4553 GCA_050743805.1 Acidimicrobiales bacterium
TGGATGCCGCCCTGCTCCATCGCCTCCAAGACGCCCTTTTCCCCCGCCGGTATGTACTGACGGGGGATCGCGCCGCCGACGACCTGGTCGTGGAACTGAAAGCCGGCGCCGCGCTCGAGCGGTTCGACCTTGAGGTGCACCACGCCGAACTGTCCGTGGCCACCCGTCTGCTTCTTGTAACGCCCCTCGGCCTCTGCGCCGTGGGAGATCGTCTCGCGGTAGGCGACGACCAGGTCTTCGCGCTCGACATGCACGCCGAACTTTCTCGCGAGGCGTTCCAAGGTGATCGCGAGGTGGATCTCCCCTGCGGTCGACACCACGGTTTGATGTGTCTCGTCTACCCTGTTTACCGAGATCGAGGGGTCCTCTTCTGATAGGCGCTGCAAAGAGGTCATGAGCTTGTCCTCGTCAGCGCGCGTCATCGGCTTGACCGCCGCTTCCAGTGAGGGTGGGTCGGGTTCGGGAAGTCTTATCGTGGTTCTCGATCCCTTGGGCCCCAAGGTGTCGCCGGTCCTGGTGGCGCTGAGCCGGGGGACCGCGACGAAGTCACCCGCCACCACCTCGGTCAGCGGCGAGGTGCGCTGGCCCCTCAGAAGCTCGAGGACGTGGAGGCGCTCTTCGCCCCGTGACCTCGTGTTGACCAACGTCGTGTCGGGGTGGACCGTCCCTGAGACCACCTTGCAGAGCGAGAGCTTTCCCGCGTGCTGGTCCGAGAGCGTCTTGCAGACGACCAGCATCGGAGGCCCCGCCGGGTCACAGGCGATCTCGGAGGTCTCCTCGCCGGCCTCGCCCAGGGCGGCCCTCGAGACGGCGGGTGGGGTCAGCTCGACGAGGACCTTGGCCAGGCGGTCGATGCCCACCCCGGTGATCGCGGAGGTGCACACGACGGGGAACACGGCGGCCGAGGCGATGCCTGCGCCCAGGGCCCCTTGGAGCTCCAAGCGTTGAAGGGCCTCTCCGTCCAAGTAGCGCGTCATCAGGTCGTCGTCGCTCACCACGATGCCCTCGACCAGTTGCTCGCGGACGGCCTTTTCCTCGATGGCCAGGGCGTCGGGGACGACACCGACGCTGGCCTTCCACGGGGGGCCCTCGCTCGGGGCGTAGGTGGTCGCGGTGTCGTCCAAGAGGTCGACGACCCCACAGAACGCCGACTCCTCTCCTATGGGCAGCTCGACCGGGGCAACCCCGGCCCCGAAGCTGGCTCTGATCTCCTCGAGGGCCCGGTGGAAATCGGCTCGTTCCCTGTCGAGCTTGTTGACCACGATGATCCGGGGCAGTCCCCCCCCCGCCGCGGCCCGCCAAGCATCCTGGGTCTGGGCCTGGACGCCATCGCTCGCGCTGACCACGACGAGCGCCAGATCGCAAAGCGCGAAGGCCATCGACATCTCGCTCGAGAAGTCCGCGTAGCCGGGCACGTCGAGGAGGTTCACCTTCACGCCGTCAAGCTCGAAGGGGGCGATCGACATCGAGACCGACAGGTGGCGCTGGATCTCTTCGGGCTCGAAGTCGCACACCGTGGTGCCCTTCTCGCAGGAGCCCAGCCGGGGGATGGCCCCGCTGGCGGCGAGAAGCGCCTCGACGAGGGCCGTCTTGCCGGCTCCGTGGTGGCCGACGACGCAGACGTTTCGGATAGCGGAGGACTGGGGGTCAGCCACGGGGTCCACCCTCCCTAGATCGTGGTTCGAACCGGGGTGCTGTGCCAGCCCCGGTCTAGCGGTAGTGCAACGCAGCATAGGTTCGCGCCCTGCCGGGCTGCAGCGCAGCGGGAGACGAGCTCCATGCCGGTGGTAACCTGGGCAAAGATGCTCGATGGTCGCTGGCGCAAGGCCGTGGACCGGCGGACCGGTCCCATCGGGGCCCTGTTGCAGCGCCATGGGGTCACCGCGGACGTGCTTACCGCGACCGGGCTCCTCTCGGCCATGGCAACCGCGTACACGGTTGCGACAGGCCACCTCTACATCGCGATCCCTCTTCTCACCCTGACGGGCCTGCACGACCTTTTTGACGGACCGGTAGCCAAGGCGGCAGGCACGGCGTCGTTGCGGGGAGCGTTCTTTGACTCCGTCGTGGACCGGGTCAGCGATGCGGTGGTCATGGGCGGTGTCACCTGGTACCTAGTGTCAACCCGTCGGGGCCACGAGGCTCTCCTGCCCCTCGCCATCTTGGGGGTGACCTCGCTCGTCTCTTATCAACGCGCCAAGGCCGAGGCACTGGGGATCCAAGGTGCCAAGGGTGGCCTGATGGAGCGCGCCGAGAGGATGATCCTGCTCGGTGTGGGCTTCTTGAGCCCCGTCATGCTCGTCCCGGACCTGTGGGTGCTGCTGGGGCTCACCACCTCGACCGCCCTGGGGCGCTTCGTGCGCGTGTGGCGTCTCGCCGAGGGCCCAGCACGGCCGGCATCGGCCCGTTCGCGCTGGTACGAGCGCCGTGCGGACTCGACCTGGGCCGCGAGGCGCGAAGCACGTGGCACGAGGGTTCGAACGCCTGGCCCCGGGGAGCCGTGGGGGCGATTGCGCAGCCGTTGGCACGAGGGCGTCTTGATCGACCGGGTCGGCTCCACGAGGCGAGCGCGCCAAGAGACCTCCTCGGGTCCCAAGGGCCCGGGCGAGCCTCTCTCCTAACGTCGCTCAGACTTCGCGCGTGAGGTCGCGTTTGGGGCGCTGGGCGCGGAGCCGGGCCGCGTTCTACGGCTACAGGGGATTGGCCGCATGTCTTCGCACGCTCCCCGAGCCCCTCGCCCTTGCCGGCGCAGAGCTGGTGTCGCTCGGGTTGGCTGAGCGCCGTGGCGCTAGCGCCCAGATGAGGCTGAGCCATCTCGATCGGGTGTTGCGCGCGACGGGCCAGAAGCTCGATCCGAGTGCCCTTCGGCGCATGACGCGCAGCGCCTTCAGGGCCTATGCGCGCTACTGGGTGGACGGCGCGCGCCTGCCCAAGACGAGCGCCCAAGAGGTTTCCAGCCGGATGCAGGCCGAGGGGCTGGAGCATCTCGAAAACGCCTTGGCCGCAGGCTGTGGTGTCGTGCTCGCCCTGCCGCACGTGGGTAGCTGGGAATGGGGAGGGTCGTGGCTGAGCGCCATCGGCTTCCCGATGACTTCGGTGGCCGAGGTGCTCGAGCCCCCCGAGCTGTTCCGATGGTTCATCGACCAGCGTCGGGCGATCGGCCTGACCGTCGTCCCTTTGGACAAAGAAGCCGGTCTCACCCTTTTGAGGACCCTTCGCCAGGGAAAGCTCGTCGGTCTTCTGTGCGATCGAGATCTTGTTGGCAACGGAGTCGAGGTGGAGTTCTTCGGCGAACGCACGACGCTTCCGGGCGGCCCTGCCACCCTCGCACTTCGAGCCGGCGCCGTCCTGCTCACGACGGCCGTGTACTCGGGATCCAACGGCCAGCACTACGCGAGCGTCTCGGCCCCGATCGACACCTCGAGGAGCGGGCCTATTGGCGAGGACGTGTCCCGCATCACCCAGGAGATCGCGCGCCATTTTGAGGAGTACATCTGCCGCGCCCCCGAGCAGTGGCACATGTTCCAGCCGAACTGGCCCAGCGACCGGGCAGCCTTGCGCTGAGCGTCAAAGAGAGCCCTGGTGAGCGATCGGCTGAGCAAGTTCGGGAGGATCCTCATGGTCTCCCCCTACGACGTGAGCGTGCCGGGGGGTGTTCAGGGCCAGGTCCTGGGGCTGAGCCGCGCCTTGGGCGACCTGGGCCACGAGGTGACCGTGGTCGCCCCTACCTCGGCGTCGCCGCTGCAAGACGTCGAGGTCCTCTCCATGGGGGCGCCCCGCCCGGTTCGAGCCAACGGCTCGGTCGCGCCGGTGAGCCTCTCGCCGCGCGCGGCCTTGGCGGCCGGACGCTCGTCGCGCGGCACCGACGTCGGCATCGTTCACCTGCACGAGCCCTTGGCTCCGTTGCTCAACTACGGCTGCCTGCTGGCGGCTCGCGCCCCGATCGTCGGCACCTTCCACCGCAGCGGCCCGAGCGGGCTGTACCGGGCCTTGAAGCCCGCGGTCCGCTGGGTGGGCAGCCGTCTGTCTGCTCGTTGCGCGGTGTCAGAGGCCGCCAGGGCGACCGCGGCGCCTTGGGTGGGAGGCTCGTGGGACCTGCTGTTCAACGCGGTGGCCATGGAGGCCGTGCCCCGGGCCTCCCGGGACGATGGCGGCCACCCGGTCATCTTGTTCGTGGGAAGGCACGAGCCGCGCAAGGGGCTCGGTGTGCTGCTGGACGCGTTCAGCTCCTCACGCCTGGACGCCCGCCTTTGGGTGGCCGGCGAAGGCCCGCTGAGCGCCGAGCTCATGAGGCGGTATCCGGGTTCAGAGACCCTCCGTTGGCTCGGGCGCATCACAGAGGCAGAGAAGAACGAGGCGATGGCGGCCGCGCAGATCTTGTGCGCTCCCTCGATTGGTGGTGAGTCCTTCGGAGTGGTGCTGTTGGAGGCAATGGCGGCAGGGCTCGCGGTGGTCGCGTCCGACATCGAGGGGTACCGCTCGGCTGCGGGCGGCCACGCGCTCCTGGTCCCCCCTGGCGATGCCCGGGGCCTCGGCGAAGCGCTCCGCAGCGC
>JBOGFX010000196.1:0-1542 GCA_050743805.1 Acidimicrobiales bacterium
GTTTGGCCATCGTCGACTTGCCGGCCCCGGTTGGCCCGACGAAGGCCACCGTCTCACCGGGACGGATCTCGAGGTCGACCCCGTGCAGGACCGGGGTGGCCGGGTCGTAGCCGAAGGTGACGTTCTCGAACCGGATGTCGCCCTCGATCGGGGGCAGGACCGCGGCGTCGTCGTCCTCGGGGACGTTGGGCGTCTGGGTGAGGAGCGTGTTGAGCTTGAGGATCGAGGCGTTGCCCTGCTGGAAGGTGTTGTACTGCTGGACGAGCAGGGTGATCGGCTGCAGGAACCGGTTGACGTACAAGACGAAGGAGAGCAACGCACCGAGCGACAGCGAGCCGCGCAGGACCATCGTCCCGCCGACACCCAGCAGGACCACCTGGCCGAGGAAAGACAGCATCTGGGTGCTCGGGCCGTAGATCGCGTTGATCTGCGCCGTGTAGTTGTTGGCGTCCCGGTACGCGCCGACCACGTTGCGGTGGTGCAGCACGTTGTGGCGCTGGCGGTTGTGGGCGGTCACCACCCTGACCCCGTGCAAGCTCTCGGACAGGTCGGCGAGCACGAAGGCGATGCCGTCCCGGACCCGCTGGTACCCCTTCTCTGAGGCC
Organism: Acidimicrobiales bacterium; assembly: GCA_050743805.1. Classification (GTDB taxonomy): domain Bacteria; phylum Actinomycetota; class Acidimicrobiia; order Acidimicrobiales; family RAAP-2; genus Palsa-461. The sequence goes on from JBOGFX010000196.1 coordinate 606, forward strand.
ACCCGGAACCACAGCGACATGATCGTGAGGACCGGGATGATCGCCAGCACGGTGATCAGGGCGAGCTCGAAGTTGAGGATGAACAGGATGACCGTGATCACGCTCATCGTCAGCCCCTGCAGCACGAACTGGGCCAGGCCGTCTTGGAGCAGCTGCTGGAGGTTCTCGATGTCGCTCGTCATGCGGGTCATGATCACGCCCGCCTTCTCGTCGGTGTAGAAGTCGAGCGACATGCGCTGCAGATGGGCGAAGACCTTGACGCGCAGGTCGTTCATCACCCGGGCGGCCAGCCGGCCGGTCGTACGGACCTGACTGGTCTGGAAGGCGGCGCTGACCCCGATCGCGACGAGGTAGAGGATCGAGTACAGCACGATCTTGCCCCACACCCCCGACGACGGCTGATGGAGCTCCAGCCCGTGGACGAGCACGTTGGTCCCATCGCCGATCAGGAGCGGGCCGGCCTGGTTGGCCAGGCTCACCACCGAGACGAAGAAGACCGCCAACACCCCGAGACCCCAGTGCTGGCCGATCATGTGTCGTATGGAGACCGGCCGCCTGTCGACTTCCGTCATCTTCGAGGAGAACTTGGCCGGCGGCTCGCCGTGTTCCGGCTCCTTCTTCAGCAGGTAGTCGACCCCGTCCTGCAGTTCGGGCGGGATGCCGGCGAAGGGGAGCCCGTTGCCCGGGTTGCCTGGACCGCCGCGTCCACCACCGCCCCACATGCCACCGCCTGGACCTCCGCCGCCCCAGACCATCAGGAATTGCCTCCGTTGGCGTCGAAGCCGGTGTTCGGGCGCCCGCCTTGTCCGTCGGGTCCGAACTCTGCTTGGTCCGGCGGCTCGAGCTGGCCGTCGGCCGCTTCGCTGGCCGCGCGGAGCGCGTCGTCCTTCTCCCCCTGGGCCAGCACCTCGACGTAGAGGGGCACGCTCTCCATGAG
>JBOGFX010000197.1:0-1726 GCA_050743805.1 Acidimicrobiales bacterium
GCCGTGGACGAGCCCCGGGCAGTCGTTGTCGCCATCCTTCTCGCGGGTGCTCCTCGGGTCCTGGTACCCGAGGGGGACAGACCTCCGAAGGCCGGACGAGGCTTTCCAAGCCTCTCCAAACACGGCGCCGGACGGAAGGCAAAGTGAAAAGCGTAGCGGCACTGGATTTCTACTGGCAGCCCCAACGGTGTGCGCGTTCAGGACATAGGAGACCGCCGGCGCTGGGGATGTGTCAAGACATAGGAGACCGCCGAACAGAGGGGTGCTCCTATGGACATGGGCCGATTCCTGATCGAGACGCACCTACGGACGCGAAGGCCGATCAAGGAGCTGGCGGCCGCCCATGACGTGAGCGCCAGCTGGCTGTTCAAGCTCCTTTGCCGCTACCGCCTGGAGGGCCCCGTGGGTCTCGAGCCTCACTCCCGGCGCCCGAAGCACTCACCGAGTCGGATCGCCGACCGCTTCGAGGACGAGATCGTCGCCCTGCACAAGGCGCTGGCGGGCGACGGGCTCGACGCCGGGGCCCAGACCGTCCACTACCACCTGAGCCAGCGCCACCCCCACCCGCCCTCGGTCACCACCGTCTTTCGGGTCTTGAAGGCCCGGGGCTTCGTCACCCTCCAGCCCCAGAAGCGCCCGAAGAGCTCGCTGCACCGGTTCTGTGCCGACCTGCCCAACGAGACCTGGCAGGCCGACATGACCCACGTCGAGCTCCACAGCGGCGAGGTCTTCGAGGTGCTCAACATGATCGACGACCACTCCCGGTTGTGCGTGGCCTCTCGGGCCATGGTCACGGTCAAGGCCCCCGATGTCGTCCGGGTCCTCCATCACGCCGCGGAGACCTGGGGCTATCCGGCCTCGTTCTTGAGCGACAACGGGCTGATCTTCAGCACCCAGCGCCGCCACCAGGTGGCCGGTGCGACCGAGCAGGCGCTCTTCGCCCTCGGCATCGAGGCGAAGCACTCTCGGCCCTACCATCCCCAGACCTGTGGAAAGGTGGAGCGCTTCCACCAGACGATGAAGAAGTTCCTGGCCGCCCAGGAGGGCGTCGTCACGAAGAAGCAGCTGCAGCGGAGCCTCGACCGCTTCGTCGCCTACTACAACGAGGTCCGCCCCCATCGGGGCATCGGCCGGCGCACCCCCGCCGCCGCCTTCGGCGCTCGGGAGAAGGCGGGGCCCTCCCCTTCCTTCGTCCCCCTGGGCCATCGTCGGCTCCGCATCGATCGGGTCGACAAGTCCGGCCGGGTGACGCTGCGCCATCGGGGTCGGCTCCACCACATCGGTATCGGCAATGCCTACGCCGGCTGGCGCGTCGCCATGCTCATCGAGGGCCAGGACATCGAGATCGTGGGCCTCGACGGATCACCGCTCCGGCGCCTCGTCCTCGACCTGAACGTCGACTACCAGCGGATCCCCTGAGACCCGGAGGAACGGCGGTCTACGATGTCCTGAGACATCGGTCTCCGATGTCGCGAGACATCACAGTGGTGCGCCCCACGGGATTCGAACCCGTAACCTGCGGATTAAGAGTCCGTTGCTCTGCCGTTGAGCTAGAGGCGCAACGGGCAGTCTAGGCGATGGTGCCGACGCCGTCCTGTGCCGGGGGAGGGCAGCCGCCGGACACGACATCGTCCGGGCCGGCATCGCCGATGGTGGCTTCCCCACAACGCCCGGCCCGACGCTCACGCGCTCGATCGCTGGCCAAGGCTGCCACCTGCAGCTGGGC
>JBOGFX010000198.1:0-12923 GCA_050743805.1 Acidimicrobiales bacterium
GGCCTGGATGGATGGTGGAAAGGACCGGTTCCTTGGTCTTGATGGCCGGTACCCCCCCTGGATGTGGGCAAAACGCCTAGGTTTCCGAGCCGGCCTCAATCTTCTCTCGAAGTTTGCGGAGGCTCGCGGTCAGGAGACGAGAGACGTGCATCTGACTCACCCCAATGCGCCCTGCAATCTCAGATTGGGTCATTCCCGAAACGAACCTCAGGCGGAGGATCGTCTGTTCGCGCTCAGGAAGAGTGGCAAAAGCTGGCCCAATTAGCGCCTGGTTATCAACATCGCCGAACGACGAGTCCTCTTGCCCGATCGCGTCGACGCCGCCCTTTTCGAGGCGGGCCGGGGTATCAAGCGACGCCGTCCGATATCCCGAGCCAGCTTCCGTCGCCTCTATGACTGCCTCCAGGGTTGCCCCAGTCACGGCTCCGATCTCGGCCAGCGTTGGGGGGCGGCCGAGCTTCTGAGCCAACTCGCCTGTGGCATGCCCGATCTCAAGATAGAGCTCCTGAATTCGGCGCGGAGCACGCACGGCCCAGCCCTTGTCCCTGAAGTGTCGCTTCAGTTCACCGAGGATGGTGCGAGCAGCGAAAGTGGAGAACTCGACACCCCGCTCGGGATCGAACCGATCAACCGACTTCATCACTCCGATCGATGCGACCTGAACTAGGTCATCGACCGGCTCGCCCCTGTTTGCGAACCGCCGGGCCAGATGCTGGGCGAGCCCGAGATGAGCGGTTATGAGCTCGTCTCGGAGTGTCGGATCTCGCGTGGCTGCGAACCGAACGAATTTCTCCTTGTCGAAGCGGTTTTCTCTTTCACGAACATCACGCTCAGCATCACTCATTAGTACGTTCGTGGTGAGATTTGCGGAACCAGATCTCCGATGTTGCCTCGAGGTTGCTTGCATGCTCATCGGTTAGCGCATCCAGCAGCTGTTTGGTGAGTTGGCTCGCCAAACCGTGACTGGCAAGCATCGTGTTGGAGTGGCCCTCAGCTTCAAACGAGCATCTGACCTCAAGGGTTCCTTGGGCTACCGCCAGCCAAACCTTCAGTCTGCCTACATCCTGACCCTCGAAAACGCAGAGACAGAGCTCTTCGATGGCCAAACGGATGTCCTCTACCTCTTCAACGTCGAAGCCCACATGAGCTGCTACAGCGGCCCCGGTCATTCTGGGGATTGACAGCAGCTCGGGCAGCGCTGGCAAAGAAAATTCGATGGGACCGACGTTTGTGCTGGAGTTGGAGTGGATGGTCGAGTCCATAGCTAGTCGATTGAGTCTGAGATGTTGAACACAGACGTGAGGCCCGTGATATCGAAGATTTTGAGTAGGCGCGGAGAATCGATGATCAGTTGAAGCTCTGTCTTATTTTCTTTGCTCCGCCGTAGGGCGCCAACCAGGACTCCTAGAGCTGAGGAATCCAAGAACGTGACCTGTCTAAGGTCGACCGCAACAGCCGGGTTTCCCCCCGAGCAGACCTCCTGCAACTCGGAGCGCAACTGAGGAGCGGACGCGACATCAATTTCGCCAGTTACCTTGACAATCGCCTTTCCTTCCGTACGCTCCTGTGTGATCACAACGTCGTTGCTCACCGGTCCTCCGTTTATTGTTTTGGGTCGCCGCGTCGAAGCAGAACAGCCGAGAGCCGGTCAGGCATCGTCTGCTGCCACCCCACGACGCTAGTAGAGACGCGGTCGGAGCGGCGTCTCTACCTCCCAACGCGGCGGGCACCCCGCTGGAACCCGTCGTCGCTGACAACAGCTAGTGCTTGGTCACCAGAAGCGTCGGCGCCATCCGGAACTGGCTCCGCGCCCAAACGCAAACCCAATTATCCACAAAACGAACAGGATGATTGCGACGATCCAAAGAACGTGCACCGCGAACCCGAGGCCAAAAAATAGGAAGATCAGCAGAAGTCCGAGCAGCACAAGTATCACGTCAGACACACCTCTCTCAGCCGAGCTTTGGGAGCCGGCACACGATGAGTTCCCCCTTGTCCTCGACGGCAAACCGATTTCCCCGCTCGTGGTCGGTGTCAGCTCGCCGGTTTGGGGGTAGTTGTGAGGGGACTCCGGATTGGCCCTCAAGGCCTTAGCTCCCGGGGATCAGGAGGTGACTCCCAAATGTTTAGAGCCACAGCTGGTGGCGACCAACACCTCATCCGGCGGTATGGAGGAGCCGCTCAGGGCCACATCGTCTCAGATGTCAGGCACTTCGGGCTCGGAATAGGTGGTCTCGTGCTTGTCATCTTTTCGGCATGGGGTGGGATCGTCCCATTTGTCGGGCCTGTGTTCGGATACAGCGCGGATGGCGCCGGTTCCTGGCATTGGAGCCTGACGCACGCTGTCATGGCACTCGTCCCCGGGGCCATTGGAGTCGTGATCGGGCTGCTGGTGCTCGGAGCCGCTCGTGGACTGGTAGTCGGACGGGGGCGACTGAGCCTGGCAACCGCAGGGCTGATGACTGTCGCATGTGGAGCATGGTTCGTCATCGGTCCATGGGCGTGGCCCCCCATAGCCGGGACAGCCAGTTTTTTCACAGCAGCGTCGCCGAACGAGATGTTGGCTAACGTTGCGGGCTATGCGCTGGGCCCCGGTGTCGTCATCTCAGCCTGTGGAGCATTCTTCATGGGTTGGGCGTCGCGGCATCAGGCACATGGTGCGGTGGTGCGTGACGAGTCCTACCCCGCCACTCCACTGGCGGCGTAGTCAGATCTATCGGATCGGAACGGGATCTCTCAGGGGGAGGCGCAGGGCGCCTTCCCCTGAGACGCGTGCATGAGCAGCTCCTCGGAGATGTCTTCGGACTGTTTCGATGCGATTGTCGAGATATCAGCAGGCTCACGCAACAAGTACGAGTTTGACGAGAAAAGTGGCCGTCTTCGTCTTGACCGCCAACTGCCGATGAACATGGTGTACCCGGCTGACTACGGTTTTGTGCCTGAGACGCTTGCGGAGGACGGCGATCCCGTCGATGTGTTGATCCTCATCGATGAACCTGCGGTGCCTGGCAGCGTCGTCAATGTTTTTCCTCTAGGAGTTCTGCGCGTTAGGGACGAGCATGGACCCGACCCGAAGGTGATCTGTGTATTGGCGGACCAGGCGTCCCGAGAAGGCCTCACCGACATTGGAGACCTTTCCGGGAGGGTCCTCGCAGGGTTCGAGCATTTCTTCACCGTCTACAAGGACCTCGAAGAGCAGAAATGGGCAGAGACGAGCGGCTTTGGGCCAAGGGCAGACGCACTGGTGGAGATCTCTGAGGGCCGGAGGCGATGGTCGGCTAAAAGAGATGAGGCTCGTTAGTTACCAATCTCGGTGATCAGGCCTCCGACGTGTCGGGCACGCTTTCAGCGAGTTGCCGGGCAAGCTCCAAGGCCTGCTGAGGTGTCTGTGCACTCGTCGCCGCCAGCCAACACGAGAGCGGTGCCGCACTGCGTTCCGACGATCTTGCCGCGACCGAAGCTAGCTCCAGCAAACAGTCGACGTCATTGTCAGGAAGGCGGTCAACGCCGAGCAAGCTCGCGTAACTGTCCAACCAAGTACGCCGGTCGATAGCCATGACCAGAAGCCTAATCCGGGGGTGATTGGGCGTTTTGAGTTCGACCGGCGCTGATCCCCAGGCGCTCCAAGTCAGCGGGCACGTCGAGATCGGCGAAAGATCCCCCGCCATGCGGAAAACTAGCTTCCTCGAGGAATGTGACTGGAGCAACGCTCAATAGCTGCTTCATGGAGCGGCACCCCTCTGCGACCAGGATTTCGACGCTGTGCAGGGCTTCTTCGCGCCATAACGCGCATAGAGGTTGAGCCCGGCCATCTATGAGTGGGACGACCGACTCGTGACCTTGGTGCTCGAGTAGCACTTGCAGCACGTCACTAGTGACGAAGGGCATGTCTCCAGCGACCAACAGAATAGCTCCGTCAAATCCGAAGACGGTTTTGAGATGGGCGCGTCCCCAGGCGAGTGCCAGCAATGGTCCACTTCCGGCCGGTCGCTCACGAGTTGTGTCCAGACGGGTCGTCCCCGATCCAACCTCCAGTGCAAGGCAAACGAGGGGCTCGAGCGCTTTTGCGACGCGGGATGCACACGGGATCCCATCGACTTCGAGAGCGGTTTTGTCGAAACCCATTCGCCTACTAGAGCCCCCAGTCAGGATGATCCCGGCAACTGGGTTTCGAATCCGAGTCTGCATCATTGGAAAGCATGCTCGGCTTTCATCGCTCCCGCCAGGGGCCCGTTTGAAGGCACTGGACGGAGGGTAACTGAATGCTGGTGAGCGATCGAGATTCGAGCCATCACGCCACGACAAGGCCCAAAACGACGGAATCTCCTCCAGATCGGTCCGAACTGGAGAATGAAGAGGTGGACAGCTGGAGCGAGGACTCTTTTCCAGCATCTGATGCACCACCTCAGAGGCCGGCGCACGAAACTCCGCGCGGCTAGGCCTTGCGCGAGACTGGGATATCGCAAAGGGCATTTCCGGAAGCGAGTTCATGTCCACGTCGAAGCTTGGCCAATATCGAGCGAAACGGGACCCCTCCAAAACCCCGGAGCCCATGGGCTCGGCCCATGGAGTCAGCAAGCGACGCCCCACTTTCGTAGTCCAAGAGCACCGGGCTCGCTCTTTGCATTGGGACCTTCGCCTGGAGCATGAGGGCGTGCTTGTTTCGTGGGCGATACCAAAGGGGATCCCCGAGGACCCGAGCCGAAACCATCTCGCGGTCTCGGTGGATGACCATCCGCTCGAGTACAAGAGCTTCTCGGGCACGATCGGAAAGGGGCAGTACGGCGCCGGAACAGTAGAGATCTGGGATTCAGGGGCGTACGCGCTCGAGAAGTGGTCAGACCGTGAGGTGATGGTCGTTCTGAACGGTCACAGGGTTAAGGGGCGCTACGTCCTTTTCCGGACCGGGGGCAAGAACTGGATGATCCACCGAATGGAACGCGCGGCCGCCGGTTGGCATCCGATACCCGACCTGGTGCGACCGATGCTCTGCCGGTCCGGAGAATTGCCAACGACTTCGAGAGGGTGGCGCTTCGAGTTCAAATGGGACGGCGTACGGGCGATCTCATACGTTGAAGGTGGTCGCATCGGGATCCGCTCGCGCAACGGTCTCGACGTGACTGGCGTGTATCCCGAGCTAAGCGAGGTTGGCAGGTTGTTTGGGTCACGCCAAGCCGTGCTCGACGGCGAGATCGTTGCGTTCGACTCGACCGGTCGACCGAACTTCGGCACGCTTCAGCAGCGGATGCACGTCAGAGACCGTGTCGGCGCTAGAAGGCTTTCCGAGCGAGTGTCCGTTACCTACCTTGTTTTCGACGTACTTCATCTTGACGGTCGGGCGACCCTCGACCTCTCGTACGACGAGAGACGCAGGCTTCTCGATTCAATCGGGCTCAGCGGGGATCACTGCGTCGTGCCAAGCACGCATCGGGGGCGGCCCTCCTCAGTGCTCGAGGCGGCTCTCACGAACGGACTTGAAGGAGTCGTGTGCAAGCGGTCAACGAGTTCTTATCGCCCTGGTGTTCGTAGTCGCGAGTGGATCAAAGTCCGCGGGTTCAAGACGCAGGAGGTTGTGCTCGCTGGTTATACCGCGGGAGCTGGAGCGAGATCGCGCACTTTTGGAGCGCTCCTGCTTGGCGTTCCCGAAGAGCGTGGACTGCGCTATGTCGGCAAAGTTGGTAGCGGCTTTTCTGACGACGAGTTGACTGATCTGTCACGTCGCCTCGTAAGCCTGCGCACCCCCAAGTCCAGCTTCGGCGATTCCTTGGGCACCTTAAAGGTGGGGCGGGTTAACTGGGTGCTTCCGACGTTGGTCGGCGAGGTCCGCTTCAGCGAGCGAACTTCGTCGGGCAAGCTTCGCCAACCGGTGTGGCGTGGGCTTAGACCGGACAAGTCCCCTGACGACATTGTGATCGAGGGCTGACCGCTCCCCGCAGCCGCAAGGGTCCAAAACGAGGCTAGATGAGCAGTGGCTTGATGGGTGAGGCCATGAGGCTTGCGTCACGCTCCCAGTCAATGCCCGGGACGTCGATGTAGAGCTCCACCTCATTCCCGTCGGGATCGGCGATGTACAGGCTGTGGGTAACCGTGTGATCTGACGCACCGAGAACGGTGGCTCCCGCCGCGACCACCCTCTCGTAGGCAGCCTTGAGGTCTTCGTCGGTGTCACCGACCCGGAGCCCGAAGTGGTACATGCCGAGGCGCCTTCCGCCGGGGATCGGAGTGGCGCCGGAGCCAACCTCGATCAACAAGAGTTCGTGGTGGGTCCTGCCTCCCGAAAAGGCTGCAGTTCGTTCCACGCGGATGCCATCCTCGGGCATGATCTGGTGCCATCCGAGCACCTCGCGGTAGAAACGGGCCGAACGCTCGGCGTTCTCCACGTAGAGCACCACGTGACCGAGTTCTTTTACTCCCATCTCGCCCTCCTTAGATCTCTCTTCTTTGGATCGCTCTTCTTGCAACATTGGCCGGTGTCGAGCTATGCCCAACCTTGCGCTCAGGACAGCTCGACCCCCACGGACTCGCTGTCAGCATCAACTAGCACCAGCTCTTCGATATGTCCCGCGGCGCGCAGGTCGTCGCTGGCGGCTTGAATACGGGCCAAGAGCTGGGGGGGGCCTCCCACCTCGACTCGGTTCACGGGAGTGCGAAGGGAACGCTTTGCGCCAGCTTTGACCTTGCGGACCTCGCCCAGGACGAGCGCGATGCTCCCAAGCAGGCCAGGATCGCCCCTAGCGGGGAGCTCGGAGGTTTTTGGCCAAGGCGCACGGTGGACCGACCCGTCCTGCCACCAGCTCCAGACCTCTTCGGTCGCGAACGGCAGGAAGGGGGCGAGGAGTCGCAGCTGAACCGAGAGCGCCTGAGTCAGGCTCAACCGGGCCGAGCTCGTCTGGGCTTTGGTCTGGGCGTCCCCGCCGTAGGCCCGGGATTTCACGAGCTCAAGGTAATCGTCGCAGAAGGACCAGAAGAATGTCTCGGAGACATCGAGCGCGCGGTCAAAGCGGTAAGCCTTGAAGGCGTCGGTCGCTTCTCGGACCGCCGTGGAGAGCTTGGCGAGAAGTGAGAGGTCCAGGGGCTCGCTCGGCACCCCTTCTCCGGGCCCGAACGAAAGGACGAATCTCGACGCGTTGAGCACCTTGATCGCCAGGCGGCGGCCGACCTTCATTTGGGCGGGATCGACCGCGGTGTCGGTGCCGGGTGCGGCGCAACACGACCAGTAACGAACCCCGTCAGCGCCATGTTCGGCCAGGAGTGACGCTGGGGTGACAACGTTACCCTTGGACTTGGACATCTTCTTGCGCTCGGGATCGAGGATCCACCCGTTGATGCTCGCGTTGGACCACGGCAAGCCGCCATGCTCGAGCTGGCTTCGCAGAACTGTCGTGAACATCCAAGTCCGAATGATCTCTGGTCCTTGTGGGCGCAGGTCCATAGGAAACGTGTGCTCGAAGAGCTCGGCGTCGTCCTCCCAGCCGGCCGCTATCTGGGGGGTTAGGGACGACGTCGCCCAGGTGTCCATGACGTCGGGGTCCCCAACGAAGCCTCCGGGTGCCCCTCTTTGGCTCTCGTCGTAACCCACCGGCGCCGAGGTCTGGGGGTCGATGGGCAAAGACGACTCATTCGGGACTATCGGGTGCGCATGGTCTGTCGCGCCTTCTGAGTCAACCGGGTACCACACGGGGAAGGGGATGCCGAAGGGCTGTTGCCTGCTCACCAGCCAATCTGAGTTGAGGCCCTCGACCCAGTGCTCGTAGCGCACTCGCATGAATTCGGGGTGCCAGGCGAGGTCACGGCCCGCGGTTACAAGTCTTTCGCGCCACGCTTGATCTCTCGCACCGTTGGCTATGTACCACTGCCTGCTCGTCACTATCTCGAGGGGTTGCTCACCGCGCTCGTAAAATTTGACATCGTGCTCGATAGGCCGGGCTTGGCCGAGGAGCTCCCCGGCCTCCCCGAGCAGCTGCACGATCCTCTCGCGGGCGCCCATAGTCGTCTTTTCGGCAATCTCGCGCCAGGCCGCGACGCCTTGATCCTGGGTGATCCACGGGGGAACGTCCTTTTGCAAGCGTCCGTCGCGCTGGACCAATCCCCTGGTCGCCAGGTTCAGCTCGCGCCACCAGATGACGTCTGTGCTGTCACCGAAGGTGCAGATCATCGCAACGCCGGTGCCCTTTTCGGGATCCGCCAACCGATGGGCCAAGACGGGCACTTGAACTCCGAAGAGGGGTGTGGCGACGGAGCTCCCCACCAGGGGGGCCCACCTACCGTCGCCAGGATGGACGACCGCCGCTACGCAGGCGGCCAATAGTTCGGGTCGGGTCGTGTCGACCGGCACGACACTGCCGTTTTCGGAGTGAAAGGCCAGTCTGTGGTACGAGCCGGTGGTCGGGCGATCCTCGGTCTCGGCCTGCGCGACCGCCGTCTGGAAGTCCACGTCCCACAGGGTGGGAGCCTCGCTCAGGTAGGCCTCCCCGCGAGAGAGGTTGCGTAGGAACGCCCGTTGGGACACTCGTCGGGAGCGGGTGCCGATCGTCGAGTAGGTGAGGTCCCATGAGACCGAGAGGCCGATGTCGCGGAAGGCTCGCTCGAAGGCTTGCTCGTCGATGGCCCGTAGCCGTTCGCAGAGCTCGATGAAGTTGGCTCGCGATACCGCCCGAACGCCCGAATCGCGGTCGAGCTCGAGCGCTGGCTCGTAAGCCAGGGTGGGGTCGCAGCGGACCCCGTAATGGTTCTGCACCCGTCGGATCGTCGGCAGCCCATTGTCGTCCCAACCGATGGGAAAGAAGACCTCCTTGCCTGACATGCGCCAGAAGCGTGCGATGGAGTCGAATTGAACGTAGCCGAAAACGGTTCCGAGATGCAGAGAGCCACTGACAGTGGGCGGAGGAGTGTCGATCGAGTACACCTCCGAACGCTGGCGCGTGCGATCGAAGCTGTAGGTCCCGTCATCGGACCAGCGGCGACTCCACTTGGCTTCCAAGCCATCCAAAGACGGCCGTTCGGGCACCAGCGACAACCCTGTGGTCTCGGAGCACGACTCGATCATGTTCGGGTTACCGTAGCTGGATGCTGAGGCTGCACGACAGCGCATCTCAACGGTTAGAGCTCCTCGTGCCCCGCAGCGACGGCAGGGCGTCAATGTACGTGTGCGGGCCTACCGTCTACGAACGACCACACCTTGGCCACGGTCGAATGGTTCTGGTGTTCGACATGCTGCGCCGATACCTCTGTTTCTCAGGTCTTGACGTCCTACACGTCTCGAACATCACCGACGTTGACGACAAGATCGTCAAGCGTGCCGCCAGCGAGAACCGGAGCATCGTCGAGGTTGCTGCTCAGTTCGAGGCCAGCTGGTGGACGGCCACGGACGCAATCGGAGCACTGCGTCCGCACCTGGCGCCACACGCCACCGATTACATAGCCGGCATGCTGGCCTTGATCGGGGAGCTCGTCTCCCGTCACTTCGCGTATGAGACATCGAGCGGGGTCTATCTGGCGGTCGAGCGGGTAGATGGCTACGGATTGCTTGCCCATCAGTCATTGGACTCGTTGAAGGCGGGCGCCAGGGTCGAGATCGACGAAGAGAAGCGCTCGCCGCTGGATTTCGCGCTGTGGAAGAGAACGCGACCACGAGAGCCTTCATGGGGCTCTAGATTCGGGCAGGGTCGACCAGGATGGCACACCGAATGCGTGGTGATGTCCCTGGATGCCCTCGGGGAAGACTTCGATATCCACGCAGGCTCCGAAGAGCTCGCGTTCCCGCATCATGAAAATGAGCGGGCACAGGCCAGCGCCCTCGACAAGCGTTTTGCCCGTCGTTGGGTGCACTGCGGTTGGGTGGTGGTCGGGGACGAAAAGATGTCCAAGTCTCTGAGCAATTTCACAACGATCGACGACCTTTGCACTCGCCACGACCCCCGTTGCTACCGATTGCTCATCTTGCAGTCTCACTACCGTTCCCAGATCGAGGTGAGCGAACTGGCCCTGTCCGACGCCGAGAGGGCTCTCGCACGCCTTGACCGGCTGGTCACTCGCTTCAGCGTCGAGAGCCCCGAGGACCTCGCTTCTAAGCCCGTGGGTCAACACGTCAGAGGTGACCGTCGCATCGATGATTCCGAGGTCCAGCGCTTCAAAGATCGGATGGACGACGACCTCGACACCCCGGGAGCTCTCGCGGGGATCTTCGAGATGGTGAGCCGAGCCAACTCGGTGGGCGACAGTGGAGATGGGCAGGGTGCGACCCGCCTCGCTCGCACCGTCTCGCTGCTTTGCTCTGTGCTCGGCCTGCAGTTGCGCCCCAGCCGTCCTGGCGACGTGGACCAGAGCGTCCATGATCTGCTCGCGCAACGTGAGCATGCCCGAGCGCAGAGGGACTACGAGCGCGCCGATGAGATCCGGCAGAAACTGGCCCGACTGGGGTGGACGCTGGAGGACTCCGCAGAGGGAACGAAAATTCGGCGATCGGGCTAGTCCTGGCGGGATATGGGGCTGCTCGCCAGATTGGTCTCTGCACCCTGCTAGCGTCCCCGCAGCGGTTTTGTCCACCTTTGGCGCGACCGGCCGTGTGAGCAGTCAGCATCGGTGTTGCCTTGGCAATGCCTCAAGCAACAGGGAGGATCGCCAGAGTGGCATCCGGCACAGTTAAGTGGTTCAACTCCGAAAAGGGCTACGGCTTTATTTCCCAGCCCGATGGCGGCGCCGACGTGTTCGTGCACCACACGGCCATACAGATGAGCGGTTATCGCGTGCTCGAAGAGGGTCAACCGGTCGAGTTCGACGTCGAGGAGGGCCCGAAGGGGCTCATGGCCAAGGATGTGCGACCGGTGAGCTGAGGCCGCCTCGGCCGGCCCCCCGGGTGCCAAGGTGACCGGAGCTCTCAATCTTGGGCGACCGCTCTGAGCCCTTCCCAAGCCAGACCCGCGAGACGTTGAGCGATCGAGTGGAGCTCGCTCTTCGCGCGTGGCGCGGGGCTTCCCGCAAGGTCTCCGCGTCGCTCCATCCAGAAGCGCGAACCGCCCTCGCCCATGCCGACGAGGGCGTGCGCGAGCAGGCGACGCTGGTCGGCGGGCAGGGACTCGGGCATCCGGCCCGCGATCGCAGAGATGATCGAACTCTCCATCTGCCTTAAGGCGTCGCCGACCTCGGAGTCGGCCGGCATGTGGCTCGAGAAGAGGATCTGGAAGGCATCCTCGTGCGATGCCAGCAGCTCGAAGTACGAGGTAAAGGCTGAGTAGATCCGTCCACGTGCCCCCGAACCTGATGGCCTCAGTGCTGTGAGCACCTCTTGGCAGATCTGTTCGACAATCTCGAGGTAGAGCGTGCGCTTGGAGGTGAAGTGCTGATACAGCAGGGGTTTGGTCACCCCTGCTGCCGAGGCGATCTCCTCCATCGTGGTTGACTCGTAGCCGCGGAGCGCAAAGAGTCGTTGCGCCGCAGCGATCAGCTGCGCCCTCCGTTGGCTCGCCGCCATTCGACGTCGTCGACCAGAGCCTGCCCGATCAGCAAGCGACTCCTTCGAGGCCATAGGGCACAGACGCTAGTGGGCCTTAGTACCCTGGTGTCAACAGCGGTGGCGTTGAGGCTTTGCTTTCGATCACCGCTGCCAGGCAGGTCGGGAGGTCCCGGAGGGAGAAATGGCGGTCCGCGACTGTCCAGTTGTGATCCAAAAGGCCTGCGTCAGGCATGTCGAGCCAACGATCGATCTGCCCGGAGTCGTCGAGGGGAAACCACCGGAAGCCGAAGGTCACGAGCTCGCGGGCGACCGGGAAATGGCCAACGCAAAGCGGTCGTTTGTGGACCGCAGCCTCGAGAGTCGGATTGCCGAAGCCCTCCCAGGAGGAGGGCAGCACCACGACGTCGGCCGCCGCATATGCGTCGGCCATGCTCCAGGGGCCTTTGAGCGGGACGGGTTCACGCAGCACCGGGCACCTTGCCCGGGCCAAGATCTTTTCGAGCTCGGGCCCGTATCCGTCCTCCACGGGTCCTGGCAGCCAGAACGAAGCACCGAGCCGTTCGGCCAGCGACACGCCTCCGGCCACGTTCTTGCGTCCGATCGCCCTGGTGGGCTGGAGAACGAGCCGCTCGCCGGTGCCGACTCCGAGTCGGACCCGGGTCTGGTCGCGTTGGCCCGGCATGGCGTTGGTGTCGAAGCGGTTGTAGATGGTCGTGGCTTCGATGCCTCGGCGAGAGAGCTCGTGGCGGCTGAGCTCATTTATCGTCACGTGGCGCCACAGTGGATCGGTCGGTGGGGCGCAGTGATGTGAGCCAGATCGCTGCCAGGGGAGGTCGTGGTGGTGGAGGATGGCCGGTCGTCCTCGGCATGCGATCGCGACGGCCCGGGCCGCGCCGGGGTTGAGCGGCAAGGAGCAGACGTTCTCCACCACTACGAGCTCGGCGTCCCCGATGGCGTCGTCGAGCGCTGCGGCGGTCGGAGTGCCGCCGCCGATTCCCAGCCCCTCCACGAGAACGTCGACCGGTCCCTCGCCGGCGACGGTGGTGACCTCGAACCCCAGATCCACCAGGGCGAGCCCCCACTTCTCGGCCTCAATGGAGACCCCGTCGGTGCCCCCAAGGCGGAACGAGACAATGGCGCAGCGACGCATTGGGCGGCACGCTAGCCCTTGAGCCTGCCAGGCAGCCTGGGATCGGCTCGCTGATGGCGTCTTGAGGGTGCGGTACCGTGGCGTCCGGTGGCAAAGAGAGCCTTGATCACAGGTGTCACCGGGCAGGACGGGTCGTACCTGGCGGAGCTCCTGTTGTCCCAGGGCTACGAAGTTGTCGGCATGGTGCGGCGGTCGAGCACCGTGAGCTTCGAACGGATTGCCCACATCCAGGACGCGATGACCATCGTCGGAGGCGATCTTTTGGACCAGGCGTCGCTTATCACCGTCCTGAGCGAATTCCGCCCGTCGGAGGTGTACAAC
>JBOGFX010000199.1:0-7256 GCA_050743805.1 Acidimicrobiales bacterium
TGCCTGCACCGTTCGGTCCGATGAGGGCAGTGACCTTGCCCTTGGGGATCGAAAGGCTCACGCCGTCGACCGCTGTTACCGCCCCGAACCGGACCGTCACGTCCTTGAACTCGAGCGCGGGGACGCTTTGATCATCTGGAGCCGGATTGGCTCCAACCAAGACCGGCGCGCTTTGGCGTTGGCGGACGACCGTCGGCTCGCCCCGCTCCAGCTTCCGACGGGCCACTTTGGCATCTTTCCTGGCCTTTTGGATCTCGCTCGCGCCGAGCTGTCCTTTGCCGCCGGCGAGGATGAACACCGCGAGGACCCCGAATATGACGCTGGAGTAATTGGCAGATACGTGAACGTCGTTCAAAATGACAGGCGTCAGCGTCACGGCCAGACCGGCAAGCACGGCGGCCGAAACCTGCCTGACCCCCAACGTGATCACGATCGCGAAGTAGGTCAGCGACCCTTGAGCCGTGAACGCGCTGGAGGTGGTCGATCCCTCTAGACCAACGGTCAGCGCCCCAGCCACTCCGGCGATGAAGGCGGCGATGATAAAAGCGGAGAGCTTGCTCAGCCCGACATTGACCCCGTGGGCCGCGGCGCCCCTCTCTGAGTAACGCAGCTCGATCCACGAGCTCCCGAGTCTGGTCCTGTCGATCAAGTAGAGGACCACAAAGAGGATCACCACGACGATGACCGCGAACCTGAAAAAGTTGCCGTTGCTTGCAAACCCGGCCGGTCGGGCAACCGCCTCGAAGCTGCTGGCGCCAGGGAACTGATAGCTGCCAAAGATGACGTCCACCGCGTTCGCGAACGCGAACGTCGCTATCGCAAGGTTGATCCCCCGCAGGCGCAGTGAGGTGAGCCCGACAAACAAGCCGAACGGTGCTGCGATGACCCCCGCCAAGAGCATCCAGATGTAGAAGCCTCCCGGGACGTGGTGCTCGTTGCAGAACCCGGCGGTCCAGGCGCCAAACAGGGCGAACTCGAGCTGGCACAACGAGATGACCCCGACCCTGCTCGTGATCACACCGAAGCTCTGCATGACCGGGATCGAGACGATCGCCGTGGTGAGCACGAACGTCCAATAGGTGCCTACGTACTGAGGCAGGATCCACATCACCACGACAATCGCGACCAGCGCAGGAGCGAACTTTGCGATCAGGTCTTGGCGGTTCAGCTGCGGGAACCCCCTGGAGCCGCCCACCGAATCTGCTGAGGCGCCCCTTTTAGAGGAGGTGCGCTCAGCGTTCCGCAGGTCCGTCACGCCTGGGCCTCCTCGGAAACTGCACTCTTAACCTCGCCCAGGTAGAGGCTCTGGAGCAAGCCCTCGGTCTGGCGCAGCTCGGAACAGGGTCCTTTGAACACCACCTTGCCCGCGCGCAGCACATATGCGGTCTTCCCGACATCGAGCGCCAAGTCGGCGAACTGTTCGACCAACAAGATGGCCAGCCCGCTCTCAGCGAGGCGAACGACCGATGCCATCAGGATCTCGAGGACGAGGGGGGCCAAGCCGAGCGAAAGCTCATCGAGCAGAAGAACCTTCGGCTTTCTGAGAAAGGCTCTGCCGAGCACGAGCATCTGCTGCTCGCCTCCCGACAGCCGTCCGCCTGGGACACCTCGGCGGGTCTTCAGCGCGGGAAAGAGGTCGAACACCTCGGTCAGGTCAGGACGGTTCCCGGCGGCGAGAAGGTTCTCCTCGGTCGTCAGCTCCGGGAAGACCGTCCGCCCCTGCTCGACATGGCCCACCCCCAGCTTTGCCCGACGGTAGGGTGCCTTTTGGTCGATTCGGACACCGTCGAGCTCCACTGAGCCCGACCTCAGCGGGATGATCCCAGAGATGCCTTCGAGCAACGTCGTCTTGCCGACGCCGTTGGAGCCAAGCAACACGGTGATCGCTCCTGCTTCTGCCTCGAGGGAGACGTCTCGGATGATCGGGAGCCCTTCGCGCTCGATCGTGACCTCGCGCACGTTTAGGAGCCCCACGGCCTCCCCCGAAAGTCACGGTGCCCGGTCGGCACCCGCGAGATTGTATATGAACGATGTTGCGGAAACCAAGCGCTTCGTAACACTTATGGACATGTCCTCTCGGCTGCGCCGATGTGGCGAGCCTCAGCCGAACACCCACGCCACGGCCGTTCGGTACCCACCTGAGCTACGTGAGGAGCTGGCCGCCGTCTACTTGGAGCACCGCCCCGGTCACATGAGCGAACTTCTCGGAGGCCAACAGCACGATGAGCGGAGCTATGTCGCCGGTGGTCGCGACGCGGCCGAGCGGGATCCGAGATTCCCAAGCCTTGCGCGCCTCGGGGCTGCCCAGACCCAGCCGGGTCATGGGCGTGTCCACTGGGCCGGGAGCGACGCCATTGACCCTGATCCCATGCCCCGCGAGCTCCAAAGCAGCCGATCGGGTCAGCGCGTCGATCGCAGCCTTCGTCGCCTCGTAGTGGCCGAGGCCCACGGTCGGCTGACGGGCACCTATCGAGCTCACGTTGACGATCGCTCCCCTCGTTGAGCTGGCGATCATCCTCGACGCCACGGCCTGGGTGACGATGAAGGTCCCACGGAAGTTCACAGCGTTCACCCGGTCGAAGACATCAAGGGGCAACCCCACAAGCGGTCCGCCCTGGAGCACGATCCCGGCATCGTTCACCAGGACCTGAATCGGGCCGACCTCCTTGAAGGTCCTCTCTACCGCGGCACTCACCGATTCGGGGTCCGAAACGTCCACGACCACCGACGTGCCGCCAACTCTGTGTGCCACGGCGGCCCCGGCGCTCTCGTTGAGGTCAGCCACCACGACCCGGTCGCCTTGTGCTGCGAACGCCTCGACGGTGGCCTCCCCGATCCCGCTCGCTCCCCCGGTCACAAAGACCGTCCGCGCGGCGGCCGAGCTCATAGCGCCTCCGCGATCAGGATCCTCGGACTCCCCGGCACATCCCGCTTCTCCACGAGCGCCCAACCCGCCGAGCGCATCCAGTCGACCACCTCGGTCTCGGGGTAGACAACCGTGCCGTCGATCACCAGGTACTCCCCGGCGTGGAGGGAATCGATGGTTCGCTGCCGGGCGTCGGAGTCCAAGAAGAAGTCCAAGAGGATCAGCCTCGTGCCTGTCTCGCTCGATTGGCGCACCCTGGACAAAAGATGTTCGTTCTGCTCGGCGTTGAACCGGTGCACCACGTGCTCCAGGAGCACGAGATCATGCCCGGTCGGAATGGGGTCTACCTGCGGATCTCCCTCTCGCACCTCCGCCCTGTCACCAAGACCCGCGCCCTCCAGGATGCTCCGGGCCGAGCCCGCCATCTCCTGTCGAGTGAAGAATGTGGCCTTCAGCTGGGGGTTCTGCTTCAAGGCCTCTGCAACGAAGGCAGCCGACAAACCCCCGACGTCGAGCAGCCTGCGGTGCGGGGAATAGTCATAGACCGACGCGAGCATCCGCGCATGCAGGGCGTTGTAAGTCATGACGCCACGCATGAACGTGCTCAGGCGGTCCCCACCCAGATCCAGCGGTCGAGGATCACCGGATCCGACGGTCTCACCAAAGCCGCTCCAGTGGGGATAGCTGATGGAGTCGAGAAAACTGAGGAACGGCCGCAGGTCGATCTCTGTAGAACCGTCGCAAAGATAGGCCTTTGCCAAATCGCCAGCTCGGTAGCGACCGCCGTCACGAACGACAAGACCGAGGGACGCCATGCTGTCGGCAAGGATGCGGGCCGTCCGCTCTGGTATCCCGGCCTTGGCCCCCAGCTCGGCCGCAGAGAGCTCCTCTTTGGACAAGAGGGTGAACAGATCGGCCTCGGCAGCCGCAAACAGCTGCTTTGCAGCCATGTAGCCAGTGGCTATCTCGACGAGTCGGCTCGGATCGACCTGGTCGGCTGGGGTCGTGGCTGCCATGAGCGAGCTCCAATCACTGGTGCGGGCGGCGACACTATAGGGTCCTTCATCAGTGCCGGCTAACTGCTGCGCCTTGGGTTTCGCTCTCCCAACCAGCGCGAACCTCACAACGTCGAACAGCCTGACCAAGTGGACAGCCCTTCGGTGTGCGGTCACAATGCCCGGTCGAACATGTAGGCACTTGCGAGCAAAGATTCCGACCAAGGCAGCCGGCGCGTGAGAGGGTGTGACCCGTCCTGATCGGATCACAACCTACGAACGGGCCAAGCGCCAGCTCTTCAGCCATCACGTACGAACCACTCAAGCTCAGAACGGCCCAGCCAGTGACACCCACATCCACCCGAGCAGCAGTCCTGCGGTCCTTCGGTGAGCCGCTCGTCCTCGAAGAGCTGCCGATCCCAGAGGAGATCCAGCGAGGTGCCGCGGTGGTCAGGGTCAGCTGCTGCACCCTCTGCGGCACCGACGCTCACCTGTGGGCCGGCCGGATGGCGTGGCCCGGAATGCTACCGATCGTCCTCGGCCACGAGATGATCGGCGTCGTAGAGTCTGTCGGGCCTGATTGCGTCGACGCGCTGGGGCGAGCGGTCGAGGTGGGCCAGCGCATCGGATGGTCGGAGTCGACCTGCGGGCATTGCTACGCGTGCAGCGTGCTGCGCGACCCGGTTGCCTGCAGAAACCGCGGGTACGGGTTCTTGCAGCACTCCGACCAGTGGCCGTTCGTCATCGGGGGGCTGTCCGAACGCTGTTACGTGACGGCGGGCGCCGCCAAGCTCGTCCTTCCAGACGACATCGAAGACGAGATGGCGGCCGCAGCCGGATGCGCCATAAAGACGGTCGTCCGCGCGATCGACGCCGCAGGTGGCATACGGCTGGGCTCCACGGTGGTCATCCAAGGTGCGGGTGCTCTCGGAATCTTTGCAACCGCTTTGGCATCGATCGCTGGGGCACGCACCGTGATCACCATCGGCGCGCCCGACGAGCGCCTTTCTTTGGCCCGCGAGTTCGGTGCCAACGCGACCATCGGCCTCGAAAGCGATGCAGCGTCCAGGGCGGCCGAGGTCATAGATCTCAGCGGAGGCAGGGGAGCCGACGTTCTGTTTGATTTCGCTGGCGGACCCGGGGTCGGGGGCGAAGCGATCCAGATGGCGGCGCAGGGTGCAACCTACGTGGTAGTCGGCACCACCGGGGGCACTCCGGAGCCGCTGCCGCTCGGCACCATCATGGGCAAGGAGATGACAGTTCGGGGATCGCTCAACGGTGATAACAGCGATTACGCAAGATCGATCGCGCTCATCCCCCAACTCCGCCGTTTTCCGCTCGGGAACATATTCAGCCCTCCTGTGGGGTTGGAAGGCGCATCTGCGGCCCTGGAGTCGATGGCCCAGCTGAAGCAGGTCAAGGCCGTGGTGCGGCCGGGGCAGAGCTAATCGAAGGAGGCAAGGGACATGATCCAGCCCTACGACGGGGGCAAGCTCGAGCGCAAGCGCGTGGGTACCCAAGGCCCCGAGGTCTCGATCCTGTCGCTCGGGTCCTGGCACACCTACGACCGGATCGACTTCAGCGACGCGGTCGCCATGATGCGCCTCGCGGTCGATGCGGGCATCAATCTCTTCGACGTGGGCGTCTACGGGGTTAAGACACAGGCGCCGGTCCACACCGATGTCCTCTTCTCCGCGATCATGCGAGGTGCCGAGGTCAGTCGAGACCAATACATCCTTTCTGCCAAGCTCTGGCTCGAGGAGTACCCGAGCGTCTCTTTGCGCGAGCAGCTCGACGGGGCACTCTTTCGAGTAGGCACCGACCACGCCGAGCTTGCGATCCTCGGTGACATCCACCAGAACGACCTCGACACCCGCCAGCTGGTCATCGACTTGGGCGAGCTCCACCGCGACGGATTGCTCGGGTGCTGGGGCGTCAACAATTGGTCGGTGAGCCAGATTGAAGGTGTCAAGAACGACGCGGAGAAAGAGGGCGTCGGCGGCCCCCAGATGGCTCAGCTCAAGTACAGCGTTTGCCGCCGGGCGGTCGCAGACGGCGAGGCCTTCAAACCGCTCTTCGGCGGAGGCCTCACGCTAGAGGCCTCCGATGTGATGGAGGGCGGCCTGCTGGTCGGCGGGGCCGGAAGAGACCTCGGCGAGGACCAGGGCCCCCTTGGGGACCGCGTGCTCGCCGCCGTGCCCAACCTTCAGTCGATCGCGGCGAAGCTCGACGCCTCGCCCGCACAGGTCTGCATCGCTTTCACCCTCACCCACCCCCGGACGACAACCACCCTCTTTGGAGCAACCGGCATCGCCCAGCTGAGCGAGAACCTCGGGGCCGTGACCCTGCTTCAAAGGGTTGGGGCCGAAAGCCTCCGAGCCTTGGTCGATCCCTTGTGGGCCGACCAAGGGCTGGTGGACCCCGCGGGACCCTGAGGGTCCGCCAAAGCCGACTCACAGCTCCAACAAAGAGTTCGAATTGCGATTTACTCCTGACCTCTGGTGGGTAGCTAAACAGCGCGGCGCATTTGCCCTGGCGCTCAACCGCCCGGGCCGCCAACAAGGGACCCAAAGGACACGCGTTGATCGAGGTAGACCCGCCAACCCTCTCGGGTGCCAGGTTTGAGGAGATACTCGGTGCCGACGGTTGGCGAAAGTTCGACGCGAACCTGATCGAGGCGGGGCACTGCCTTTCCGGGCGCACAATTTGGCACGTCAACTCGACCATGACCGGTGGAGGGGTGGCCGAGTTGCTCACCTCTGCAGTTGGGTACCTACGTGGTGCCTCGATAGCGACCCGCTGGAAGGTGATCGGAGGCCACGACGAGTTCTTCGCCGTCACCAAGCGGATCCATCACATGCTGCACGGCAAGCGGGGAGACGGAGGGGGGCTTGGTGAAGGCGAGCGGGCCGTTTACGACGCCGTCCTCGACAAGGAGGGAGCAGAGCTCACATGCGAGATCACGGCTGGCGACGTCGTCGTGCTCCACGATCCCCAAGTGGCAGGGCTAGCGCCTCGACTGAGTGAGCGTGGGGCCGTGGTCATCTGGAACTGCCACGTCGGTGCGGACGTCTCCAACACCTACACACAACAGGCCTGGAGGTTCTTGGCATCGGCGGTGCGCGTCGCCTCGATGACCGTCTTCAGCCGCAAGAGTTACGTCTGGGACAACCTCGACCCCACAAAAGTGGCGGTCATCCCGCCGTGCATCGACGCCTTCTCCCCGAAGAACCAGGACTTGGCCGGTGTCGGGGCCGCGCTGTCGGCGACCGGGATCATCCCGAGCGCGCACGAAGGGCAGGCGACATTCACAAGAACGGACGGTTCGGCCGCAGCGGTCATAGCCAGGGCGGAAATGCTCGAGGCGAGGCCCGTTCCTCAGGACGCGATGGTGG
>JBOGFX010000200.1:0-3679 GCA_050743805.1 Acidimicrobiales bacterium
CTCTTGACCGAGATGGCGTCGTGGCGCTGGGTCATGTTCGTGAACGTCCCGATCGGCGCGGCAGTGTGGCTCGTCGGGCGGGTGGTGCTCCAGGAGACACCGACGCGCCACCGGCGCCTGGACCTCTTTGGCGCCGTGACCTCGACCGCCGGCATGGGAGGCGTCATCCTCGGTCTCGTCGAAGCGGGCGCTGCAGGATGGACCGACCCGGTCAGCCTTGGGGCATTCGCCCTGGGCGCGCTCATGCTCGCTGTCTTCGTCCACAACGAAGGTCGGGTCGACGAGCCCATCTTGCCGCTCCGCCTGTTCGCACACGCCACGAGGACCACTGGCAACGTGGCGCGCGGCCTCGTTTATGCCGGCTTCTACGGCATGTTCTTCTTCATGTCCCAGTACCTCCAGGACGTGCGTGCGCTCTCGCCTGTCATGACGGGGTTCGTGTTCCTGCCCATCCCGCTGGCGATCTTTGCCTCATCGCAACTCATGAGCAGGGTGCTCGTGAAGGTGATGCCCCACAAGGTGCTCATGTTGTCGGGCACCGGTGCGACCGCGACCGCAATGGGGCTCGCCACCATGCTTGGTCCCCACACGTCCTACGAAGAGATCATCTTCTGGCTCGTCCTCCTGGGTACCGGCGCGGGCGTGGCAATGGTGAGCCTCATGTCAGCCTCCCTGGCGGACGTGGCGCCAGGAGACGAAGGCGCCGCCTCGGGGCTGGTGAACGTCTCCCAGCAACTCGGCGCAGCTCTCGGCCTCGCCGTCCTCGTCGCCTTCTTCGGCGCGCTCAGTCGTCACGGCCAGATCGGACCGGCCCAGGTCGCGGGCTACGTCCATGCGCTCGACGACGTCTTCGCGCTCGCGGCGGGCTTGACCGTGCTGGCGCTCGTGCTGATCGCAGCCTTCGTGCGGACGCTTAGAGCTCCAGCCCACGCAACCGCAGACACCACGGTGACGACCTTTGCAAGCGAAGAGGGGCGGCAGGTGCTCGAAGAGGTGCCCGTCCTGGCAGAAGCGGGCTGATGCCAAGCCTCCAGACTGCTGTACGTAGACGCCGTGCAGCAGCTGGCGGCTCCAGTGGCCGCAACGTCACCGGCTGGACGAAGGCTCCGCATCGCCTGGCGGCGGATTACATGCCAACTTCGGAGCCAGCATCGCGACCTCGATGGCCAGGTGGCCGCCTCCGCCTCCCAGCAGTCCCACGAGGACCAGAACACGGCACGATCCTCGATGGCAGAGGCCGAGGGTCGATCGCGAAGCCAAGCGCGGGTCCTCAAGCTCCTGGGACCACACGGTATGACGCGAGGGTGCATGCCCGTCGCGCCCGGTGACCAAGGCACCGACAGCGACACGACACGGATCGGGGGACTTTGGCGCTGGCCCTTTCAACCTCTTTATCGGTGCGAGGCGCCACCGCGTCGAAGGTGTGAGTTCCACTGGAGTTACGGCCGCTCCGCACCTGAAGAGCATGACGCCCGGGTTCGGCTGGTATCTCGAGCGTGTCGTTCATGTCGAGCGATCCGACACGCTGCCCGTCAACCAAAATCTCGTACGTGCCGCGACGGACCTCCACTCCGATGGCTTTGTGCGTCAGCTTCAGCGTTGCGGTTCATCTCCAGTGGCCCCTTCTCGGTGCTTTGACACGGAGGCCGAGAGCCGGCGAGGGTGCTCAATGTCCGTCTGCCTGGGGATCCAGCATACGAGGTGTCAGCGCACCACACGGTAACGGAGGTAGACGACTCTCGAGAGGTGCGGGTCTCGACGAGTTCAAGATGCACACGGCGCTCGCGGTCGGCAAAGAAGGGAATGCCACCGCCAACCAGCACCGGGTAGAACCTGGCCCTGTACTCCGTCGATCAGGCCCAACGCGCCCGCCTCGTCGGCGAGGGCGGCCCCGCCGATGGCGATGTCTCCCTCCCCCGGCTCAGCTTGTAACCGCTCGACCTCCTCCCCTAGGCCAGTGGAGGCCAAGGGGGTGGCCACTCTAGCCATCGACTCGAACCGTCTTGAGGCCAACGCGACAGGCAAGCCGCAAAGCGCCATAGTGCGATGAGATAGAGCCGGCCGGCCGCCTCAGTGAGATGAACCCCCCTTGCATGGATGACCCGGCACGGTGTTCGGGGTCACCTGCCAAGAGCGGCCTCAACCAGCAGGAGGAGTCAGAGTCGGTGACCGTGCTGGCGTACTTGGGTCCCAACCGGATTGCGCCCTTGCTCGTCTTCAGCCCCGGGTGGCGCGAGGTGAATGCGGTCTCGGACCCCTGGGCCCAGCCGCAAAGCGACAGACCGTGGCTCCACACGCCGACGTGGAGGCGGTTGGCTCCGAGTGCGTACACGGGCATCTTGTAGGAGAAGCCCACGGACACGTCCGGGTGGGTCCTGACGATCAACTCATGGAGGCGGTCGAAAAGCGGCCGATGCTTCGGCGCGATCCGGTCGATGTAGGCCTGAGCCTCAGGGTGAATCTCGGGGTACGCGTCTACGGGTATGATCACTCCCGGGTCACTGATCCCGGACCGCGCACTCTATCCGCCGAGGGCCTTGCAGAGCGCGGCCAGGCGGTCGGGGTTGGCATGCCACCACACCCATCGGCCCCGCTTCTCGCCTGAGATCAGCCCGGCCTCGGCCAGGATCTTGGTGTGGTGCGACACGGTCGGCTGGCTCTTGACGAGCGGGCCTTCCAGTTCGCACGAGCACACCTCGGGACTGGACGCCACGAGGGAGAGTAGCCGGAGCCGCACCGGATCAGCCAGGGCGGCTATCACCCGAGCCAACTCGGCGGACTCGGACTCAGACAGCGGCGCCTGGGTCACCGGCGCGCAACACGCCACAGCGTCGGGGATCACCTCCAGTGCCTTGGCCATCACGTTCGTCGGCGTCATGATCGGACCTCCGCAATGTATTGACAGATCTCAATGTGTTCGCGAGGATTGGACACATCGACAGCAATGAATGTTAACAGGAGGTCCGTTCGTGTCCCGTGTCCACATTGCCCTCAACGTCGCCGACCTGAACGAGGCGATCGGCTTCTACTCGAAGCTGTTCGACACCGAGGCGGCGAAGGTGCGGCCCGGCTACGCCAACTTCGCCATCGCCGACCCACCTCTCAAGCTGGTCCTGATCGAAGACGCCACTCAGACGCCGGGGTCGCTCAACCATCTCGGCGTAGAGGTGGAGACAACCGAAGAGGTGGCAGCGACGGCGGAGCGCCTGGCTGCCGCCGGTATGGCGACTGCAGTCGAGGCGGAGGTGTCCTGCTGCTACGCCCGGCAGGACAAGGTGTGGGTGGATGGCCCGGGCGGTGAGCCGTGGGAGTTCTACACCGTCGTCGCTGAGTCCGACATTCCGGCTGGCCAACTCCGAACCGCTGAACCCTCCGCGGCCGCGTGCTGCGCGACACGGCCCGACCTGGCCGTCACTGGACCGGCCGCGTCCGGCTGTTGAACGAGCCTCCCGGCCCGATGGTTGGGCACCCGATGTGGAGACGCCTGTTGGCTGAGGGGTTGGGTAGCGCGTTCCTGGCCGCGATCGTGATCGGATCGGGGATCGCCGCCGAACGGCTGTCTCGGGGCCAAACTGGGTTGGAGTTACTGGAGAACGCGGCGGTAACCGGGGCCGGCCTATTCGCGGTCATCTTGATGGTCGGCCCGGTCTCGGGCGCCCACCTCAACCCGGTGGTCTCC
>JBOGFX010000201.1:0-18509 GCA_050743805.1 Acidimicrobiales bacterium
GGGCTGGACTCCTCGCTCCTGAGCCCGGTCAAGGGTGTGTACGCGATACAGCCCGTGCTCCACTTCAACCCACCCGAGCTCGCTTCGGGGCCTATTGACCCCAGGCGCCGGACCTGCGTACCGGTGAGCAACCTCGCTCGCCGCTACAAGCGGGTGGCCAACCCCGCTCTCCGACGCCGTCTTTCCGGTGTGCTCTGGTGGGCCAAGCGCCACATCGGGTCGAGTGGAGCAAGACGACCCGCCGTGTGGATGCAAGAGCTGCGCGTGAGCGGCACCAAAGTGCTCGTGATCTGCGGGGAAGACGAGGCTCGCCCCTTTGGCGCAACCGCGTCGCCAAGACAGGCGCGCAACGACCAGATTCAGATCGAGGTCATCGACGGTCTCGACGGCGCCCTGATGCCCGCGTCGCAGCGGCGCGCCGTGATGCGGCGCCTCACCGATCATTTGACCGAGCACTTCGGTAGAGCGGAGGCTCCGAGACCCCCCGCGCGAGCACAAGACCCCGGTGAGGCCGAGCTATCGGGAGCCCTGGGGGCCCGACTCTCCTAGATCGCTCCGGTCAGCTCGGGCTCCTCAGGGGCTGCCGAGATCGACACGCCCGCAAGAACGGGCAGCTCAACCTGCTCGTGGCTGCGGCCTGTATGCAGCTCGATGATCTTTGCGTGGTAGTCCTCGGCCATCTGGCGGAACTCCTCGGTATGGTACCGGGCACCGTCGATGAACGGACCTTGACGACCGTCGATGATCGCGAGCACGTCCTCGCCCGTCACCGTCTTGAAGTGTTCGAGGGCATGAGCGACCGCAAAAACTTCGAGCCGATTCGCCTCGAGAAGCTGGGCCGTCTCTGCGACGAGGCGCTCGAGGTTCGCCTCGATACGACCTCCGAGGCCTCCGGTCAGCAACCGGTTCTTCTTGTCGACCTTGTCGGGCTCTCCTCCGGGGATCCCGGCCTCCTTGGTCACCCCGTGGTTTGCGACCGTCGATCCCATTCCCCAGTAGCCCTCCATGAACGTAGCTATGCGCGTTGCGTTCTCGAGGTCGCCTCCAAGTCCCGAAGAGCTGTCGCCCTCGAAGAACATCCGTTCACCCGCAAGGGAGGCCAGAAACACCTTTATCTCCGACTCGAAGTCGGTCTTCCACCGTGTGAAGGTGTCCTCCAGCTTCACCGGCTTCACCATTCCCAGGTACGTACCACCCTTTTCGATCGTCGCCACGTCGATGGCCCAGTCACGGTGGATGCGAGCTGCGGTGACGGCGTGGCACGCCTCGTGCACCGCGACGGCGTGGCGCTCACGTTCTATGTACTCGACATCCTCTGGCGGGCCCAGCTCCTTGAGCTGCTTCGCCTTCACGACGTCCTCCCATGTGATGACGCCTCGTCCACCTCTGATCGCGTTGATGAGGGCCTCGTTCACCAGGTCCTTGATGGTTGCTCCTGTCGCATAGGGCGTGATCGTCGCCAGCCGTTCCATGTTGGCATCGGTCAAGCTATGTGTGACCTTCGCGAAGTAGCCCTCATAGGTGCGCAAACGGCCGTTCTTGGTCGGGTACCCGACCTTGTAGACACGGTCGATGCGTCCGGGTCGCAACAGTGCCTCGTCCAGTGACTCTGGCATGTTGGTGGCCATCATCACGAGGATCCGGTACTTGGGCGGCGGTGCAGGCTTCACTCCAAGCGCACGCCTGAGAACCCGGTTCACCAGGCCGCGGGGCTTCTTCAGGCCGGAGATCTCCGAGAGCAGCGTCTGCAGGGTGCCCATGCCTCCGCCACCACCCATCCCCATCCCCATCATCTTGAACGGGCCGACCCTCGGGCCCTGGGAGACATCGGTCGTCCTCGGTGCAAGCAGATCTCGCCACGACCCCGACACCTGCGCCAGTGCGCCCTGGTCGACATAGCCACATCCGTGGCAAGCATCTGCGTTCCACGGCTCACTCGTTCGGTAATTCGGGCCGAAGACGCCACTCGGGCTCAACGCCCCGCGACTCCCCAATGAGTCCGCTTCGTCGAAGAAGACCACCACTCCCCCGTATCGCAGCGCGAGCCGGCGGAGCTTGCGGAACAGGCTCTTGACCTTCAGGATGCCGACGCCGAAGAACATGTTGTTGAAGGCGCCCGGGTCAACGAAGACGAACGGGTTCCGGGTCTCGCCTGCAACCGCCTCGGCAATGAGAGTCTTTCCGGTCCCAGGTGGCCCCCACAAAAGGATCCCCCCCGGCACGTAACCGCCCCGAGCCTCGATCAGGTCGGGATCTTTCAAGAAGATGATGTTCTCCTTCACGCGGTCGAGCACCGAGTCCTGGCCCCAGACATCGGAGAAACGGGTCTTCACGTCACCGGGGTAATAGGTGTCGATCCCACCCTTGGACAGGAACCAAAAGAGACCGACGAACTGCAGTATGACGACAAAGAACAGGAAAAGGACCTGGATGAGAAGAGGCAACGCCGAGTAGACCGCCGCGGGCACCTGGAACAAGGAGACCAACGGCGAGGTGTGGTAAAAGGCGGCCAGGATGACCGCGAGCACGACCAGCGCGACCACGATCTTCAGGACCCTTGCCAGGCGGAAGCGGTTCCAGTCGGTCATTCGCCCGGCCACGCGGTGGAGACCGCCGAAGACTGCCTCGCTCCCAATCCGGTGCCAGCGCGCCGAGCGCTCGCTGATCAGGTAATGGCCCTGTCGAAGAAGTTCGAGACCGAAGAGGACCTCGAGCCACCACAGCGAGCTCAGCTGGCCCGCGGACGCGACGGAGAAGGGTTCGATCGGGTTGTTGGTCATTGCTGCCCACAACAGGACCCACCACAGGGCCGCCAACAGCAGCAGTATCTTGCTCCGGTCCCAAAGGCTCGAGTGTGGACGGACGACCGAGGGGCCTAGCACCGGCGCGCTCTGGGGGTCCAAGAGCGGAAGGCCCGAACCGGGATCGTGTCCATTTGAAGCGGGATCGTGCCCATTGCCGGGGGCTCCGGCTTGAACGCCTGAACTCATGGCGACTGCTCCTTGACGGTCCAAGAATCGAGAAGGGTCTTTAGGGATCCGGCATTCTCGCCCCAGCAGGTGATGCGACAACCTACTCCCAAGGCGAAGATGTAATCGGTGTTCGCGTCGACCGCGGTGACCTGACCGAAGGTGAGCGCGGGCTTCACCCCGGTGATGTTCACGGTCATCCTTATTCCGTGAATTCCACCAGACCCGGTTAACTCGCTGTAGTCGAGCACCTCGAAACCAGAGCTAGCTGTCAGCGGGTCGGTCCCTAACAGCTCAGAGCGCATGGACGAGATGCTGAGGTTGTCGCGCTCGGAGCTGCTGAGCTCACGGCTCTCAACGACGGCGGTCGGGTACTGCTTTCCGATCCCGAGCGATGTCTTCACCGTGCCGCGCGGCCGCGAGGACATCGTCTCGACCCACTCTCCAGAGGACAGCTGCTTCAGTTGGGTGGGAGCCAGATGGCCGTTCTGCGCGTCGAGCACTTGCGCGGTGTCGAAGATCCGCCATTGCGGGGGAACCTTCACATACAGATCGACACCGTCGGGCGCACGATGTGCCACGTACTGGTACCCCGATCCCAAGGTGCAGGCATCCAGACCGAGAGCCAAGACTGTGGCAACCACCGCGATCATGAGCGCGTGCACGCCCCTCGTGCGGCCCCGTCCGACTGCGCTCAGGCGCCGTGTCACCGATGCCCCCTGGTCGCTGCCAAGCGCTCAGCGTAGGCGAGCAAAGTGTCGCGCGGGGACCAAGAACGCTCTCGGATTCCGACGTCTGCGCAGGTCGTTGGGTCGTTTCACGACCTTTTCAGATCGTCGACACCAAATCGACGCGAACTCGCCGCGCTGTGCCTGCCGGGTCATCTTGTGATGGCAGGACTCGATGCAACGCCTCTTCGAACCGGTTGCCGGCATGCCCGCCGACGCAACGCGTGATGCCCTATCTAGAGGCATCTCATGAGGCACCGTCGCCTGATTTCCTATCGTGCTGGGCAATCCTCGCGCATTGGCGATCGCACTACCGGAGCCTCTCAAGTGCTCGGGTAGCTCCAGCATCTCAGTGGTCTCTGGCAACCCCGAATGGCGACCTCTGCGGGACTCCAACGTCGCAAAACCACAGAAAGGAGACCGAATAGGGTGACAAGGTGCCCTTCAACGAGCAGTGCCCAGCCCACAAACGGGGTGCTGGCGTTCGGGCCGAGCACGACCCAGGGCGTTCCACGACGTGAGTGCCCGCCTCGCGGTGGGCATCAAGAGTCTCCGTTGTGCAAGCGGCAAGACAAGCGTCCCTGAGGACCGCCCAAAGAGGAGCACCTCGTCTTGAGCTCTTCTCGCCCTGCCTCGGATGCCCCGGGCACAACGGCCAAGTGGTGGGTTCTCGCAGTCGTCGTGGCGGGGACCTTCATGCTCCTACTCGACACCACCATCGTGAACGTTGCGATCCCGTCGATACAGCGAAACCTGGGAGCCACTTATGGCGCGATCGAATGGGTGGTGAGCGGCTACGCCCTCGCCTTCGGGCTCGTGCTCATCCCCGCGGGCAGGATCGGAGACCGGTTCGGGCATCGTCGCCTGTTCATTCTGGCCCTGGGAGGCTTCACCATCACCTCCCTGTTGTGCGGCACTTCGACCAGCCCCCAAGAACTGGTCGCTTGGCGCATCGTTCAAGGGGGAATGGCGGGCATCCTCAACCCACAGATCCTGGCCATGGTCCAGGTGTCGTTCGCCCCCGCCGAGCGCGGAAAGGCCTTCGCCTTTTACGGGGCGACCGCTGGTGCAGCCACCGCCTTGGGTCCGCTCCTCGGGGGCATACTGGTCAGCGCCGACATTCACGGGCTCGGGTGGCGACCCATCTTCTTGCTCAATGTCCCGATCGGGGTCGTCGCCCTGGTGGCGGGCTCTCGCCTCCTTCCCCGGTCGCGCGGCGCGGGCGGTGGGATCGACGGCGCGGGTATCGCCCTGGTCGCGCTCAGCTTGATGCTCATCCTTTACCCGCTGATCGACGGTCGCTCCGCGGGTTGGCCGGTTTGGTCCTTTGTGGCGTTGGGGTTGAGTCTTCCCGTTCTCGGGAGCTTCATCGCGTGGCAGGGTCGGCGGGTGTCGGCTGCCCGGGTTCCCTTGGTGGATATCCGGCTGTTCAGGTTCAGGGCCTTCGCCGCCGGGACGTCGCTCGGTCTGACCTATTTCGCGGGCTTCACGAGCGTGTTCTTCTCGCTCTCTTTGTGGTTGCAGCTCGGCCTCGGACGAAGTGCGCTCGAGACCGGGTTGACGATCCTCCCCTTCGCCGTGGGCAGTCTCGTTGGCTCCGCGCTCTCCGACATAGCGTCGAGACGCCTGGGTGCCGACTGCCTCAAGGTGGGCACCTCGATGGTCGCCATCGGCCTCGGGACAACTCTCGCGGCGATCTATGCGGCCGGAGACACGGTGCCGGGTCTGCTCCTCCTGCCATCGCTCGCCTTCGCGGGCATCGGGTCGGGTTTGACCATCGCTCCCAACACCAATGCCGTGCTGGCGAGGGTTCCCCTCGCCTCCGCGGGGGCAGCAGGTGGCGTGCTGAGCACGGCGCAGAGAGTCGGGACCGCGTTGGGGGTAGCCATCGTCGGGGTTCTGCTCTTCGGCGCTCTAGCACAAGGAGCCCCGAGCGCGGCCGCAGCCCGCGCTGTGCCTTTGAACCACGAGCTCATCGGACAGGGACTCTCATCGCCCGCGCGACGACACATCCTTCAGACGTTCGGCACGTGCTTCGACCGGCGGGCCGGCTCGGCTGACCCGAGCATCGCGCCTCGGGGATGCCCAGGCCAGAGTCAAAGCCCCTCGCCATTGAGCGCGACCCTGGAGCACGCCGGACGCCTTGCCCTCGCGCAGGACTTCACCTCGGCGACCGTCATCTCGATGTGGTTCAACGTCGGTGCAGTCGTCCTTGCGTTCTTGCTCGCGTTCTTGTTCCCACGGGGCCGCGGCGCCCGAAGAGCCGCGTCACCCGGAGGCGAAGCATCCGCTCAGGGCGCTTGAGTCGTCCCGGCGAGGGATCAGTGGCCTAGGTCCAGCGCCGGAAGGTCTCGAACCTCGTCCTTGCTCAGCTTGAGATGCGCGCCGTCGCCCTCGACCGATCCGACGGCGCCGATCGGGATCGCGACCTCCTTCTGGCCCCAAAGATGGCCTTCGTCCAGAAGGATGTGGGTCACGCCGTGATCGGCCGGATCCACCACCAGCCCCTGAACCCGACCGATGTGCCCGTCGGTCGCGTGCACATGGTCGCCCCGGCGCACGTCAACCTCGCCCGCTGGGATCTTCTCGTAGGTGACAACCGAAGGACCCCCTACCCACGGACCCTCGACCACCCCTGATGCTTGCGTGGCCCACAAGGAGCTTCCCAACCTGGCCGCCCCCGGGGCCCCCATCAATCCCCCTCCAGCGCCCGTCAACGGGAAGTAGGGCAGCGAATGCATCTCATGCTGGGCGTAACCCCAACTGCCAGGGGCCCCGGAAAGTAGACGCGTCTCCTCGGCCGCCTCCAGCGCGTCGAAGTCCTTCAGGGTGCAATGGAGCTTCAGCGGGTCCGACGATGGGTCCACCAACCCCACCGGGACCAGCCGACCCTCCCTGCCGTGGTGTTTGGGTTGGACCACCAGATGGGTGACGATCCGCTTGATCGGGTCCACCACGACCCGGACGAGCTCGCCGACCGGGCCGTCCTCGCAGGCGACCTCACTTCCGATTGTGTACTCGACCGAGTCCCCCACAGGGCCTCCCCTCCAGACCGCCGGGCATCCCCTGGGTCGGATCTCCTCAGGCTTGGCGCACGGCTCCCGTGGCCCGCACGCAAACGCGGCTCAAAAGATCGTAGCCGCCTCAAAGGTCCGCCTGCGAGTGCGCAGAGGCCGTGTGGCCAGGCCATCGAAGCGCAAATGCCTCCCACGTGCTCTGATGACCGTTCAACAAGCTGTCCGGCCAAGGGACGCTTACCGGGGCGACACCGAGCAAGGAGGAGATCATGGCCACCCAAGCGGTCAGTACAGATGTACCACGGTCTGCGGAGCACCTCGAGGCTCCCGAACCCACCGATCAGCACGGCGAGGACGCAAAATCGCTTCTCGCCCGAGCTCTTGGGAGGTTGCCTAACCTGCTGAGCAGCAAACCGGTGATCATCTTCGGGATACTCCTGTTCCTCTACCTCTTCGTCTTCGCCGGCATCGAGACCCTCCTCGGCCATCCGACGGCTGTCAGCTCCAACACCCAGCTGATCCTGGGCAACTACACGAACGTCTCGTCGTCGGTGGGCGCCGGGATCGCGGCCGGCGCAGGATTGACCCTGGTGAAACGCCAACGGAGGATGCGACAGCTTGGGGTGGCCGCACACGCGGCCGCCATGGAAGCCCGGAACTTCGCTCGAGAAACCCACCGCCTGGTGCACATGGCTCACCCGGACCAGGCTGCGTCGCTCGGCCAGGTGCCGGGCGAGCTTGCGGGCAGCTAGGTACAGGAGCGGGGCTCGGCATCCGGTCAACCAAGCCATCGGCCACAAACTTGGGGCGCATGTAGCGACCCTAAGATCGGCGTGACGTGCGATTCTTGTCCCTCCCGTCCCACCCCTCGCCTAAGAACAGCCATGGTGACCTCTCATCGAACACAGACCACGAGAGCCTGAACCGGAGGAACCGACGCTGGATATACGCAGGACGAGCGGTCCGGAGCTTCAGCACCGCCTTTCTCACCGTCGTCTTCCCGCTTTATCTGGCGTCTAGCGGCTACTCGGGCACCCGGATCGGTCTCGTGCTGACCGTCGGGGGGTTCATCTCTGCCGGTGTTGTCCTCGCCGTTGGCCTCGGGGGCGACCGGCTGGGTCGCCGCACCATGCTCGTGTTGGTGTCGGCGCTCGGAGTGCTCGGTGCGGCCGCCCTGGTGGTCTCCGCCAACCTCGGGGTCGTCATGGTCGCAAACGGCCTGTGCGGCGTAGGTCGAGGCGGTGGAGCGGGAAGCGGTGGCGCTTTCGGGCCGCTGTTCCCCGCGGAGCAGCCGCTGCTGGCGGCCTCCACCGAAGACAGCTCGAGGACGGCTGTCTTCGGCCACCTGAGCTTCATCGGCGTTGCGGCCGGCGCCGCTGGGTCATTGGTGGCGTTCGTCCCTGAGGTCCTCCACCATGGGGGATGGACCTGGAGCGCGAGCTACCGCTTGGTGTTTGCCCTAGCAGCGTTGCTCGCCATGATCATGCTGCTGGCGGCCTTGCCGATCGTCGAGCGCCGGCCCGCGGCTGGCGGTCAAACCCCGCGGCGGCAAAACGATTTCCCCAGGCTCTCCACCCGACAACTTATGAAGCGGCTCGGGCTCGTCAACGCCGCAAACGGGCTGGGCTTCGGTTTTCTCGGAGGGCTCCTCACCTACTGGTTCCACGTCCGCTACGGGGTAGGGCCAGGCGCAATCGGGCTCTTGTACACGGTTCTCAATCTCGCGACCATGGTTCCCTACCTGGCTTCGGCACGTCTGACTCGACGCCTCGGCGCGGTGAGCACGGTCGTCTCCACCAGGGCGGTGGGTTTGCTGTTCATGCTGGCGATGCTTTGGACCCCGACATTCGTGCTCGCTGGCGTCGCATACGGCCTACGCCTGGTTGCCAATTCCCTCGGGATGCCGGCAAGGCAGTCCTATGTGATGGGAGTCTCCGACGAGCACCGGCGGTCCACGATCGCGGCGGTGGGCTCCATGCCTTCGCAAATCTCCTCCAGCATCACCCCAGTCATCGGAGGGTCGCTCATGGCGAGCTTCGTCGACATACCAATCCTTGGCGCGTTCGTCTTCATGTCCGTCAACACCATCGCGTTCTTCCTCTCCTTCCATCGCTACCGTCCCCCCGAAGAGCAAGTTGAAGGAAGGACCGAGCAGGGGCAGCTCCCGGGGGTGTCGTCACTCATCACATAGTGGACGGCATGTCGCGAGACATCGTGGACACTCCGACCTGGAGGTGTCCGAGTGGGGCTGGCGCGCTACGTCGTCGACGCGGTGGTCATCGATGGGCGCTCGATGCGCGAGGTTGCTCGCGCGCACGGGGTCTCGAAGAGCTGGGTGGCGGTCCTCCTCGCCCGTTACCGCGAAGGCGGCTACGACGCGCTCGAACCCCGCTCACGCCGGCCGCGGACCGTCCCGACCCGCACCTCGGACGCGGTCGAGGACGCGATCGTCGAGCTCCGCAAGCGCCTCGGTGAGGAGGGGTTCGACGCCGGCCCCGAGACGATCCGCTGGCACCTCGAACGACGCGGCCTGCCCGCGCCGTCGCCGTCGACGATCTGGCGGGTGCTCGTCCGTCGAGGGTTCGTCACCCCCGAGCCGAGAAAGCGTCCCCGAACCTCCTACATCCGGTTCGAGTCCCAGCTCCCGAACGAGACCTGGCAGTCCGACATCACCCACTGGGCGCTCGCGGATGGACGCGACGTCGAGATCCTCGACTTCATCGACGACCACTCGCGTCTCGTCGTCGCGGCTACCTGCCGGCCGATCACGAAAGCAGCAGATGTCGTCGCGACCTTCCACGACGCCGCTGCTCGCTTCGGCTATCCGGCATCGCTGCTCAGCGACAACGGCGCGGTCTACAACGCGAACTCACGCAAGGGCCGCACCGTGCTCCAGCTCGAGCTCGAGCGCCTCGGCATTGTCTACAAGCACTCCCGGCCCTACCACCCCGAGACCTGCGGAAAGATCGAGCGCTTCCACCAGACACTGAAGAAGTTCCTCGACCGCCAAGAGCCCGCAACGACGATCTCCGAGCTCCAGGGCCAGGTCGACCGGTTCGTCGCCTACTACAACGAGGAGCGCCCCCATCGGGCCCGCCACCGGATGACCCCCCGGCAGGCCTTCGACGCCCGGGACAAGGCCCGCCCCGGATCACCGGTCGCGGCGACGCACTTTCGGGTTCGAGAAGACCGGATCGACGCCGGCGGCAACGTCACCCTCCGCTACGACTCGAAGCTGCTGAAGATCGGCGTCGGACGAGCCCACAAGCACACCGCCGTCCGCCTCTACGTGGCCGACCTCGACGTCCGGGTGGTGAGCTTCGAGGGCGAGCTGCTTCGCCAGCTCACGCTCGATCCGAGCCGGATCTATCAAGCCCGCGGAAGACCGCAGCGCTAGTCTTCCGCGGGTTCATGTGTCCGCGATGTCTCGCGACATCACAGCGTGGAGGTGGCGGGAATCGAACCCGCGTCCCCTGGCACCTGAGTAGGCCTTCTCCGAGCGCAGCCGACATAAAGTTGTCGGGACC
Organism: Acidimicrobiales bacterium; assembly: GCA_050743805.1. Classification (GTDB taxonomy): domain Bacteria; phylum Actinomycetota; class Acidimicrobiia; order Acidimicrobiales; family RAAP-2; genus Palsa-461. The sequence continues at coordinate 10,242 of JBOGFX010000201.1, forward strand.
ACCCTGGCAATCGGCGACTGGGCCGTCCTTATCCGATGTTGTCTCCTCGCTGTCCTACCGGAACGATCCAGCGAGAAAGCCTCACTTGATGACGCCCGTTACCGGTCCGTGAGGCGAAAACCGGACGGACGTCGCTACCTAAGCAGCGAGCGCGAGCTGAGGCTCGGCGTTTGTTTGTTTTCCCGGCTCTTTTACGTGGATCCGGGAACCACGGCTCGCTTCTCCTACCTCGACAACCAAGGTCGAGACCATTCACCCCCTTGTCTCAGATTGCTTGGAACCACTCACAACAGATTAACCGATGCCACGGCCTCGACCGCCAAAGAGGGTCCATGCTCTTTGGATCCGTTCGGGGGCGTGGGTTGGCACTTCGCCCCACCCAGGGCTTGCCCGTAATTTCTGCTTCCGACAGGTTGCGGCACTCTTTAGCTTTGCTAAGTTCCTGATCCGTCACATCGCTGATGGGGGCGGGCCCGTGGTCTCTTCTGGCGGGAGTGCTGGTGACCGCGACTTTGGCGGGCACCGCGCCAGCGGCCAACGCTGCCTCTTCGAACAGCTCACCCATCGTTGTGGGTGTGATAAACACGCTGACGCCATTCCCGTTGGCCGTTGACAGGCTTGCAATGGCTAGGGCTGTTGTCAACCAAGCCAATGCTCAAGGTGGGATCGACGGTCAGAAGATCCAGTATCTAACAGGGGATGACCAAGGCTCCACGGCTCCCTCCGCCGAAGAGGCGTGTCAGTTCGTTGGTGCTGGCGCAGTTGCTCTCGCTGGTGGCATCAGCATCGTGAATGCGGACAGAACTCCACCTACTACGTGCAGCGGGGCATCATCGATCTCATGGCCGGTGGCGGGAGCCCGCAGTGCTACACGACACCGAACATCGCGTCGGTTTCACCATCACCGTTCTTCCAGATCACGGCGATGCTCTACTTCGCCGCCAAGTACCTGCACGACAAGAAGCAGTGCTTGTCCAGCCGGAGACGCCGGGCAGTAACGCTGCTTTCCACCAGGCGATCGGTGCCTACGAGAAGGCCGCCCATCAGAAGTTGACGATCGAGGACCTGTCGCTGTCGTAGGCGACGGTGGACTTCACACCTCTGATACTGCGCGCCAAGCTTGCCGGGTGTCAGTCTTTCCTGTTCGGCGCCGGCAATGACTCCACCGCTCGGACGCTGCGCCAAGACTCAGGGTCTTACGCACACAGACTTCTTGCTGCTCAGCATTTCCTTCACCAAGCAGCTTGCGGCGACCGCTGCAGCATTTAGGATTCCAACGTACTCGGTCGCGTCGGTTTACCCGTTCACAAGCGTGAGTAGGAAGAATGCGGGGTTCCGGGCGCTCGCCCAGGCGAACCACGTCAACGAGAGTGACTTCTCCGCGAGCGACTACGTCACGATGGAATGGTTGGTCCACGCCTTGAAGGCCATCAAGGGCCCAATCACCCGAGCGTCTGCCACGAGGTACTTCAAGTCGAAGGCCGCCTATGCGACGCCTGTGGCTCCCGCCCTCTTGTCTTCGGGCCCGGATCGGAACACCTTTCCCTCGTTGCGCCGACGATCATGCAGCTCACGAGCCGGGGCTGGAAGTTGAGGCTGTCGGGCCTCAAGGTTCCCGGGGCCAACGGCTGGCAGACCCGGCGAGCCACCTCCGTGGCGCGCCGCTCGACGAGAATGGGTGCGAGTTGCCGAGAGGGACGCCGTCCGGTCCCCGGCCGATGGTTTCCGTTGCCAGATGACGTCCGGTCCATGACGTGGCGTCGATGAGCAGGGCCCAACTACCCAGAAGGCAGACATGGATCTCGAGCGTTTCGTACAAGCCCAATCAGACGGCGTCTTCGAGCAGGCGCTCACGGAGCTACACCGAGGGAAAAAGCAAGCGCACTGGATGTGGTTCGTGTTTCCGCAGTTCGTTGGGCTCGGCAACAGTCCGACCTCTCGGGTATTCGCGCTGAGCTCACTCGAGGAGGCTCGTCGGTTCCTGCGCCATCCGCTGCTGGGAGCGCGCCTGCTGCAGTGCTGCCGTGCATTGGGTCGCCTCACCAACAAAACCGCCGTAGACATATTCGGACCGATAGATGCAGTGAAGCTCCGTTCTTCGATGACACTGTTTTTGAGAGCCGAACCGCAACAGACCCTCTTCAAGGCCGTCATCGATGAATTCTTTGACGGTGAGCTTGACCCGCTCACCGATCAGCTACTAGGGGATCCTCGAGGAACGAGAGACAGTTCATCCAGATAAGCCACAGAGAGCCCCGACCTTGTGGGCCGATGCCAAGACCCCTCCAACATCTTGATCTTGCATGTCCCTTCATGACGGTCGGTCCACTTCTGGCACCCTTGTCGGGCTCACACGTGCCGCCGCCCTTGCCGGTCACAAGCGTGGGCTCGTGGCGAACAACCCAAAGAGATCCTCGGGGCCGGCGGGCATTCCCGTATTCAGTTGCGCCGACCAGCTCATATCCTCGGCTTCCGCCAGGTGCTGCTTTCGATCTTGTTCTCGCGCGTCGCTGGGCTCGGGGGTGACAGGTGCCCGAGGTCGACGGAACTCAAAAATGCGCCCCAGGGGCCCTATCCCTCCATCCAACGAGAGCTGTGTCGCGCTGCTCGAGCGGCTTCGCGCTCGGCTTCGCGCTCGGCTACGAGCCGACGTTTGTCGTAGAGCCGACGTCCTCTGGCAAGGGCAAGCTCCACCTTTGCGATGCCATCGCGGAAGTAGATCTTGAGGGGGATCAAAGTCAGTGCCTGTTGTTGGGTGCGTCCCAGCAGTTCATCGATCTCCTTGCGATGGATGAGGAGCTTGCGTCTGCGGTCCGGATCGTGGGCGCCGAAGCCCGTGGCGAACTGCCACGGCGGAATGTGCGCTCCCAACAGCCAGATTTCGCCGTCGGTCACTCGCCCATAGGCGTCGGCGATCTGGGCGCGGCCGCTTCTGAGCGATTTGACTTCGCTTCCCTGCAGGGCGATGCCGCATTCAAAGGTCTCAAGCACCTCGTAGTCCCGGCGAGCACGCCGGTTGCTGGCCACCACTCGGTCACCGCGCACGGATTCCCTGGTGGCCAGGCGTTTAGCGGCCGTTCGCTTGGCTCTCGCCATGAGATGAGGGTATCTGCAGTAGGGGGTCGGAAGGATCCGCTAGGGATGTCCCGAGGAACATTACACTTATGTGTCGATGTTACGAATGCCAGCTGACATCCATACGGCGATCGTGGCCCATTGCATCAGGGGCCTTCCGGAGGAGGCCTGTGGTCTCGTCGCGGGCGACCCTGCCGCCGATTGCGCCAACGCGTGGTACCCGGCTCAGAACATCGCGCATTCCGCACGGGTGTACACCCTTGACCCGGTGGCCCATCTCCGGGCGGACAGAGATGCCGAGGGGAGGGGCCAGCAGATCCTGGGCGTGTTCCACTCCCACACCCACACCGACGCTTACCCGTCGTCCACTGACGTGGCCCAGGCTCCCGATCCCGGTTGGCACTACCTGATCGTGTCTCTTCGAGACGTCCAGCCGGTGTTGAGGAGCTATCGGATCGTGGACGGCCAGATCGAAGAGGAGTCTGTCGTGGTGCAAACCCATTGGGCCAAGGCCAGCTGATCAGGCATTTGGGTCACAGCTCCGGCCGTCGAGGGAAAAGGCCAAGGTCCGAAGAGTTCTCGTGGCGTTGACCTGGGGCTCCGAGCAGGAGTCCCACGGCGTTTGGGAGCGCGATTTCAAGCTCGCAGTCTCGGACGGACATGTCCCGGGGGTCCTTTGGCGTGGCGGGAACCAGAGCCGTGCGACGGTCCTCCTTGGTCATGGAGGAACCCAGGACAAGCGCAATCCCGGTGTCCGGTCGCTCGCTCGACGATTGGTCCGTCATCTGGGGTACAGCGCAGTCGCCATCGACGCCCCCGGCCATGGCGACCGCCTCGGCGCTGCCCAGGAGCCGACCACCCCTGCCGAGGTTGCCCGGAGGTTCGCCCAAATGGGCGAGGCGGAAAGGCTCGCGGAGACTGCCCGCAATCGACAGGCGGCAGAGGAGTGGGGCCTTGTGCTCGACGAGCTCCAGGTAACCCAAGGCTTCGACGGCGGTCCCTACTGCTATTGGGGAGTGTCGATGGGGACTGCGATCGGCATTCCGTTCGTCGCCTCTGAGCCCCGGATCTGCGCTGCGGTGTTCGGACTGGCGGGCATCGGAAGCTGGCCCAGCTCCCAACAGCTGGCCCGAAGTGCCGGCGTTCTGGAAGTGCCTGTGTTGTTCTTCGTTCAATGGGACGACGAAGTGGTGCCTAGAAGCGAGGCCTTCTCGTTGTTCGATGTGATCGCATCTAGGGAGAAGACCATGCATGTGAACCCCGGCGGTCATCTGGCGGCCCCCTACTTCGAGCGTGAGGCGATCGAAGCCTTCTTCTTGCGTAATGTGCGCGCCACTGCCTGAGCCCAGCCCGCAGGCCTTTTGGCCATCCCGGACTGGGCAAAAACCTTGGTTGGTACAATCCCCACTGAACAGGTCAAGTATCTTCCGCTGCTCGCGGCGTTCTTAGGAGGTTTCTAGTGGGAGTCGATGTCCACCTACCGACGCTGCTGCGTTCAGCCGCCGGTGGTCGTGCGACGGTGAACGTCGACGGCAAGACGGTGGGAGAGATCATCCGAGCTCTGGTTTCGGCGCATCCGGCGATGGGGGAGCAGGTGCTCAACCCCGATGGCACCCTCCACAAGTTCGTGAACGTCTATGTGAACGACGACGACGTCAGGTACCTGTCCGCCCTGGACACTCCGGTAGGCGAGGGAGATGAGGTGTCGATCCTTCCGGCGGTGGCGGGGGGCTGACCCGACCGTGGCGGGGATAGCAAAAAGCGTCTTGGAGCTGATCGGCGACACGCCGATGGTCGAGGTAAGCCAGCTCAGCCCGAACCCCGCGGTTCGCTTCGTGGTGAAGCTGGACGGCAGGAACCCTGGCGGCTCGATAAAGGACAGGGCTGCGCTGGCGATGGTCGAACAGGCCGAAGCCGACGGTCTCTTGCGGCCCGGAGAACCGGGCCAGGTCCTTCTGGAGCCGAGCTCGGGGAACACAGGCATCGGGCTGGCCCTGGTCGCCAAGATGCGGGGTTACCGCCTCAAGGTGGTGCTCCCGACCAGTGTCTCCATCGAGCGACGGCAGCTGCTCGAGATCTGGGGCGCAGAGATCATCGAGTCCCCGGGCGAGGAGGGCTCCAACGGCGCCATTCGGATGGCATTGGATCTGTCGGAGAAGCATCCCGAGTGGACCATGCTCTACCAGTACGGCAACGAGGCGAACCCGCAGGGCCACTACCGCAAGACGGGCCCCGAGATCTGGCGGGATTGCCCCGAGGTGACTCACCTCGTCGCAGGCCTCGGCACCTCGGGGACCTTGCTTGGCGTCGGTCGGTATCTAAAGGAGAAGAACCCCGAAATCGAGATCTGGGCGGTCGAACCACCGGCGGGGGAGAAGGTCGACGGGCTCAGGAACCTCGACGAGGGCTACGTCCCTCCTGTCTTCGAGAGGCTCGGCGGTGCAGAGCTTCTCAGCCGCAAGACGGTCGTCCGGGCTCGGGAGTCCCTCGAGGCGACGCGCCGGCTCTTGAGCGAGGCTGGGCTGTTTGTCGGGATCTCAACCGGGGCGGCACTTGCCGGAGCGATTCGCTGCGCGAAGCAGATCCCGCAAGGCGAGAGTGCGGTCATCGTGATCATCTCCGCAGACGACGGTTGGAAGTACCTCTCGACTGGCTTGTGGACCGACGACATCGACGTGGTGACCAAACGCGCCGAGAGCATCATCTACTTCTAGTTAGGCCCCGTGCACAACGGCAGGCTGACCGTCCTGGGGTGCGAAGGGAGCTATCCGGGACCGCACAGCGCAGGGAGCGGGTATCTGGTCACATCCGAGCAGTCAGCGATATGGCTGGACGCCGGTACGGGGACCTTCGAGCGGTTGAGATCGGTGTGCGATCCGAGGAGCCTGAACGCGATCGTGGTTTCCCACGAGCACCGTGACCACTGCGGGGATCTGAGTCGTTTCGCGGCCTGGGCGGCGCGTGAGCAAGCTGCCCCGATCCCCGTCCTGGGACCTCCCGGGCTGATCGACGCTGGGGCGCTTGGCGAGCGGCAGGCTCTTCGCTTCATAGAGGTGGAGCCCGCGTGCTGCTTCGATCTCAATGACCTGCGGCTCAGTTTCGTTGCGACCGATCATCCACCGCCCACGCTCGCAGTCCGGATCCAAGCCATCGGGGGGGGAGCACCGGCTCTCGCGTACTCCGCGGACACCGGCCCCGCCTGGTCGGTCGACGAGCTCGGTGACGACATCGGCGTTTTTCTTTGTGAGGCCACCTACACCGCAGAGCTCGAGCCCGTGTTCGCACATCTGGGTCATCTGAGCGGCAGGCAAGCGGGCGAGATGGCGGCCAGAGCAGAGGTTCGCCAGCTCGTGCTGACCCACGCATGGCGCCACACCGACCCCGAGACGCTCAGGGCCGAGGCATCCGGCTCTTTTTCTGGCCCGATCCACCAGGCCTCGCCGGGCATGATGATCCAATGGTGACCCGTAGGACGCGGCCAGCACCCGATGATGAGGAGGATCGACGCCCATGAGTGGTGAGCCCGATACAAGAGCGCTTCGCGATGACGGTCGCACGCTAGACCAGCTCCGTGAGGTGGCCTTCGAGCGTGACTTCACCAGGTTCGCCCCGGGGTCTGTCCTGGTTTGCATGGGCAGGACGAAGGTCTTGTGCACCGCATCGTTGGAAGAGCGTGTGCCGCCATGGTTGAGGGGGACCGGCAGGGGATGGGTGACGGCCGAGTACTCGATGCTCCCCGGCTCGACCCCCGAGCGCGTCGACCGCGAGGCGACCCGCGGACGCCAATCTGGCAGGACCCAGGAGATCCAGCGTCTGATCGGAAGGTCACTCCGCTCGGTGTGCGATCTCGTCGTTCTTGGTGAGAGACAGGTGACCGTCGATTGCGACGTGCTGCAAGCCGATGGTGGGACCAGGACAGCGTCGATCTGCGGGGCCTATGTTGCGCTCCACGACGCGTGCAGCCGGCTGCTGCAGGCGCAGGTGCTGGGGAAGAGCCCGCTAGGTGAGGAGGTGGCGGCCGTATCGGTCGGAGTCATCGACGGCGTGCCGATGCTGGACCTCCCCTACGGCGAAGACTCGCGCGCGGACGTGGACATGAACGTGGTGATGACCGGCTCGGGCCGCTTCGTCGAGGTCCAGGGGACGGCCGAGAGGATGCCGTTCAACCGCGGAGAGCTCGACGAGCTGATGGATCTCGCCCAAAAGGGAATCTCGGAGCTGGTCGCTGCCCAACGAGCCGCACTGGCTGAGCCCCCCGGTCCTCGCTGATGCCATCGTGATCGAGCTCGTCCTCGCGACAGCAAACCCGGACAAGGCTCTGGAGATCACCTCCATTCTCGCCGAGAAGGGGATCTCGGTGCTGCCTCGTCCCCTCGAGGTGGCCGACGTGGAAGAGACGGGGGCGACGCTCGTGGAAAACGCGAGGCTGAAGGCGGTTGCACTGAGGACAGCCACCGGGCTGGCCGCCGTGTCAGATGACACCGGCCTCGAGGTGGACTACCTGGCGGGGGCGCCTGGGGTCTACTCCGCGCGTTATGCAGGTCCTGGTGCCAGCTACGGGGAAAACGTTGAAAAGTTGCTCCGAGCGCTGGAGGGCGTCCCGAGGCCGGGCCGAGGGGCCCGTTTCATCTCCATAGCCATGGCCTCGTTCCCAGATGGCAGCGAGTTGTGGAGCGAGGGGAGCGTGCTCGGCCACATCTCAGAGGAAGCCCATGGTGGTGGCGGATTCGGCTACGACCCGCTGTTCATCCCAGATGGCGGCGACGGGCGCACGTTTGCGCAGATGAGCCCGCACGAAAAGCGGGCCCTGTCTCATCGAGGACTCGCGTTCAGGAGCCTCGCGGCTCAGCTCGGTGCCTTGGGTTTTTGAGAGTTAGCGCTGGTCCTTGGCATTTCGCCGGGCGCTCTTCACACGGTGCTCCCACAGGTGGACAATGGAGTTGGTGGGTGAGAGGCCCGCCCAACAGAGGGAGCTTGTGATTGAAATGACGAGCTCGAACGAGGAGCGGGTTCCGCCCGGTGATTGCCGCCCCGCTGGGTGACGGCGGGGCTTGCGGCGAGATCCCACAGCCAAGAGCCAAACAAAGAGGCCACGGTCGAAGCGTGGAACGCTTCGACGACCAAGGTGGTTCCGCAAGATTTGAAGGTCGGTGGGTTTCGCCCAGGACACAGTTGAATGCGTACCGAGAGGAG
>JBOGFX010000202.1:0-9439 GCA_050743805.1 Acidimicrobiales bacterium
ACCGCATAGGGCTGCGCGGGGCAAGCGCCGCGACCAGCGGGTTCGTCGGGTTGGTAGACCGTTCTGAGGCGTCTAGGCGCTCCGGTGCACTGTTCTCTGGTTCGCTAGATTTACCCCTGACCAGCACCCATATCGAACACGAGTGCTCCGAGCTGGTCGGGGAATCCGGGGGCACCAAGGCCCATAGTAGGGACAGAATAGGGATGGCAGCCGACCGTCGGGTTATGTGCGGGTCGCTGACGTTCGTCTGGAATCGGTCCCGACTGCCTGCGGACGCCCCACTTGATTCCACCCGGTAGTGGATTGCTCGCCGTCGCCTGCACGAGACCGGCGCTCCTCTGGCGAACGTCGTCCCACAGGCGGCTCAAGCTCACACATTGCACGACCGCCTTGCAGATTGGCTCACTCCGTCTCGAACCCGTAGGAATCCAGCTTGAGTGTTCGGGCATTTTCAGTCACGGTCCTTGTGACGTGCTCAGGGAACCCTTCGGGATTCGTTGCCTTCACCTCAACCGATATCTCAACGTCTGTTCCGAGATAGCCGGCGAGGTTAGAGATCACCTCGGCAGCAAGCTTCGCGAAGTCTCGCTGATAACGCTCGGCATCCAGCTTCACAACGGCGTAGAACCGCCGAAGCGCGTCATCAAGTTGCGGTGACTCGCCTTCCGGTCCTCGACCCAGCGGAGTGAGAGTGCCCGTCGGCTCGGTTGCGGCGACGGCTGCGGCCTCCTCGGCAAGCTGCGGAGCGGCCACATCTGCCGAGACGACCAATGTGGTTCCAGTGGCTGTCGAGTGTTCCCCGTTGGTGGTCAGCCCAATGAACCGCCCACTCTTAGAATCGACCGCGTCCGCTAGCGCGAACCCCATCACTTCCCAAGCGATGGGGTTCGCCCCCTGTCGTGCTGTGGCAGACAGTGTGTCGATTGATTTCAGCCGAGGAAGGTAGGGATAGCGAGCAAACGCGTCCCACAGAAGGTTGACACTCGTGTATCCCTCGGCCCACATGGGCGACAGGACTCCACCTGTGCCCAAGAGGGTGCGAAGTAGCTCGCTTGAATATGCGACGCCAAGCGAACCGGCGTTCACCAGCTTGCGGCTCGTGCGAGCTGCCAACAAACCTTGTCCATCAGCCTTCATGGCCTCCCACTCCACCGCACCCGTGGGGTCCGGCTGGTGAGGTACGAGGCACCACTGATACGTCTCGGCCAGACGAAGGTCGACCGCTCGATCGGCGTCAACACGTTTTGATCCCGCCTGGTTGGTCTGGAACACGTCGAGATTTAGCTCGGCTCGCCTGTCTTCGATTTCTTTCCATGCCAAGTATTCAGCCGATCCACGTTCTAGCTCCTCAAGGCGCTTCAAATCGGGAGAATCCGTACCGAGTCGGTCGGGAACGTCCTGCCCGGGAGCTGAGCGGATTTGTGCCCGGAGGGATTTAGCCCTCTAGGTTGCTCAGACGGGGCGATTCCGGGTCGCTGGTTGCTCGGCCATGCACCGCAGTGCCATATTAATGCCCTACAGTTGCTTTCAGTGCCCGATAACCCCGCTCCAGTTGCTGGGTCGACCCCGGACCAGGCCGATAACGGTCCGCCTGTTGCTGTGGCTCTGCCCCACCCGGCCGGCCGGCTGGTAGTGGCCACGCCCCAGACCAAGGCCGGCCTGTCCCGTCAGGCCAAGGCGGGCACGGCCGTGAGGGTGGCGCCCAACGTCTACATCGTCGGTGCCACCCTCTCCCCGGAGCAGGCCGTCGCCCATCACCGCACCGCCATCATCAGCGTGTTCTGGCCGGGCGCGGTCCTGAGCGATCGCACCGCCCTGACCGGGGGCATGCCTTTCGAGGGGTGGATCTTCATCGCCCATCCCGACCCGGTCCGCCGCTCCGACCTGGAGCTGCCCGGAGTCACCGTGTCACCACGTATCGGCCCGGGTCCGTTGCCGGGCGATACGCAGATGCCCGACGGACTCCACATCTCTGGTCCCGCTCGCCGACTGGTCGAGAACGTCAGCATCGCCGGACGACCACCTCGTGGGCGGCCGAGTCGCCAAGCGGGGACCGAAGCGGTCGAAGACGAGATCGACAAGGTGGCTCGTCATGGTGGCGCGGGCGCAATCCAGAACGCCCTCAGCCAGCTCGATGCCATCGCCGCTCAACTCCCGGCGGGCCAGGTCGAGGTGGTACGGAGCCGTCTTGCCGCAGTCTTGGGGTCCTTCAGCGAAGCCAAGCCCACGTCGGAACGTCTGGCGGCGCGGCTGGCCGGCGAGCCCTACGACGAACACCGTCTATCGATGTTCCGATCCCTCGCCGATCTGCTCGACAACACTGCGCCCGAACCGCGCCCTGCGCTCGGCGCGCCCGAGCGATGGATGTGGGAGCCGTTCTTCGAGGCGTACTTCTCGAACTTCATCGAAGGAACTGAGTTCGGTGTTGAGGAGGCCCGCGAGATCGCTATCGACGGTGTGATCCCCTCTGAACGACCGGCCGACGCCCACGACGTTGCCGCCACATACCGGATCGTCTCGGACCCAGCCACCCGTGCACTCGCGCCAGCGAGCGCCGATCAACTGTTGGACCAGCTCAAAGACCAGCACCGTGTCCTCCTGGCGGCGCGGCCCGAGAAGCGGCCGGGCGAGTTCAAGGAGCGGCGCAACTACGCCGGTGGTTACGCGTTCGTCGAGCCGGATCTCGTCCTCGGGACGCTGAGACGAGGCTTTGATGTCTTCAGCTCGGTGACGGACCCGATGCATCGGGCAGTGGCCTTGATGTTGCTGATAACCGAATGCCACCCCTTCGACGACGGGAACGGCCGCATCGGTCGCATCGTGTCGAACGGGGTGCTGTCCGCTGCCGGTCAGGTACGGATCGTCATTCCCACCGTCTACCGCAACAACTACCTCGCCGGACTGGCCGGTGTCAGCAATGGCAGCGGGCGCGGCGAGACGTTGATCGCTGTCCTGCGCTTCGCTCAAAAGTGGACGGGAGCCATCGACTGGACGACGTTCGAAGCGGCTGACGAGCAGCTCCGGGGGCTCGATGTGTACATGGACCCCGGACTGGCCGACGCATCGGGTATCCGTCTTCGACTGCCCGGGGCATCGTGACTCGCCGGTCGCTCCGCCTCCACGCCAGTCCGTTCGTCACGTCGCTCGTCTAACGTCGCCCGTCGCCTCTACATCGTCATCGTCATCGTCATCGTCATCGTCATCGTTATCGTCACCACCACCGTCATCATCGCCACCGTCATCATCACCGCCACCGCCCACCACCGTCGACCCGACCCTCAGCAGCAATCACCCCACGCAACACGCCTCATCCAGCGGCTCACGCACCCCGACTATCCCAACCCTTCGTTTCCATCTCACCCGATCACCGCCCGAGCCGCTCTTCACTCCCCATCTCCCCATGGCTCCCCCTGACTCCCGACACCACAACACCCTTCTCTTCATCATCACCCGATTTGTCTTTCATGCCTTTCCACCCCCCCCTCTCTCCCTCTCTCCCAATAGGAATTTTTTCATCACACCCATCCTGTTACCGCACCCCAACACCACTTATTTGTAAAGCATGTTGTGGGGGTGGGGTGCGGGGCGCTCCGAGTGAGGAATCGAACCGGGGCGAAGGATGGGTGTGAATGAATTGGAGAGAGAGGGGGGAATCCTGCACTTTTTGGCGACCACGATGACTCCCAATCGACGCCGGTCTACCAGCGACGCGTCATCGATATTGACTCGTGACCTGACCACTTCACGCTGCCTACCGTGGTACAGGAACGGAATGGTGACAGCACGCCGACTCGACGTATGCGCGTAACGAGCCGCCGTACGTTGTGAATACAGGGACGTCGGCGAGCCACCGTGGCACGACGTTCGAGGACGACGGCGATGGTGACGAGGACTCCACGGGGGGAGGCCACGGGCGAGGGGATGAATCCGTGAGTCTCGCTGTCGGGGGACCTCGTCGAGGAGATGGTGGTCTGCCGGGTGGCGACCGCTGGCGGCGGACGGATCGGCAGGGTCGTCCGAGCATCACGACACATGTGCGCCTCACCGAGCGTGATGTCGAGATCCTTCGCTGGATCGGGCGCCATGGCGTCGTGACGACGCAGCAGGTCGCGCGCCACTTCTTCCAGCACGACGGTGCGGTCGCGGTGCGACGGTGTGAGTGCCGAATATTCGATCAACCCGCTTACCTGCGGCTTTCCGCCGATCCTGGCGAGCGGTAGCACCAGCGGTAGGTACGAGTGAGCTCGGGTAGGACTGGTCGTCTCAGCGCCGCACTACTCCCTCGCACTTCGAAGTCGTGGTGCAGCGTCCTCCGCAGGAACGTCCTACTCAACGTGCCGGACGGCATTCTCGGCAGGCACACGCGTCAATGCCAGGGCTGATGCCCTGATCCGTGCGAGCTCGCCCGCGTGACGCAGGAGCTGGAGCCTGTGCAGTACCGCAGGCGAAGCATTCTTGCGCGTCGTCAACCGACGCAACAATGTGGAGCGCGCCGGAACGGCGAGTGTTCTTGACGGCGCAGGCTGCTGTCCTCGGCTTTACGTTGGAGCTTGTTTAATATTCCTACGAAGGCAACGCATAATAGTGAGGGGCTGCAAAACCATGTACCGGTGCCACCTATCGCGACACGTGGAGTTTAGGGTGAGTGCACCGAGAGCGGAGAGATGGCTGTGATTTTCAAATTCCGTGAAGACATCCTGGCTGCGCTGGACGCAGTGGCTTCAGGTTCCTCAATTGCGGTGGGTGGTTTCGGCAGCTCGGGCCGGCCGGATACGCTATTGAATGCGCTTTGCGATCTTGGTCGTCGAGATTTGCATGTCATCGCAAATAATGTCGGTGAGGACGTCGTTACCGGAATTGGCCGGATGGTCGCAGAGAAGCGCGTACGTAAGTTGACGGCTTCTTTCCCTGTTTTGGACGAATTTTACGACGAGTACTTCGCGGGCAGGATCGACTTCGAGTTGGTACCGCAAGGCACTCTCGCGGAGCGGCTGCGTGCCGGGGGAGCGGGCATTGCGGCCTTCTTCACTCCTTCCGGCGCTGGGACCATGCTGGCTGACGGCACGTTCACCTTGCGCTATGACCACGCAGGTAAGCCCGAGGGGCAGTTGCCGCTCCGCGAGTCAAGGGTCTTCGCGGGGCGGCCGCATGTTCTCGAGCACGGGATCGTCGCCGACTTCGGTTTGGTGAAGGCGCAACAGGGCGACCGTAAGGGCAACCTGCGATTTCATCGCTCCGCCCGCAACTTCAACCCACTGGTTGGAATGTCCGGCCGGCGGACTTTTGCAGAGGTCGAGCGCTTCGTTGAGGCCGGTGAAATCGATCCTGATGACGTTCATCTGGCGGGGGTTTTCGTTGACGATGTGCTACAGTCTTCATCCCGGGTCAGCAAAGAAATGGGAGTGCAGGTCGTGCCGCGATGACGGGCACGTTGAATATTCCCAGACCCCAGGGACGAACCCGCGAGGGAATAGCGCAGCGCCTTGCTCAGGACATCGAAGACGGTTATGTAGTAAATCTGGGTGTCGGTATCCCGTTGGATGTGCCCCGCTTCATCCCAGCGAATATCGAGGTTGTTCTGCATTCCGAGAACGGCGTGCTGGGACTTGGGCCGCCGGCCGAGCCGGGCTTCGAGGATCCGGATTTGACAGACGCCGGAAAGCGCTATGCCACCCTCTCCACGGGGGCCGCGATTGTTGACTCCGCTACCTCGTTCGCAGTCATCCGCGGCGGTGCTCTGGATGTTGCTGTACTCGGCGCGCTTCAGGTGTCCGAGGGTGGTGATCTTTCAAACTGGTACGTTCCGGGCCAGAACCCTGCCGTCGGCGGCGCAATGGATTTGGTTGCGGGCGCACGGCAGGTCTGGGTCGTGATGGAGCACGTTGACCGGCGGGGGAAGCCTAAGCTAGTAACGGAATGTACCTTCCCGATCACCGGACGCCGCGTCGTTAAGCGCATCTACACCGATCTCGCCGTGTTTCACGTGGCGTCCGACCGGCTTATTTTGAAGGAATGTGCTCCCGGAGTGGCCGTAGAGCGAGTGCGAGACCTTACCGGAGCCTCGTTCGTGGAGGACATGGCGTGATACTGGAAGAATGTTCATCATGCAGTCCCTCGATCTAGACAGTCTTGTCGCAATCGACGTCCATACCCATGTGCACGGTTCGGTCACTGCGACTGCTGTGTCCAGCAGTCGCACTCCCGAGGGCATGGCCAAATATTTTGGTCTGGATAAATTGCCGACCTATACCGTTCCGGAGCTCGCGGCTTACTATCGGGAGCGGCGAATGGCTTGCGTTGCCTTCTGCGTCGACAGCATTTCTCAAAGTGGCGAGGAGCCCGAACCGAGTAACTTTGAAATCGCCGAACTTGCAATGCAACACTCCGACGTTATCATCCCGTTCGCGAGTATCGATCCCACACGCGGTCGTTCTGGCGTTCGTATGGCCCGGGAGCTGGTGGTCGATTATGGCGTCCGAGGTTTTAAGTTCCATCCAAGCGTGCAGGCTTTTTTCCCAAATGATCAGATGGCGTATCCCCTATACGAAGTAATCGCCGAGTTCGGCCTCGTAGCACTCTTTCATAGCGGCCAGACAGGGGTAGGTGCGGGGCGGCCGGGTGGCGGAGGAATTCGTCTTAAGTATGCCAACCCCATGCACGTCGATGACGTTGCAGTCGATTTTCCGGACATGGATATAATCCTCGCGCATCCGTCGTTTCCTTGGCAGGATGAGGCGTTGTCGGTTGCCACCCATAAGCCTCGTGTCTACATCGACCTTTCTGGATGGTCGCCGAAGTACTTCCCGCCGCAGCTTGTGCAGTACGCAAACACGCTTTTGCGACATAAAATCCTGTTTGGGACGGACTTCCCGCTGATTACACCGGAGCGGTGGATGAAGGACTTCGAGACCCTCACAATAAAACCTGAGGTCAAACCGCTAATCATGAAGGAGAATGCGGCTCGCCTGTTCGGCTTCCGTGAGTCCGCTCCCGATAGGGTCTAGTGAGTCATAGGTTCCCTGAGTAAGACCGAGCTGCCACTACCAAGCGCGGCGCGGGGCCTTTGGGCAAGCGAAAATGTCGCACAGCGGGGGTCCGCATCGAATCCATTCCGGCAAACGGACGGCGCACGACGGTGCCGGAGACGCATGCCAGTCACTCCCAAAACGCGATCGTGCGCATCTCGACACTCTCCCGCGTATGTGCTGTCTCCACGGTCGTATCACGGAAGGCCCCGTGCACTACGCGCCATGCATGGGAGTGGTCGGAGTCATTGAGTTTCAAGAGCAGGACCTCGTCACGGGTCATCTGCGGGAAATACCACCAGCGATGGCCTTCGTTGTAGTAGAACGAAGATGAGGCCATCTTCAATTTGTCTAGGCCTTCGACCGGTGCCAAGGGATCCTCGGGCAGAACATCCACCTTGATAAACTTGCTGTCGATGCCCTCGCTGTCGGCGACACTATCGAACTCGCACATGCACAGCGGCCAGTCTTGCGGCGGTGGGCTGAAAGTACGCCAGAAGCTGGTGAACAACGCACGTCGATAACCGGGGCCGTCCGGAAAGTTCTCTCTATACACTTTAGCAAATTGCCACAGTGCACCGTCCGGAGAGATGTCCACATGATCACCGTTTGCGGGCGGTGGCAATTTTCTATTAGCTCAATACCTGTCGTCACTACGTTGGCGGTAACCTATCGAAACTACTTTGTCAGCCCCAGTAACAGCACGCACAGCTTCTGTCACCTCGGGGATGTAAATTCGATCAAGCTCGTCACGGTCTCTGAAGTCGTGGACCGTGCTCGCGTGATCGATCAGTTCGAAGCCGGACTTATCCAAAGTTAAGTGCTTTTGGAATGGGCGGGCGTCATGGAAGCGGATAGTGTGCCGCTCATGTATAGAGGTGTCGGCGCTTCCGCTAGGCGACACGAAATGCCGATGCACAATCGTCTGCGGACTCAAGTAGTTTAGTTCGCCAGAGACACTGGTTGCCTGCTCAATAAGGCTAGTCGTTGTCACCCTACTCTCCGTTCCTTAGTTCTCTCCGTTCCTTGGGCACGTTCGACAGAAAGTTAACAGAAAGTAGAGGCTGGTTCCAGGAGGGCCTCAGATGAATAAGTGCAGGCCCCGTGGCTCGTGTGGTTCAGCCGCGATATCACCAAGATCAGCGAAGGGAACCCGACATCGCACGGTGCTACGCTTCACTCCCGACCTTCCATTTGGCGAGAGATCCGATAGGTAGTCTACCTACATAGCGATGAAGTCAGCCAACGGATGTAGCTGATCGCCCTCTACTCCGCGGCGGTACATCTGCTTCGGCGAACGCGCGAGCAACACGCTGCGAGCGGGCCGAGCCCCGCACGCCTGTCAGCGCTCTCCACTGTTGCCCCCGTGCGCAGCGAGGACTCGTGGAACCGCGCCCCCGCCGCGTGCTGGTGAGCCCGAGCGCTCGTTGAATCGATCGACATCAACACCGCAAGCGCCGCGTCTGGACCGCCGGCATGGGCGCGCGCCGCGGCAAACATGGCCTGATAAGTGCCGTCCATCGACCAGCGGCGATGCGGTTCCAACACCGAGTGGAACTTACCGAACTGGGCGGGCAGATCCCGCCACGGCGACCCAGTGCGGAACCGCCACGCGATACCCTCGAGCCTGAGCCGATGATCATTCCGCGGCGGACCCCGCCGAGGTCATGATGGCCCAGAAGCCGCTCACGGAGGTGCGATCGGGCCGGGTTGAGCGGACCCCGATTGTTGAGCCACTTGACGTGGTCCCCACTTATTGGCCCACGTCAATGGGGACAGTTTGTGGGGACCTACTCAGCTCTTGCGTACGCAGCGTAGGCAGGGTGGCGCGGACGCAAGCGGCCCGCACGCTGCGGCTTCGCGACGGAGACGCGGATCGGGCGAAGCCTTGCGTAGGCGTGCCCTGTGCATGCCTACGCAGTTGCCCTGATGTGCGTCCAGCAGCTCGGACGCAGTGTCGAAGCGGGGTGGACCAAGTGCACGGTCCGCAGCATCAAGCGAAGTCTGCACCGTCGTCAAAATGCCCGGGAGACCGGAAACCAGAGGGAGCCGAGCCCGTAGTAGGGAGGCGAAGGCCATGGAAGGCATCTTGGATCTTGGAGCGGACGCCAAAGGACCCTCCGGCGGAGGGGGCGTGGAACGTGCACACGGGTGTCGTGGGAACTGGAGAGGCCTTCCTCGGCCCTTCGCCTGCGGGGTGAAGGAGTGCGGCTGTCTATAACCGGAAACGAGAAGTGGCAGTCAGCCGAGAGGGAGTCGGAGGGGGTCGTAATAGTGATGACGGGCGGGACAACACAACCCGCCTCGAGCGAAGGGCCCCTACTTCATCGATGCACGTAGAGGATGGGAGGAACGCTGGTGAGTGCCGAGAACTCGGCTAGGACCATCAGACAGGCCGACGGCCTGGACCCCGT
>JBOGFX010000203.1:0-5938 GCA_050743805.1 Acidimicrobiales bacterium
CCCGGTGAGCCCCGCCAGCCACCCTCTCTTCTGGCGCAGATTGGATCGCAGCGAGAGCACGATCGACCGCACGGCAGACGACGCGGCGAAGGCGCCCAGACCGAAGGCGATCAGCGGCGCCACCCCGCGAACTCCCGCGCACACGCAAACCACGATGGTGAGGCCCCCGACCCAGGCCGACCACCACAGTCGCTCCCACAGGGCGCGCAGATGCAGCCTGCGCCACGACAAGGCCGGCGCCAGCGCCATCAGCACCAAGATCGCGAGACCCACCGGAACCCCCACCGTGTCGAAGTACGGAGCTCCGATGCTCACCTGCTGGTTCTCAAGGGCCTCGTAAAGAAGTGGGAACAAGGTTCCGAGCAGCACCACGAAGGCGAAGCCGACAAACAGCAGATTGTTGACGAGAAAGGCCCCCTCGCGCCCCAAAGGCGCGTCGATGCCGCCGGGCGAGCGGATCCGGTCGCCCCGCCACGCGATCAACCCGAATCCCACCGCGACAACGAATGCGAAGAAGCCGATCAAAACCGGACCGATGGTGGAGTCACTGAAGGCGTGCACGGACACCACCACGCCGGAGCGGGTGAGGAATGTGCCCAAGATGGTGAGGGCGAAGGTGGCGATGGCGAGCGCGAGGTTCCAGACCCTGAGCAACCCTCGCCTTTCTTGCACGAGCACCGAGTGCAAGTACGCGGTGCCGCACAGCCACGGCAGCAACGCGGCGTTCTCCACCGGGTCCCACGCCCAGAAGCCGCCCCAGCCAAGGACCTCATAGGACCACCACGCGCCCAGGACGATGCCGACCGTGAGCAGGGTCCAGGCGAGAAGGGTGAACCGCCTCACCTCAACCTGCCAGCGCTCGCCTACCCGACCGGTGATGAGCATGGCCACCGAGAACGCGAAGGGAACCGAGAAGCCCGTGAAGCCCAGGTACAGCAAGGGCGGGTGTGCGGCGACCAAGGGGTTGTCCTGCAAGAGGGAGTTGGGCCCGGCCCCTTGAGCCGGCGCAGCACCGAGCACGTGGGCGAACGGGTTCGAAGGACCCACCATCAATCCGATGAAAAAGCTGGTGACGACGAACATCACCACGATCGCCCAGGCAAGCACCGGGTCCGACTTGTGCGCCCTGAAACGCCAGAAGACGACGCATAGGAAGATCGAGAGCGCAAGAGCCCACAACAGCAGCGACCCAGCGAGTGCCGACCACAGGCCGGTGATCGAGTAGATCAGCGGGGTCGCCAGAGCGTTGTTGTCCGCGACGAACGCGATGGAGAAGTCGTGGGTGATTAGGGCGTGCTCCATCGAGCCCACCGCGACCAGCATTCCGAGCAGAACGACCGGAGCGAGAACCCGTCCGTCCAGGTACCGAAGAGCCCGGGTTCCCAAATGGCGCCCCATAATCGAGGTCAAGGTCGCTATCGCCCCGACCACCCCAGCCACGAAGGCGAGCCAGATACCTGCGGAGCCGATCGCCGCGTTCACGAGCCGCTCATGCTCTCAACGCGAGGTGCCATTGGGTGCTCGGACCCTCCCTGGGTGGGCGGCGATGTAGTTCGCGGAATGCTTCACCATGACCTGGTTGGACATGAACAGCGTTGCGGCTCCCGAGGCGAAGTGGCCCACGACCACAACCGGAAGGTCGGCCTGGAACAGTGCGGGCGGAGCACCGGTGTTGACGACCGCTATCGCCTCGGAACCCTCCGAGACATTGAAATCCGCCCCTGCGACCGTCCTGCGCACCGAGCCGGGAACCACCAAACCCTCAAGGCGGAACGTGGAGGTGCCGAGCGAAGCGCGGTGAGACAGAGCCTGGCTCACCGTGTCGAAGTAGTCGAGGGAGCTCCCCAAGCCCTCCGCCAACAGATAGACCAGCGCACCGATGAGGACCGCCGTGACGATCAAGAGCCTCGCCCTTGGCCTCGTCCTCCTCGGTCGTGGCAGATCCCGGGTCTGCTCAGGTGCGGTGCGAGTCACCGGTGGCCTTGCGGATCATCTTTGCCAAAGGAGGCTCCCCCACGGCGCTCGAGGTCGTGGCGGCGCTTCAGCAAGCTCGCCCCGTAGAGGAAGAGCGAGCAGAGCGCGATTACGTACCCCGCGTCCACGTACCTCATGGCCCGACCCGCTGGCCCCGCGACACGGCCAGCGTTGCAGGGCTGGGTCGCGTATCGTCGTCGCCAGCCTCGGCTCGGCGCTCTGCAAGCGCCCGCTCGAGCTCGTCGGTCCCAAGGTGGTCGCTCAGAACCTCCATCCGGTAGCGGACGGTCACCAACCAGACGAAGTCCAACGTGAAGGCCACGAAGCCCAGCAAGAGAGTCCACGCCATGGAGCCGTGGATGGTGGGCGACAGGTCAGAGTTGAGGACCGTCGCCCCCTGGTGCAGGGTGTTCCACCAGATCACCGAGAAGTGCACGATCGGCACGTCGACGAACGCGACAATGGCCGCCACGGCGCAGCGCTTTGCCCTTCTGTCGGGGTCGGCGGGGACCCGCCTCAGGGCCAGATAGCCCAAGAAGAGCACGAGCAGCAAGGCGGTCGAGGTAAGGCGGGCGTCCCATGTCCACCAAACCCCCCAGGTGGGCCTGCCCCACAACGAGCCGGTGACGAGGGTCAACGCGCTGAAGACCACGCCAACCTCCACGGACGCGGCGCCCAGACGGTCCCAGAACAACGAGCGGGTTCGGCGCCACAGGTAGAGGAGGCTGGACAGCGCCGCCAGGCCGAAGGCTAGGTAGAGCGCGGTCCAGGCGATCGGCGGATGCAGGTAGACCAGGCGTACGAGGTTCCCCTGGACACGGTCGGGGGGGGTGACCCACAAGCCGAGCCAGACCGTGATCGCGGTGCTCAAAAGACCTAGAGCCCCCACCACCCTGAGCCAGTGAGGACGCTGGGCGACGGCTGTGTTCATCATCGTCTCACCCCGACTCCAACAAGGGTCCGTAGAGGAGCACCCCGATCACGAGGTAGACGGCTGCGAAGGGTCCGAGCACCCGCAGCCACGACGCGCCTTGCGCGACCGTGCCGCTCAGCGCTCCAGACCACGCGCGGGACGCAGACAGGAGCACCGGTGCCAAGACGGGCAGGACGAGAAGCGGCAGCAACGTCTCGCGAACCCGAAGCCCCGCGGAAAGCGCCCCGTAGAGGGTGCCCGCCGAGGCCAGGCCTACTGTGGCGATCAAGCAAGCGACCACTGCCAACCACACGTGGCGGAGGTGGACGCCAAAGAGGAACGTCATCGCCAGGAACAGCACGATCTGGAGGGCGGCGAGCTCGACAGCTATGGCTGCGGCCTTTCCCAAGAAGATGCCGGCCGGATCGATTCCTGCGCTGCGCAACGCGTCGCGGGTTCCCTCCGGGGATTCGATCGCGAAACTGCGCTGCGTTGCGAGCACCGTTGAAAAGAGCACCGCGAGCCAGAACAGCCCCGGTGCCGCGCCCGACAGCACGTTGCGGTCCGGGCCCAGCGCGAATGCGTAGAGAACGAGGGAGAGCACGGCTACCGGGAGCACCTGCCACAGCGCGACCCTTGAGCGCATCTCTATACGAAGATCCTTCCCAGCGACCAGGACCGCATCACGCCACATGTCCACCGCCGTTCTCCAAGACCGCAAGCGCGAGTGGGGCCTTCGTGCAGACCCCGATCACCCTCCCGCCCGCCAGGGCTACCTGCCGGTCCGAAAGTGCGGTGGCAAGCTCTGCTTCGTGGGAGGAGAAGAGGACCGATGCCCCCAACGCCGCCGCGTCGGTGATCACCTCCTCCAAGATCGCCCGGGCCTGCGAATCGAGCCCGGCATGCGGCTCGTCCAGCAGCCACAGGCCGGGAGAGCGCGCGAGGAGAACGGCGAGCGCCACGCGGCGTCGCTGGCCGGCCGACAATGTCGAGGCCAACGATTGGGCCGTCCTGGCGACAAGGCCGACCCGTGCGAGGGCGGTCGCCGCACCCTCCGGCGACGCCCCCGAGGCGCGCAAGGAGAACCGGACGTTCTCCAACACGGTTAGCTCGTCGTAGAGGCTCGCCGAGTGCCCGAGAAACCCAACACGTCGCCTGACCGAGCTCTGATCCAAGCCGAGGTCGACTCCCATCACCGTGGCCTCACCGGCTTTGAGCGGGAGAAGTCCAGCACACAGCCGAAGGAGGCTGGTCTTGCCGGCACCGTTGGGACCCACCACCGATACCACCTCCCCAGACTCGACCCTGAGGTCGACTCCGGCGAGAGCAGGAAAGCGGCCGGTGAGCGCTACGGCGCCCCGGAGGCACACGACGTGATCCATCTGGATTGCCGACATGCTACGAGCAGGCGGCTCCGCAGAGCCAAGCGGGCTGGTGCTCAGCTGGTTGCCAGCCGGCCCAGGCCTACCTCACGCATCACGACCTGGATCTGGCCCGCGAGCCAACCCAGCTGCCCGGCGACCAGCAGGGCCCCGAATGCCACCACCACCGCGCCGCTCACCAGCTGGAGGGCCCCCAGTCGCCAGCTCCGGGCGCCCAGGGCACCGGCGAGCCGACCCGACGCCATGCCGGCCGCAACGAAGGGCAGGCCGAGGCCGATCGAATAGGCACCGAGCAGAAGGATCCCTCCGGCGAGAGTGGCCCGGGAGGCTGCAAGCGCGCTGAGCGCGCCGAGCACAGGCCCGATGCACGGGGTCCAGGCGAACCCAAAGGCCATACCCATGACAGGCGCGCTCAGCATGCCCAGCGACCCCGCGACAGGGCTGAAGCGGTGCTCGGCCATTGCGTGCACCCCCAAGGCACGCCCCACCGGGCCCAGCTTCCACCACAGCGACGACGGCAGCGAAGACGAGCCGAGGATGCACCCGACACCGATCATCACGGCACCCGATGCGACCTGCAGCGCTCGCCTGTGACCCTCGAGGAGCTGGCCAAGCCCCGACGCGGTCGCTCCCAGGGCCACGAACACCACCGTGAAGCCGACGACGAACAGAGCGGTGCTCACCAACAGGCGTCGCACACGTGCAGCATCGTGGCGCTCCGGAGCCGCCAACTCCGATGCTGATAGCCCCGAGACCATGGACACGTAGCCGGGCACAAGAGGCAAGACGCAAGGCGACAGGAACGAGAGGATCCCAGCGCCGAAAGCTACGAGGAGTCCCAGCGGGTCCAGCCGAACAACGGTCGCAATCATGGGGCCGTTGTCTGGTTCACGCCAGCTGGGAGCTCAAAGTCGCCATGTCGGCTTCGACCATCAGCTCGACCAGAGCCGCAAAGTCGACCTCGCGCTTCCAGCCGAGCTCCTCGGCGGCCCGCTTCGAGTCCCCAACCAGCAGATCCACCTCCGCGGGTCGCATGAAGCGCTCGTCGACCACGACGTGATCGCTCCAGTCGAGATCCACGACGCTGAACGCGATCTCGCACAGTTCCCGTACGGAATGGGTCTCGCCGGAGGCGACCACATAGTCGGTGGGTTCATCTCTTTGGACCATGAGCCACATGGCACGCACATAGTCGGCCGCGTACCCCCAATCTCTCTGGGCGTCGAGGTTGCCCATGTGCAGCTCGGTGTCCAGCCCGTGCTTGATGCGCGCCACTCCGTGAGCGATCTTGCGGGGTGCAAACTCGAGGCCCCGCCTGGGTGACTCATGGTTGAACAGGATTCCCGAGGTGGCGTGCAAGCCGTAGCTCTCTCGGTAGTTGACGGTGATCCAGTGGCCGTAGACCTTCGCCACGCCGTACGGGCTCCGCGGATAGAACGGCGTGTCCTCGGTCTGCGGCGACTCCACCACCTTGCCGAACATCTCGCTCGAGCTGGCCTGATAGAAGCGCGCCTTGGGCGCCGCCTTGCGAAACGCCTCGAGCGCGCGCGTGACGCCCATCGCGGTGAACTCGCCGGTGAGCACCGGCTGCGTCCACGATGTTTGCACGAAGCTCTGCGCCGCGAGGTTGTAGATCTCGTCGGGCTCGTACTCGTGGACGGCGTCTGTT
>JBOGFX010000204.1:0-2746 GCA_050743805.1 Acidimicrobiales bacterium
GGGTTAGATGCAGGACCACGGTTAGGTCGTCCGGCGTGTCTATGGACTGAACCGGGAAGTCCGTGACGCACTGACAAAGACTCGTCGAGCTCAAGTCCCGCTCGAAGTTCCACTTGACGGCCGCGGCGTTGAACGGGGTACCGTCCGAGAAGGTCATGCCGGGGCGAAGATGAATGGTAAAGGTCTTCTCGTCGGCGCTCTGGTCGTAGCTCTGCGCCATCACTGGGACGATCGTCCCGTTCGCGTCCTGCTCGAACAGCCCGCCGTAGATCGCGTCGAGCAGCGGGGCGCTGGCCGCGACGTGGACCTCTTGACCGGGATCGAGACTCGACCACGCGCCGCCGGGACCGAACTCCAGCACGGTCATCGAACCCCCCGGAGCCTGGGTGCCGCCTGGGGGCTGCGTCCTAATCCCGGGGATCAACGTGGCTCCGGCAGGTTGGGCACCCGAAAAGCCAAACGCGTTTGGCACGACCGCCAACCCAAGGCCGAGGAGCGAGCCGATAATGCTCTGACCAATCCTGTTCACTCGCATCAATCAGCAGTCCCTCGGCTCTGAAGGCACCCTACAACCCCATAAGGTGACCCCTGGTGACGCGGCGGTCGGGGTGCTCGCCCTCGAGGGACCGTCAGATGCTCCCAATCCCGGGGCAGTGACGAGCACCCCGCTGCGCTACACCAGATTGCTCATACGAGGACTTTGGGGTGACCAAGTAGGCCGACGCATCGCTGGCTCCATGACGACGTTCTCATAAGAGCTCGACCGCGAGTCCCAACAACCGGTTGGCAAAGAGACCCGCTTCATCGCCACAAGAGTCCGAGGGTGCCTGGGAGGGCTTCGCCCGTACCACGATGAGCCGGGATCCGATGGAAGCTCAAGCGACGATCTATACCCGCGATTTCGATGCTGACCCATCGTCCCAAGCCGGCCTACTGGCTTGCGCTCACAGGCAGGACGCCATCGGTCGCCTCGGGATACTCTCGATGGCGTTAGTTCCCCAGACTCTTCAAGCGGGCTTCCGGTTTGGCGCCTCCGTCAGCGTGGCAACGGGCTAGGAGCGGGCAGGAGCAACGGGCTGGAACGCATCAAGATCCTCACCCAAGATCACGGAGAACGATGGCCAAGCACTCTTCCCAGGCTCGAAGCGACGATCGGGCAGTGCGTTCCCTCAGAGGGATGCTGCTGGGCGCGATCATCCTGGTCCTTTGCCAGGCTGGTATCGGGATGGCAACGAACCTGTACGTCGTCGTCCCGACCCATCATCCTGGTCACCACCCAGCCAACTACTTGAGTGGCTCCTATGACAGCGTGACATGGGCAATCGGGCACGGGACGGCCGTCCTGGCCATCCATGCCAGCCTCGGGCTCGCCCTGGTCATCGCTGTGGTCGGGGTCGGCGTGCACGCGTTCAGGGCCCGACACCTCTCTATCACCGTATGGACCGTTATTGGCGGCTTGCTCGTCATCGGTGCGGGGTTCAACGGATCGAGCTTTCTCGACTTCAACGACAACGCCAGTTCCTTGATCATGGCGCTCTTGGCTTTTGGGTCGATCGCCTGCTACACGGTGGCGCTATTCGTCCTCGAAGGAAGCCCAAGCAGCCAATCTCCCAGCAATCGCCCAGAGCCGCAGCAGGGTTGAGGGCGATCCGCGCTAAGCCATCTCCGAGTTTCTGCGGGACTCCTGACTCGACCACACCGAGCACCCAACCAGCGGGGGAAAGGTCTACTGCTCTGGGGCCCTCCACCGGTTCCGACACAAAGTCGCGGGAGGGGCAGTCGACCGACGCTGCGAGGCCGTGCTGGCGTTGGATGCCGTCAACAAAACGGGAGGATCAAGGACAACATCGCCGACATGGTCATCTACTCGGGCCACGATCCCTGACAGCAGCAAGTTCACGTTTTGTCGGCATTCACGGGGTGGCGATCTCGCTCGAGTAGCTGTTGGCGATCCTGGCGCCGATCTCTTTAAACGTGATCGCCTTGTCCGGCGCTGTCGCGGTTGGCATCGCCTTCGCCCTCTTGGCTGTAGACCTGCTCGCCTGGGTAGTAGCGGGCATCTTCGACCGCGAACGGCTCACCACCGGCGCGCGTAGTTGAGACCATCACGATCACATCGGCTGACAACAACACCGCAGTCGCTCACATGGGAAAGGAGGGAAGACGTGATGGCAACCCTCCCCTGGCTAGAGAAAGGAGCGTCGTCATGGAGCTCCGACGTGGCACGTTCTACGTTCTGCTCGATGGCCGCGATGGCGGATCGATCGACATGCACAGCGCGATCAAGGTGCCGATCACACCAGGGCATCACACGCTACAAGTCAAAGATGGCCGATCTACCAGCAGCGGACGCTCCTTCGACTCGGCCGACGTAGCGATCGTCAACTGCTATTGCCACAGCTCCCGGATCTGGCCCATCGCCCCGGGTCTTTTGTGGGTTTTCTACGTTTCCGGGGTTAGATGCAGATCCACCGCTCACGCCTTCGCCGAGGAATCCGTCTTCGAAGAACGCGATAGGCGGTCATCGAGTCGATATGAACGGCGCCCGGTTCGTCCACGACGCCCTGGAGCTGTGCGGCTGGTCGGTGGAGGTCGCCGCCGAGAAACCCTTCGCTCTGGCAGGCGCCGCCCAAGCTCTGGCCGCGACATCGGCTCGACGCCAGCAAGCCGGCCTGACGCCACTCCAGAAGACCATTGAACCCCGGGCTCCTTTTCATAGAGAACTCGCCAGACGGGCTAGAACGAC
>JBOGFX010000205.1:0-3736 GCA_050743805.1 Acidimicrobiales bacterium
GACCGCGAGTGCGCTCCACTTGGAGCTCGGCGATTGCCCTTGCTCATCGGCCAGAGCCAGTGCGCCTCCGTCATCAGCCACACGCTTGGCGAAGTCACCGAGCGACACGGGGCCTGAGATCTCGGGCAGCCACAGGCGGCGGCTCTGGGCGGCAGCACCGGCTGCCACCTTCGCGAGGCGCTCTGTGGCATGCTCGGCACGCGCGCCCGACCAGCGGACCACCGAGCGCTCGGTCCGCAAGCTCACGATTCGGTCCACCCCTAGCTCGGTGAGCTTCTGCACCACCCACTCGGGCCTGTCGCCCTTCGTCGGCGCAAAGCCGACTGTAAGCCGAGGTTCGAGTCGCTCCTCGTGGAAGACACCTTCTTCCACACGCAGTTCCCCGGCATCGAACCGACAAAGCGAATACGTACCCTTGCCATCCGCCGCAATCACGAGGGTTCCCGTCCGCAGTCGCAACACCGTTGCGAGATGGTGGCGATCTTCTTTGCTGAGACGAGGCCGGGCCGGATCTTGAACGAAGACCTGCGCGCCAGGGCGCTCCGTACCGCGCGCCATCCCTCAGTGCAAGACCGAACGGATCTTGCCCAGGACGCCCTCGGTCGTTTGAGGAGCGGCAACGTCCTCGCCACGCTCATCGGCCAGGGCCGTGAGCAGCTCCTCCTCACGTGCGCTCAGCTCCGTAGGGGTCACCACCGCGACGTGGACGAAGAGATCCCCTCTTCCCCGACCCCGCAGGTGTGGAATTCCCGCCCCGCGGAGCCGCACCACGGTCCCGCTCTGTGTGCCGCGCTCGATCTGCACCTCGGCAGGCTCTTCCAACGTCTCGACGGAAGCTCTGGTGCCGAGCGCAGCAGCCGCCATCGGCACGGCCACAGATGTGTGCACATCGTCTCCGGCTCTCTGGAACCGTTCATCGGCATCGACCCGCAACTGCACGAAGAGCGACCCGTTGGGCCCACCGCGAGGGCCAGCAGGGCCCCGGTCCGCCAGGCGCAACGTCGAGCCGTCCTCCACGCCGGCAGGTACCTGGACGCTGAAGGTCCTCTGCTCCATCCGACGACCCTCGCCGCCGCATTTGTTACATGGTGTCGGAGTCAGCTCGCCCAAGCCCTGGCACCTGCGGCAGGCGACAGAGGTGACGACCTGTCCGAGGAGGGACTGACGCACGCGCCTCGTCTCGCCAGCTCCGCCACACTCAGGGCACACGACCGGTTGGGTCCCCCTGGCCGCGCCAGAGCCGCCGCACTCGTCGCACACCACGGGAAGCCGGATGGAGACCTCCTTTTCCGCCCCGAAGGCGGCCTCTTTGAACGCGAGCCGCAGGCCGATCTCCGCGTCCGAGCCCGGCATGGGGCCGCGCCTTTGCGTACGTGCCCCCATCGACCCGAAGAACGCCTCGAAGATGTCGCCCAGGGGGGATTCGAAGTCAAAGCCTTGGGCGCCCGCGCCGTTGCCGAACACAGCTTCTGGGCCGTAACGGTCATAGCGGGCGCGACGCTCGGGATCCCTCAGTACCTCGTAGGCCAAAGACACCTCCTTGAAGCGAGCTTCGGCGTCGCGGTCCCCCCCGTTCGCGTCCGGATGCAGCTCACGCGCCCGGGCACGGTAGGCACGCTTGATCTCCTCGTCACTGGCATTGTGAGAGACCCCTAGCAGCCCATAGAGGTCGAGGTCAGTCGTCGCCATCGACGTCCCCACTCTCGGGAGTCATCGCGAGCGTCATGCGCTCGGTCAGCTCCGAGGAGACGAGATGCGCGACCCCAAGAGCCCGCGGGTAGTTCATCCTCGTTGGCCCGAGGAGACCTATCGCGCCGGTCTCGTTGCCTCCGACCGATACCGGCGCCACCACCACCGCACACGACGCAAGCGGCTCGTAGC
This sequence comes from Acidimicrobiales bacterium, assembly GCA_050743805.1. Taxonomy (GTDB): domain Bacteria; phylum Actinomycetota; class Acidimicrobiia; order Acidimicrobiales; family RAAP-2; genus Palsa-461. The sequence goes on from JBOGFX010000205.1 coordinate 1,882, forward strand.
CGTGCTCTGCGCCGATCGCCACTGACAAACCGCGGTCGAGCACATCTCTCAACAGTGCGACGACTACCAGCTGCTTCTCCAAGATGCTGAACACCGAGCGGACCGTCTCGACCGCTTCGAAAGACTGGGCCAGCTTTGAAGAGCCTCCCATGAAGACCTGCTCGTTGGCCTCGGCAATGGCGATGTCCTGGAGCGCATCAGCAAAGGTTGAGAAGCTGAGGCCACTCTGGTCGCCGACAAGCTTCGACGCGGATTGGAGGTCAGAACCGATCGCGATCTTGGACAACGTCACGTTCACTTCGGCGATCTTGTCGTCCCCCAAGACCTCCTCGGTCTCGACACTGCGCTTCTCAACGGTCCCGTCGGAGAGCACCGCAACCAGCAGAAGGCGGCGCGGAGCCAGAGAGACAAGATGCAGGGAACGCAGTGTGGCAGAATCGTGCGAAGGGCTAACAACGACAGCCGCGTAGGGCGTCAACTCGGCGAGCAGGCCCGACGCACGCTCGAGCATGTCCTCCATCTCTCCGTGCACGCGGTCGAAGAACCGGCGAACCCGCTGGCGCTCGACTGCTCCCATCAAACCGTTGGGCGCGAGGTGGTCGACGAAGAACCGGTAACCCTTGTCGGTTGGAACCCGCCCGGCACTCGTGTGAGGTTGGGCGAGATAGCCGTCTCGTTCGAGCGCAGCCATGTCGGAACGGACGGTCGCCGAGGACACGTTGACCCCGGGCATCCCGACCACCGAGGCGGACCCGACGGGGGCTGCAGTGCCCACGTACTCCGTGACCACGGCCTCCAAGATGGCCGCCCGCCTCGGTTCCAGCTCGTCGGCCGAACCCCTGTGGGCGCTGAGGGTGGGTCGAGAGGGCATGGTTAGCACTTGAGTCTACCGACTGCCAGTTTCTTTGGGCGTACCGCCTGGCTGGTCAATCGCCCATGCGAAGTGCGCTGATGAAGGCTTCCTGGGGTATCTCCACCCGCCCGATGCTCTTCATCCTCTTCTTGCCCTCCTTCTGGCGTTCCAGCAACTTGCGCTTTCTGGTCACGTCTCCGCCGTAGCATTTCGCGAGCACGTCCTTGCGCTTCGCCTTGACGGTCTCCCGAGAGATGATCCGGCCGCCCACCGCCGCCTGGATGGGAACGTCAAAAAGCTGCCGGGGGATCATCTCCCTCAACTTCTCGGTCATCCGCCGGCCGTAGACATCAGCCGCCGAGCGATGCACGATCGTCGAAAATGCGTCCACCGGTACGTGATTGATGAGCACCTCCACACGAACGAGATTGGCCTCCATGTAATCCACCGGCTCGTAATCGAGGCTCGCGTAGCCCTTTGTCCGGCTCTTCAGCTGATCGAAGAAGTCGACCACCACCTCGGCCAAGGGAACCCGGTAGACCAGCTCGACGCGCTCGGGCGACAGGTACTCCATTCTGGCCAGCTCTGCCCGCCTCAGCTGGCAGAGCTCGATGACTGCGCCGGTGAACTCGGAGGGGGTGAGGATCGTGGCTTCGAGCATCGGCTCTTCTATATGCGCCAGACGACTCGCGTCCGGCAGGTCGGTGGGGTTGTCCACCTCAACCACCGAGCCATCGGTCAAGAACGCCCGATACGCCACAGATGGCGCCGTCGCAATAAGCGAGAGATCGAACTCGCGCTCCAAACGCTCACGGACGATCTCCATGTGTAGTAGGCCCAGGAAGCCACAACGGAAACCGAAGCCGAGCGCATGCGAGGACTCGGGCTCGAAGGTGAAGCTGGCGTCGTTCAACTTGAGTCGCTCCAGGGCGTCACGTAAGTCAGGCAGCTGGTCGCCGTCCAAGGGGTAGAGGCCGCAGAAGACCATCGGCTTGGGGTCCC
>JBOGFX010000206.1:0-16209 GCA_050743805.1 Acidimicrobiales bacterium
GGTCCGCAAAGGACCCTCCCTGACTTCTCACTGCTGACTTCTCACGTCTCGGGGTCCCCAAGCCCCCCTGGGAAGGCTGGGGATCCCTGGTCCTACCCCTGCGAGATGGCAGCTAAGGCCGCCTGCACGGTGGACTGTGCGACGGCTAGCGGCCCACCGAAGACGGTCAGGCTGGTCACGCTCACCCCGGTGTGTGCGGACGGAGTGAGCGGGGTGATGCCGGTGGGCTCGATCCCGTACTGGCTCCCGGCTGCGTTTAGGAAGCCGGTCGAGTACTGGCCCAAGGTGGTCGGGTTCTCGGTCAGGATCAGCGGGAACTGATGGCGGTGCTGGGCCCTGAAGCTCCCGCCGCCTGTCACCACGCTCGACGTCAGGGCGTCAGCGTAGAAGTCGCTGCGTGCGATTCCGACGACCGAGTTGCAACCGGTCAAGGAGTTGAAGGCGCTGTAAGGAGCTACCTGCCCGCTTGTCGGGCATCCAGGAGCCGGCGCGGTGGTGAAGTTGCTCCCCACGGCCCACCCGAGACCCTCGGCCAGACCGGTCGACGTCGAGTAGGAGTTCAGCTCGAAGTCCGCCAGCTGCACCGAGGTGTCGGTGGCGTCCTGGCCCGCGATGCGGAGCACAGAGATGCCCTGAGCCGCGAGACCCGAGTTGACCGCGTTGGAGATGGCCAACGGGCCACCCATCTCGATCACCTGTTGGATGCCGAGCTGCAGAAGACCGGCCTCGGCCTGTGGAGACAGGACGGCCGAGTTGGTCAGCAGGATCGGCAGGTCGTAGCTGTAGGCGAGACCCGATGCAGAGGCTGCGTCCTGGTAGCTGTTGTCGGTCACCAAGATGGCCGTGCGGACAGGAACCGTCGACAGCGAGCCCGAGCTGGTCCCGGTGGTGTCGTTGTACATCCCCGAGGCGCCGGCCAGGTTCATGGAGCCCACGAACCCAGAGGCCACGTAGGTGGCGACATCCTGGGCGGTGTCATCGGCTGTCGCTCCCCAGATCCTCTGCACGTTCAGGTCGATGGGTGCGCCCAGAGCGTTGAGCTGCGGGGCTGCCCCACCGCACTGGTATGCGGGGGTGGAGGAGAGCTGGCTTGCGACACCGGAGCTCACGGCCAGCGGGCCACCGACGATGTAGACGGTGGAGACACCCTCGTTCTGGATCGCCTGGGCGGTCTCAGCCGACAGGGTGCCGGTCGGGGTCAAAAGCACACCGGTCTGCAGGTAGCTGGCCAGGTAGGAGGCGGTCAACGCGTCCTGCCAGGTGGTGTCGGTCGCCAGCACAACCGAGGCCCCGGTCGCGAACCGGCTGGGGTTGGGGTTGGTGCCACGCGGCAGGCAGAAGCCGGGCTCCGGCGGGTACTGGTACTCCAAGGCCGCCACCGCGGTGCCGTCGGAGTCAACACCTGCGATGCGGGTGTTTAAGGTCTGCTGACCGACCGCGAAGATCTGCAGGGTCGTGGTGACCGTCGTCCCACCGGTGCAGGTGGCGGGCGGACCGGCCCCGAAGGCACCACCGACCACGATGGTCGCGGTGACCGGACCAACGGCGTTTGGAGCGTCAACGGTCAGGCCACCGAAGGTGTAGGTGGACGCGATGTTGGTGGAGGCCGCAGTCACGTCGCCGAAGATCGTCGGGAACGGCGCAAGGCCGCTCAACGAACCTGTCGGGGTGACGTTGGGCGTCACGGTCCCCGCTCCCCCGGTGTTGGAGGGGATCACAGTCAGGGTCGGCGTCGTCGAGGTGGTCGTGAAGCCGTAGGGCACCGTGTTACCTGTCGGGTCGTTCATCGTGACCACGATGCAGCCGGTCGGCACCTGGCCGACGTGTGCCTCGGTCAAGGTGATGTTGGAGATCGAGGCGTTCTGCGCCGAGGGCTGTACCGAGACGGCCGGGTTGTTGGCAGCCACGGCCAGGCCGGCAACCGGGGTCACCGTCGCAGGAGAGGCCACGGTCAACGCGAACGAGGTGGGGGTGGTCCCCTGTACCGGGAAGCCAGCCGTCGCCGGTGGTGGCGGCGTGGTCCCCGAGCTGTAGGTGGCCGTGTCGGTCGCAGAAATGCTCGTCTGGATCGCCCCGGAGGGGACGTTGGGCCCGATGTTGAGGCTCAGCTCGGCATTGGTCGGCCCGACGTTGAGACAGCTGAACGACGCGTTCTGGGTGAAGGTCGTGCCGTTGTTGGGCGCCGAGTTGGTGAAGGTCAGCTCGACGACGTCCTTCAAGCCCGCGTCACCGACCGGGTCGTTCGGGTTGGTGGCAAGGGTGGTGGTGAAGGTCGGAGCCGTCACGTTCGGTGTCGACGTGTTGCAGAAGAGCGTCGGCGCGGCAGCGAAGGAAACCCAGTCACCGCTGGAGACGTTGTTGACCGCTGCGACCACGTTGTCCGGGAAGATTGGGATGGCCAAGACGTCACCGGTTGTCCAGGTGGAGGCGAGGTTGAAGAACCAACCTTGGCCACCGGCGTTGCTCTGGCCCGCGCTGACGTTGGTCGGGAGCCCGCCCGGCAAGAGGCCGATCGTCCCGGGGGTCGGGGGCAAGCCCGAGGACACCGGGTCTGAGACGGGCAATGCCGCGGCAGCCACGCCGGCGAGGCCGATTGCGGCTCCTCCGGTGGTGACCACGGCCAGCGCTGCAGCTGCGAGCGCCTTCCATGGAAGTCGAGGCCGCAGCCTCGTCAAGGTTTTCAAGTCTGGTCTCCTTGTTGGTTTGCTTGTTGGCTACCGCAACTGCTGGACGCCCTAGGCCTCCGCCCGTGACGAGCCATCAAGATGGCGTGACGATAGGGTTATCCGCTCGCCTACGCAACCTCTGTAGGTAATAACCTCCGGGCCGCCCAAACGTGACAGGGAAATTCCCGCCCGGGAGGCGTCACGGCCCCGGTTCCTCACGAAGCGCCTCGCGCTCTGCATGACAGCCGCTCGCCGCACCAGCCATGTTGAGCGGCGAGCGTGCACGGCCTCGGCCGCGGGTCGCCCTACCGTGGCTGATGCTGGCGCCGCGTGGCTAGCCGGGCCCAACGAGGGTGTGCGGGTGGGAAACGGCGCGCCACGACCGGATCGCGCCACGACCGGCTGGCGCCGGTGTGGGAGCTAGGAGCCGTTGTGCAGGGTGACCACTCCGGAGGTGGGAGAGGCCGGCAACGTGCGAGCGCTCGCCCCCGATTGCAGCAACAGCCCCGTGTAGGGGGCGCCCTGGCCACCCTGGCCCGACGAGGACGGCGGGGAGCTGGGTTGGCTCGAGGGCTCGGCGGACGGGCCGGACGAGGCAGCCCCGGTGCTCGTTTGGGGCGGCAGCAGGCCTCCGAGCGGCGAGAGGAACACCACGGTCATAGCCGCGGTGTTGTCCGGTTCGGCCACCATCAGCTGGGCCACGAACTGGGTGCCCACTAGCGAGGACCCCGACGTGCCCGGGTACTGGAGCGTGCCGCGGAACACATAGCCGAGGTCGCCCGGGCTACCGAGAACGTTCACCACCGTGCCGGTGAGCTCGCCCATCACCTCATCGGGAACCGAAGGGTTGGTGATCTGGGCGGTCAGCCACCCCTGGGGCGAGAGGCAGGTGCTCACCGTGGCCATGAGCGTTTGGCCGCTCGAGGCCGGTTGCCCGTAGGGGGCGACCGAGAGCGGCGTAGCGAAGGTCGGGTTCGGCCCAGCCGTGGAGAGGGTGGTGGTGGGGGCGTTGCCAACCAGAACGGCGTCGTCCAGCCCGAGAGGGGTGCCGAAGCCGAAGTTGGGACCCGGCGCAGCGACACCGTCGCTCGAGATGCAAGAGAGCGCCGGCGAAAGGGCGGCCAGCGATGCCGCCGCGCCAGAGCCGGGGGGGTTGACCCAAGAGTATTGAGAAGCGTTGGCTGCGCCGTGGGACACCTCCGAGCCGGCGGCCGGCACGGTCGTGGTGGTGGTCGAGGGCGCGAGGGGCGCGGCCAACCTGGTGTCGGCGGAGAGGGCGGTTGCGACCACCCGAGGGGATGAGGGGGACGGGGTCACGGCGAGCACGCTCGTGGCCGACACCGTGGCCATGGTTGCCGCCAGGCCGAACACGAAGGCGCCCCGGGGTGGGCTCGCAACAAGTGCGAAGGCGCTCTGGCCGAGTGGCGAGCCCCCTATGCGACCGATGATCTGGCCCACATAAGACGACGCCCCGTTCGCCTTGACCATGGTGGCGCCTCGCGGCGGTGCCTCCGATCGGGTCACGAGACGTGCGAGCCGGGTGCCCAGCGGCAGTCCCGGGACGAGCACGATCCCCCGCAGGGCCCGGAGGCGACGCCGGAGCGTGCTCTTGGAGCGAGAGACCCGGGCCCTCGCGTTCTCGATCGAGATGTCCTCGACGGCGGCAACCTCTGAGTAGGCGAGCCCCTCGAGCTCGTGCAGGATCAAGGCCCGGCGGTGCGTGCCGGGCAGGCTCCACACGGCCTGGCGCACGATCTCTTGGGTCTGGGGGTCCCCTACCTTGTCGGCCACATCCTGTTCGTGCTCGGCCTCGACCATCGCCGATCCGTAGAGGCGCAGGCTGCGGGAGGCCCGTAGCCGGTGGTCCGCACAGACGTTGCGCAGGATGCGACAGAGCCAGGGGCGCAACAGATAGTCCCCGTTTGAGCCGAAGCGCTTGAGGCCCTTTAGCGCGCGCTCGAAGGTCTCTTGGACCGCGTCCTCGGCCTGGGTCCCGTGCCCCAAGATCTGGCGCGCCAGGTAGCGCAGGACGTCGTAGTGCTCGTCGGCGATGATCGAGAAGGCGTCGACGTCGCCCGCCCTGAAGGCTTCGACCAGCTCTCGATCGTGCTCGGGGCACGCTGGTTCAGCGGCCGATGCCGATGGCGCTTCTGGCCGCTCTTGGATGGTCATGAGCCCGGGCCGCTCCCGTCACGCCCGCCACGGGAGGCAGGGCGGGCACCAGCCGGGCGGCACGAGCTCGACGTTGAGCTGGGCATTGACATTGCCATCGGTTCGCCGGCGAGCCGTCCCCCCCTTCGCACGAGGTGAGCCTAACCCTCCCGCGACGGCCCAAGCCGCCCAAAACGCCAAGAAAACCTCGGGACCCCGAGATCACAGGCAACTGCGCACGCGCGCTGTCGACGGATGCTCACCCTCAGCGTTGCCATCTGCGCCACTCGGGGGCCCCGTTGCTCCAGGCGGCTCGAGCGCCCGTGTCGCGAGGGATTCGACCATGAGCCAGCCACGCGGCGCTTCACGCGCTGCTACGGAACGGGGGTGCGGCGCTGTCGCCCGATCGCTTTCGAGGGCCCGGCGCGCTAAATGGTTGGGCTTTGCCTGGGCCTGACCTTCAATCTCAAGAAGAGCTTCATGGTGTCCCAGACGATGTTTCGGGCTTCGCGGGCCGACACGGTGCTCGCGTAGCGCTTGGCGACCCGGACGGGCATCTCGATGAAGCGGGTGCGCCCCAGATCACGGGCCAAGAGGAACAGCTCCAGATCGAACACGAAACGGTCCTCTCGCATATCTGGCAGCACCTGGGCTGCCAGGTCCGCCGGGAAGAGCTTGACGCCGGTCTGGGTGTCGGGGACCCACAGACCGAACAGGAGCCGGACCATCGCCCGGAAGGCCGACGAGCCGATCCGACGCAGGAGCGGCGCGTCCACCTGGGAGCCGGCGTGCACCTTGGATCCGAACAGCACGTCCGCACCGCTCTCGTCGGCCGCCGCGACCATGTCGGCGAGCACCGAGGGGTCGATGTCCCCGTCGGCGTCGATGAACCCGATCAGTCGCCCCCTGGCCCGCTCCATGCCCAGGCGCACGGCGTGGCCCTTGCCGCGGTTTGGGGTGTAGGCGATGAGCACCAGGCGCTCGGACAGGACGCCTCGAAGGCTCGCCTCGCTCGAGTCGGTCGAGCCGTCGCTGACCGCGATGATCTCGAAGCTGACCCCTGCTTCGTCCAGGACCCGCCCCACCTCTTCGATGGTGCCCACAAGGACCGTCGGTCCGGGGTTGAAGAACGGGACGACGACGCTCACATGCAGCGAAGCCGGCGCCCGATCCCGCGCTGGAGGTGTCTCGCCAACTGGGGGTGGTCGGTCGGCGGTCGTGATCGCAAGACGCTAGCCAACCCCAGGGCCCCCAGAGCTTCGCCGCCCGAGCCCCGGGTAAAGCCGGCGGCCCGTCAGTGCCCCCCGTCCTGGGTTGCTATGAGCGCGGCCAGCTGCGACGGCGATAGCGCGTGGGAGCGCAGGGATGGCGAGAACTCGCTCCAACCCGTGGGCGACACGTAGCCGATGATCGGGTACCCCGAGTCGGTCGATGTGGACGGGTCGAAGTAACCGGTCTCCCACACCGCGTCCACGTCGCCCGCGGCGTCTATCGGCGGTCCCGAGTTCCCAGACACGACGTCGATCTGGCCTGCGCTCACCCCTACCACGATGCCCACGTGTATCGCATAGGCCGCCGATGTGTCACCCCACAGGACCGCGTCTCCGGGCTCGGGGTTGTTGGTGGCCCCGGGCTTCCAGGCTCCGGGGTGGTCCAGCGCCCAGTCCACGAACGTGTAGGACCACCCGTTGATGCCGTTGGTCGGGATGCCCGCAGCCGCCCAGACCCATTGTGCGAAGTCGCTGCACCACTCCTCGGCGCTGGTCCCGGGCGCGCAGCCCGCGGTCGTGCCCCTGCCCCAGTAGGCGCTGAATATGTTGCAGTTGGAGCCCGGGGGGTTCTCGGTCACCGCATAGTTGTGCTGGTCCTCGATCTCGGCGAAGTGCAAGATGCTCTGGATCACGCCGGGCGCAGGGGGCCCGCCTGCGAACACCGATATCGAGCCCCCCTCGATGATGGCCGTGGGATCGGTCCCGATCGAGGGCCCACCCGACGTCGCCGTGAGGTCGTACGCGTTCCACAGCCGCCCACCCGCGTCGTCGTTGACGTAGGTGAACAGGTCTCCCGAGGCCCCTTGAACGAAGACGTCGACGATCGTCTTGGTCCAGAACACCGCGGTCGGGTCACCTGTGACGGTGGGCCCTGCGCCCAGGGCGCTCAGGTCGTAGGCGTTCCACAGCCTGCCACCCGCGTCGTCGTTGTCCACCTCAAAGAGCTGTCCGGAGGCGTTGACATAGACGTGCACGGTGGCTCCGTAGACGATGGGGTCGGGCTGGCCCGAGATCGTCGGGCCGGCGGCGTCGACGGTCAGGTTGTAGGCGCTCCAGGGACCCTGGGGCCCGTCGTTGACGAACTCTGTGAGGGCGCCGCCCCACCCCTGCGCGTAGACGTGCAGGCTGGTCGACCCGAAGACGATCGCCCCCGGCGACCCCTCGATGCCAGCTCCGGTGGAGCCGGTCACATCGGTGCTGGTCCATGCGAGCGTCCCCGACCCGCTGCCACTGAAGGCGATGAGATGTCCCGAGGTCGACTGGGCGAAGACCTCCAGGGTGCCGCCCTCGCTCACCACGCTCGGGTCCCCTGTGATCGGGGTGCCCGACGTCGCGCTCAGATCCAAGGTGGTCCAGGGCTGTCCGGCAGGACCGCTGTTGGTGACCTCGGTGAGGTCACCGGTGCCCGAGGCTTGGAAGAACACGTAAAGCGAGGACCCGCCGACCACGATTGCCGCAGGGTCCGAGGCGATCTGGGGGGCGCCCGCCAGCTGGGTGAGGTCGTAGGCGTTCCAGGCCCGCCCCCCCAGGCCGTCCGCCGCGTACTGGACGAGGTCGCCGTTCGCACCCTGGGCGAAGACCTGCTCAACCGTGCCGAAGAGCACGGGCGCGGGCCGCCCCAAGATGGTCGGGCCCGCAGCGGTCACGCTCTGGTCCTGCGCGTCCCAAATGCGGCCTCCGGTTGCCGTGTTCGCGAACTCCTGGAGGGGCATCGGCTCGGGCGACGCCCCGGGCGTGGCCGCGGCCGCCGGGGCGGGCGGACCCAAGACCCCGAGCAGTGGGCAGGCACCGGCCAGGAGCATCAGCGCCAGGCCGATCGGCCAGCGGGCGGTCGAGGCTTTCGAGATCGGGCCGGTCAACACCTTGTTCATTCGGGGTTCATTCGGGGTTCATTCGGGGTTCAATCGGGAGGTCGCTCCGACACAGGCCGCCAAGCTAACGGCGGGCACGGACCCCGTGGGTGGATGCGCGCTCACGTGGGATGACGCGGTCGCCTCCAGATCGCCCCAATGGGCATCGGCCGCATGAGGGAGGCTCGAGGCCCGAGCAGCGCCCGTGAGACCGACCTGTCGAAGCTGCGAAGAGGGGCCGCATCGTCTGACCCTCAACTAGAGGTCGAGCTAAGGAAGCACCACCACCTGGGCCGCGAACGACAGGCCTCCGCCGAAGCCAATGAGCAGGGCGCGCTCACCTCCTCGCAGCCGCCCCTGGCAACGCATCCTGTGTATGGCCAGAGGGATGCTCGCAGAAGAGGTGTTCCCCGTCGTCGCGATGTCGTCGGCCACGACGACCCCGGGCGCCAGGTCGAGGCCTTCGGCGATGATGTCGGTGATCCTCTGGTTCGCCTGGTGCGGGACCAGGACGTCGATGTCCCCCAGGTCCACCCCCGCCGCCTTGCACGCAGCCAGGGCGACCCTGGGCATCTCCTCCGCCGCCCACTTGAAGACCCGGCGCCCCTCCATGCGGATCGCCGGACGCCCGAGGCCCGGGTCGGCCGCGTGCTGGGTCCACTCGGGGACGAGCCGCAGGGTCTCTCCCCTCGCGCCGTCGCTCCCCCACACCACCGGGCCGATCTTTTCCTCGAAGGACCGGCCCACCAAGGCGGCCCCCGCCCCGTCCGCGAAGATGAATGCCGTGCCGCGGTCGGTTGGATCGGTGACGTCGCTCAGGCGTTCTGCCCCCACCACCAGCACCTGGCGCGCGGTTCCCCCCGAGACGAGGTCCCGGGCGAGTCCCAGGCCGTAGCAGAAGCCGGCACAGGTTGCGTTTATGTCCAGAGCGCCGCAGTCCGATCCCACCGCCGTCGCCACCCGGGGCGCCAAGGGCTGGAGGCTCTGGCCGTTGGTGCAGGTCGCGACCAGCACCATGTCGAGCGTGGTCGGGTCCTCCCCCGCGTCCTGCAGGGCACCCTTGGCCGCCGAGACGGCCATCGTCTCCAAGGTCTCCTCGGGGCCTGCCCACCCGCGCGCCGTTATCCCGGTGCGGGTCCGGATCCACTCGTCGCTCGAGTCCACCCGCTCGCACACCTCTTCATTGGTGACGCTGCGCTCGGGACGGAACCCACCGAAGCCCAGGAGGGCTGCTCCCTGTGGATGGCCGGTCACGTCCTCAGCTCCAGGGTCAGAGGAAGTGAGCCGGCCACTGTGGTTGTACCCAGCTCCGCCTTGGAGAAGTACAAACGCAGGTGGTGTGCGAGCGCGGAGGGCCCAGTCCGCTCCATCACGACCTTGTCGACCCGGCCGGCGTGCAGGGCGTCCAAGACCTCCATGATGGCGTACTCGTGCAGCATCACCATGTTCTTCAGCTTTCCGATGCCGGTCGCCACGCACAGCTGGTTGAGCCTGCCGTGGGCGAAACGCAGGCTGCGCAGATGGGCCACCCCGGCCGTCTCCTTGCCGTGGCAGTAGAACTGCACGAAGCCCTTGCCCCCCGGTTCGAGCAGCTCCAGCAGCTGGCGCAAGAGCGCCAGGCCGTGGGCCGGCGCGATGTGCTGGAACACCAGCACGCAGTGGACGAAGTCAAAGCTTGCGGGCGTGAGCCCCTCGATGCCCTCCCCCACCACCTGGGCCGTCGCGTTCTCGATCGAGAGGGACCCGAGCCGCTCTCGGGCCTTGTCGACCATGGTGGGCGAGATGTCCAGACCGAGAGCCCCCGAGCTCTGCCGAGCCAGCGGCACGAGGTTGCGGCCCACCCCGCAGCCGAAGTCCAAGGAGGCACGCGGGTGAAACGTCGGGTCGATCTCGGCCCTCAGGATCGACATGACATGATCGACGTGGGCCTCTCCAGATCTCCAGAAGCGTGCCTGCGCCTCTTGGGTGAGCGCCCCTGCACGCAGGTCGTCGGTGGAGATGACCGCCCACAACGCGTCGGTCTTGGCCAGACGCTCCCAGGGTTCGACCTCGCTGTTCAAGACGCTGAGCAACCCGTCCCCCTGTCGCCGGCGCCATTCGCCGGACGACCTCAAGTTAGCTTGCGCCGCTCGCTTCGCCGGTTATCTGCCCCCAACCGCGAAGAGCCCGGTCAGCGTCCCGGTCGCGAGGACGTGGTTGCGGGCCATGAAGCGGAACTTGGCATAGGTGGTGTTCTCGTCGGGGCCCAGCGCGCCGGTGTCCAAGGCGTAGACCGTGAAGTTGTAGTGGTGCGGCTGGTCTCCGGGCGGCGGCGCCATGCCCCCGTAGGAGGTCTCGCCCCAATCGGTCAGCCCGCTCACCCCCGGAACCTTCAAGCCCCGATCGAGGTCGTGCACCGACTCATCGATGTCGAAGGCCACCCAGTGGCTGAAGCCGACCCCGGTCGGGGCATCGGGGTCGTGGCAGGTGATCGCGTAGCTCTTGGTGCCGGGGGGGCCGGGCGTCCAGGACAGCTGGGGGCTCAGGTTCTCGCCGCCCGCCATCGAGTGCGCGCAAGCGATGGGGATGGTTCCTCCTTGAGCGAATTCCTCGCTCGTGACCCGCAGGCCTCCCTCTTGCACCTGGCTCCTCTCCTTGTCGGTGGGCTCCTCAGTGGGCGCCCGAGCGCGGAGCCGGGCCCTTGCGTCGTCAGCCGAGCATCGGGCACAGCGGCTAGGTCCCGGGGCTCGCGACCTTGGAGACCTCGCCGTTAGTAGCGACCGCGGCCCGGACCTGACCGGGCGGCTCGGCAGGGACCAGGTTGCGCAGGCCGCTCAAGAGCCCGGCCAACTCCATGGGCACCACCAGCTTGGTCGAGGGCGACTGGCCCACCTGCTTCAAGGTGTCGAGGTACTGGAGCAGCAGCGTGTTCTCGTCCAGGGTGCGCGCCACCTCCAGGATCTTCTCCAAGCCTCCGGAGAACCCCTGCGCCTTCAAGACCGCGGCCTGGCGCTCCCCCTCGGCAGCAAGCACCGTCGCCTTCTGGGTGCCCTCGGCCAGGGTGATGGCCGCCTGCCGCTGGCCCTCTGCGGCCAAGATCGCGGCCGCCTTCTGCCCCTCGGCCTCGGTCACCTGTGCCCGGCGGGTGCGCTCTGCTGACATCTGACGGGTCATGGCCTCCAAGACGCCCGGGGGCGGGTTGATCTCGCGGACCTCGACGCTCGTCACCTTGACACCCCATCGCTCGGTCACCTCGTCGAGGCGGACCCGCAGCAGCGCGTTCATCGACTCGCGCTTGGAGAGCACGTCGTCCAGGGGCATGTCGCCGACGACGCTGCGCAGCGTGGTGGCCGCCACGTTCAAGGCTGCCCCGGCGAAGTTCTGGACCTCCAAGACCGACATCTGGGGATCGACCACCTTGTAGAAGATGATGAAGTCGATCGAGATCGGTGCGTTGTCGGCCGTTATCGCGGTTTGTGAGGGGATCTCCAGGTACCTCTCCCTCAGGTCGACCCAGTTCGTCCGGTCGACCACCGGGTTGATGAAGACCATCCCAGGGCCCTTGGTGCCGATCGCACGGCCCAGGCGGAACAGCACGATCCGCTGGTACTCGCGAACGATCCGCACCGACATCGCGCCTGCGACCAACGAGGCCAGTATCACCAGACCTATTACGATTCCAGCGATCATCCGCTCACCTCTCGGTTGTCCATGACCTCTCCCCCCTCGTGGTGGATGTCTTCAAAACCGATCTCGGGCTGGTCCTCGCGCCAGACGCCGAGTCTGACGCCACTCGCGTCTATCACCTGCAGGCGCGCTCCCAAGGGCGCAGACCCGTTCAGACAGGTGGCCGACCAGGTCTCGCCAGCCACCCGCGCGATGCCGTCGGGCGCCAGCTCGCTCAGCGCGACCCCCTCTGCGCCCAGGATGCTCCTGAGCCGGCTTCCCATCGCCTGGGTTCCGCCGTCGTGGAGACCCCTCCACGCCAGGACTCCCAGGCCTCCCGACAATGCCACGTCCGCTCCGAAGAGGACCCAGGCGAGCAGGGTTGCCTGACCGGTCGCCGCCATCACCAGCAGGAGGATCGCACCGGCAACGCCCAGGCCGAGAGCGGCCAGGTGCCCGTGCGGGCCCATGTGGAACCCGAGGACCGAGGCTATGACCGCCAACCCGAGCACCACGCCCACGCCGAACCACATGGCCGACTCCCTTTTTATCTAGCAGCTCCACCATACCCCCGACCAAGACGGGCAGGCCTGCTCAATCGCCCTGGGCTTGTGCTGGGGGCGCGGGGGTGCGGGCACGAGACCCGTGGCGCCCGGGGCGCGTCGGTGGTTTCATGTCCCAAACGCTGTCGGGCCACCCCGAGAGGAGATCCCATGACCACCGATACATCCAAGTACGGCCATCTCTTTTTAACCGAGCCGTCGGACGGCTCGCTCGATATGGTCTACGAGGGCCAGGCCGTGGGCGCCCTCCCCCCCAACCTGGGCATTCCCTGGGCCCTGATGCGAGCGGCGGACATCCCCGAGGCAAGCGCGTACGTGACAACCAGTTGGGTCAGGGAAGCAGACGACAGGGTGCTGTGGGTTCACGAGCACGAGCACGACTATGACGAGATCCTCCTCTTCCTGGGGAACGACCCGAACAAGGAGGAGGACCTGGGCGGCGAGGTGTTCATGACCATCGAGGGCGAGGAGCACACCCTCACCACCACGAGTGCCGTCTTCATCCCGGCCCACACCAAGCACTGCCCGCTCGGCTTCAACTCCGTCGAGCGGCCTTGGCGGTTCATCGCCATCGCCATGAGCGGACATGGCAACTACCTGGCTCCCAAGAGCTGATTCGCCGGACATGGCGGACTGCACCCTCATCGCCCGGCGCAGAGCGCGGAACAAAGCTTGCTCACCTGGGCCCTCGGTGTCAGCGACGAAACACCCTCCGGGCCACCCACGTGGCCCGCAGGGCGCGCCCTGACCTTCGTCTGTGGGCGATGACGTCGTCATAGACGCAGACGAGGTCGTCCAGCTCCTGCGCGCAGGAACGGACCGGCGTCGCCCTCGCTCCCCGCCCGAGGTGCTCGAGCAATCCGGGTTGGTCGAGGAGCGTCGAGACACAGCGCGCAAGGCCCCCCGGATCTGAATGGTCGTAGGTCAACCCGTTGACGCCGTCCGCTATCAACGCCGCGGTGCCGAAGGTGGGGTTGCAGATGACCGGGAGACCAGCCAGCAGGTACTCCCGGGACACCCGGTGGAAGGTCTCGAACAACGACGCTGACAATCCCACGTGCACCTTGGAAAGCAGCTCGGGCAGCTCTGCGGGCTCGTAGGGACCGTTCAGGTGAACGGCGGGACCGGCGCTCCCAAGGGCGGCGGACAGCTCGGGGTCCCCGCCACCCAGGACCTCGAGCCGCCAGCCCTGCCTGTCCGCGAGCTCGGGACGGCGCAACGCTTCGACCACGTCGCGATGGCCCCTGGAGGGATGGATCGCGGCCGCCAGCGCGATGACCAGCGGCTCGCCGGCCGACCTTTTGACTTCGGGTCTTGGGTGGGGCCACAGGGCGGTGTCGATCCCTTCCTCGCATATCAGAACCCTGGCGGGGTCGAGCGGCAGGGTGGCCTCGAAGTACTCTCTGAACTCGGCGCTCGAGAACAGGATCCTCTCGAAGACCCCGTTGAACTGGGCCCGCGCACGGCGCCTCTTGGCCTCGAGAAGGGCCAGCAACCTCTGTGACGTCTCGGCGGGGCGACCCTTCGGGGCTCTGAGCCCTTCATAGACCGAAAGCGAGCACTGCGCGCAGCGCTGCGGGGTCAGGGGGGCCTCGCAGTAGCCCTTCTCACCGGACATGTGCGAGACGGGGGGGATCAACGAGCAGAGGTCCTCGGTACAGCTCACCGAGCGCACCACCGGCGCGGCGCGCGACGCGACCTCCGGCCAGTCGAGAGGCAGAAAGACGTTGTCCACCACGTGGACGACGTCGGGCGAGATCTCTGCCAGGATTTTCCCGAAGTGCGCAGTCGCCTCGCTCGCGGGCCGCACCGACGCGGCCTCGAAGGGCCACAGCGGCCCGAGCGTGGCCGGGACGCCGTACCGGACAAAGCCCTCCGGGTCCGCTATGCCCCTCACCTCGCCCCAGCCGGTGATCGAGGGGTCCGCGTGAACGACGGCGGCCTTTATCCCGCGCTCGGCGCACGTCCGCGCGTAGCCGTACGCGTGGAGCGGGGCCCCGGTGTTCTCCGTGGGCGCCAGGCCGTGGACGAGGTACAGGATCTTCTTTGCGGCCGATCCCACCGCGCTAACCGAGGGTCACTTGATCGGGCTCTGCGCAGCCTCGCGGCCCTGGGCCCCCGACCCCCCACGGGAGTTCCGCACCAGTGCCATGCCGCTCGCCTTGGACACAAAGGACAGGATGTCTTGAATGAAAGCGCCGGTCGGCCGCACCCAGGCGGTGGCGTAGTCGTACCCCTGGCGACCGAGCGCAGTGCCACGTCGCCCGTCCTCCAAGAGCGCCTCGACGCAGCCGAACAACTCGGTCGTGGAAGCGAACCACAGCCCACCTGACCCGCTCCGGGCGTGCTCTGCCCCCGGGGTGCCGGAAGGGACTATCACCGGGGTCGAATAGAGAAAGGACTCGAGGGTTCTTCGGCCGAACACCTGGGGTGCGCTGAGATCGACGGTCACCGACGCCCACGCGATGAGGCGCCGCAGGTCGCTGCCGCCGGTCACCGCGGGTGCGACCTGCGGCTCGGGCATGCACAGGGTGATCCGATCGCGGCTCGCAACCACGATCCGCCTTGCCTCGAAACGCGCGAGCAGCAGGCGGGCCAGGCCCGAAGCCCTGGCTCGGTCGGCCGCCCGACACTGCGTGGCCACCACCAGCATGTAATCGCTCGAACCGACGAGCTCATGGGGTTGGCGCAGGGCGCTCGGGTCATCGGAGAGCGGGAGCCGCACCTCCAGCACCCCACCGCGAGCCCCCAACTCGCCGACCCTGGCGGCCTCCCTTGCGCTGAAGGCGATCATGGCGCTCGCGTGCCTCAGGGGCTCTGCGACCATCGCGACCCCGCGAAGCTCCTCGCTGATGAGCAGAGGCATGGAGACGACGGGGGCACCCGGCCAGCGCGCCCCCGCTGCGAAAGTCGCACCGGGCTCCAGGCAGTCGACCGTGACGACAAGGTCGGGCGGGTCCGCGGCGGTCCCTCGGAGCGCACGAGACCATGGCTCTTGGAGGCGGTGGCGCAGCGTCGCCTCGTCTCGGAGCCTGTGTCCCGAGCGAGCAAACCCGCCCAAGATCAGCTTGGCCTGCAGGGTCGCGGTCGGGCTCCGGGTGGCATGCTCCTCGACGACGAAGACCCCGTCGGAGAAGGAGCGGGGCTCACTCCCTGCGGGGGTGATGACGGTCACCTTGGCAGCGGTCGCAAGCGCGCCCAGCACCTGGCGGACGGACCATGCCGCTTCGTCGGTGCCGCCCCAACTGGGGCACAGGGCGCTGACGCGCGGTCGAGGGTCGGACGGCACCCAAGCTCCCCTGTGCCGCCGCTACCCGTCGCCGGAGGGGGGAGCCTCGTGGCGGTCGTCGAGCCAGGCCACGAGCTGTGCGAACTGACCGGCCTGGGCCCGGTGCTGGTCGAGCACCACCGCGCTCAGCTCGTCGCAGCGCTGGGCGAGAGCGTTGGCGACCCGCAGCAGGCGCGCCGTCATGTCCTTCTGGTAGGCGACCTGTGGCTCGCAGAGCCGGGCGACAAGGGCGACCAGCCGTCTCGCGACCCAGCCCTTCAGGCCTGGCCGTGCGGTGGTCGAAGGAGCCACCGCGAGGTTCCAGTGCGAGTGCAGGTAGGCGAGATCGCCGTCTGCAACCAGCGAGGTGGTGCCCCAGCGCTGCGCCCTTGGGTCGGCGAGCACGGGATCGGGGACGGTGCCGAGTCGTGAGCGCAGCTCGTCCAAGATCGCGACTGGATCAACGAAGTCCTGATCCATGAGGCCACATGTTACATTTGGCCCTCCCAGCCCCTCCCATGACCGGACCCGGCGAAACCTCTGGCGCCACATCGTTCGAAGCGCTCGAGCTCATGGCGGCCGACATCGCGGGGTCACTGCTTGGTTCACGAGAGCCTCCCTCTGCCGATCGGCCGCCCTGGGGCCTCGACGCCGGCTCGGACGCGGTCGCCTACAGGCAATGGCAGGCCCAAGGTGGCACCGCCCTGCCGGTGGGTAGCGACCATGTGGACGACACCCTCCACATGGACCACACCGTCGAAGGCCCCACGTTCGTGGTCGTGCCCCGCCTAGAAG
>JBOGFX010000207.1:0-7588 GCA_050743805.1 Acidimicrobiales bacterium
CCCCATGCACCCTGACCAGGACGGCTTGGCAGCCCCGGAACGAAATCGACGGCACGCTGCCGTAGAATGCCCTAGAAGCATGGGACTTCAACAGTTCGAGGACAGGCTCGAGCGCCTCGTGGAAGGAACCTTGGCCAAACCCTTCCGAAGCAACCTCCAGCCTGTCGAGATCGGGCGCCGGCTGACGCGGGAGATGGACCTGCACCGTCGCGTCGGCGTCCACGGTCTCATCGCGCCCAATTCCTTTTCGGTGACCCTCGCCCGCTCGGACGTCCAGCGCTTCTCCAACTTCTTGGACGCGTTGGTGCGCGAGCTCGCGGAGGCCGCCCGGGAGCACGCGAGGAACGAGCAGTACAGCTTCGTCGGTCCCATCGACGTCCAGATCCTGGAAGGCCCGAGGCTGCGGACGGGGCGCTTCTCGGTGGTCGCGGAGGTGGTGGAGAGCCCCGACGGCGTGGTGCCCGCCGAGCTGGTGCTCCCGGGAGGCGGCAGGGTGCGCGTCGAAGACGAGCCGCTCGTGATCGGGCGCACCCCCGACTGTGACGTGGTCCTCAGCGATCCCAACGTGAGCCGCCGGCATGCAGAGATCATCCGGGTCAACGATGCCTTCTTTCTGCGGGACCTGGGCTCGACGAACGGGACCAAGCTGAACGGCGGGCCCATCAGGGAGGGGTACTTGAACACAGGAGACAACATCACCGTCGGGTCCACGACCCTCGTGTTCGAGATGTTGTGACGGCGACCTCTTGGTGTTCATCCTAGGGACCGACTACTCCGCGATCATCCGGCCGCTCCAGTGGCTGGTGGTCGCGCTCATCTTCCTGTTCTTCCTGCGCGTGGTGCGCGCGGTTGTGGTCGAGGTCCGCCCGGCCGGTCCCACCAGGGCGCAGCGCCGCGCGCAGCGCCGTGGCGACGCCGGAGCCAAGCGCGCACCTGAGCGCTCGCGCAAGCAGCTGCGTCTCGAGGTGGTGGAGCCCCGTGAACGAGAGGGGATGGTCTACGACCTCGACGGGGAGGTGACCGTCGGGCGCTCGAGTGGCTGCGCCATCCCCACGAGCTATGACTCGTACAGCTCGACCCTCCACGCGCGCATCTATCGCAGTGGGGGGTCGATCTGGGTCGAGGACCTGGGCTCCACGAACGGAACCTTCGTCAACTCCGAGAGGATCTCCCAACCGTCGCGACTGGCAAAAGGTGACCTGGTCCAGATCGGTGCAACCATCTTCGAGGTGCGGAGATGACGGTCCTGCGCGCTGGGGTCGCGACCGACATCGGTCGCGCCCGTGACAGCAACGAGGACAGGGCCTCCACCAGGTCCAACCTCTTCGCGGTGGCCGACGGGATGGGCGGCCATGTCGGAGGAGAGGTCGCGGCGCGGATCGCCATCGAGACCCTCCAGACCGGCTTCGAGCAAAACCCGACCACCGCCGGTTTGCGGCAGGCCTTCGTTGCCGCCAACTCGGCGATCTTCGAAGAGGGCATTCGGGTCGACGAGCTGCGCGGCATGGGCACGACCCTGACCGCGGCGGGCCTCACGGTGGGGGCAGACGGGCGTGACATGATGTGCCTCGCCCACGTCGGGGACTCCCGCGCCTACCTCATGTCGCGCGGCGAGCTCCGCCAGCTGACCTCCGATCACAGCCTGGCCGAAGAGCGCTTTCGTCACGGTGAGATGACCGAGGCCGAAGCGCAGGTCCATCCGCAGCGTCACATTCTCACACGGGCTCTGGGCGTCGGCCCCGGGGTCGATGTCGACCTGTGGGAGCTGCACGTGTCCAGTGGCGATCGCCTCCTATTGTGCAGTGACGGCCTGAGCAACGAGGTCAGCCTGGAGCAGATGACCCAGGTGCTGGCTTCGGTGCGCGACCCCCGTAAGGCGGCCCGTGCGCTGGTGGACCGGGCCAACGCCCACGGCGGCAGCGACAACGTGACCGTGGTGGTAGTTGACGTGCTCGTGGGAGAGGAGGGCATCTCGGGTCAACCCGTCTTCTCCAAGGTGCTGCCCGCGTCGCCGTCGATGTCCCCCCCGCCGGCCGTCCCCCAGGAGCCACCGGCCAGTGGCCCCGCTCCCAGCACCGACGGGGGTCTCAACCCAATGGCGCCGGTGCTCGCAGCGGGCAAGCCGAAAGGGGCTTCCCCCGATGTCACCGGGGTGGTTCGCGCGGCGGCCGTGCAGACGCTCGTGCGCGCCGAGCGTCCCGCCCCCGCGCCGCCCACGCTTCCTGCGCCCAAGGAGAGTCGTCGGGCGCGAAGGCTCCGGCTCGGGGCCCCGAGGAGGATCACGGCCCGCGTCGTGCTGTTCCTGCTCTTGGTCCTGGCGGTGCCCGCGGGAGCCATAGCCGTGGTCCACTGGTACGCGATGGACAACTTCTACGTGGCCATCCACCAGGCCCATCTGGCCATCTACCAGGGACGCCAGGGCGGCTTCGCCGGATTCGAGCCCAAGCTGGTCACGGTGAGCCCTGTGAGCACCCAAGAGGTCATGGCCTTCCGGCTGCCCGCGTTGCGAAGCACCCTGGACGAGCCGTCGCTCGAGGCGAGCCGCCAGTACATCGCCAACCTCCACGAGGAGTGGGTGAGCGACCACGCACTCGGCTCCCCGGTAGGCCCCTGAGATGGGTCGGCGCATCCGTTGGCTCGGCCTGGTCCTGGTGATCTGTTTCGCCCTGGTCGTCGTGCAGCTTGCCAACATCCAGTTCAAGAAGGCCTCTGCGCTCGCGCATTCCCCGGACAACCCGGTGAACAGGGCTCCGGACTATGACAACCAGCGTGGGCGGATCTTCGCCGCCGACGGGACGTTGCTCGCTCAGTCGGTCCGGGTCGCTCCGCCAGGCAGCGCCAGGTACCAGTTTGAGCGCCAGTACCCGACCGGAGCCCTGTTCTCCCACATCGTCGGCGTCTGCAACCAGGCGGTGCCCACCATCGGTTGCGTGAGCGGGACAGAGGGCTACTACAGCCAGGCGTTGAGCCTTCACAAGCAATCGCCGCAGAACCTGAGCCAGCTGCTCTCCCCGCCACCGGCCAGAACAGAGGACCTGTGGCTCACCGTCGACCCCAAGCTGCAGCAGGACGCGATCGACGCTCTCAACGGCCTGCCCGGCGCGAACAAAGACGGTGCGATCGTGATGATCCGACCGAGCGACGGGTCGATCGTCGCCATGGCGTCCACCCCGGGTTTCGACCCCTCGCCTCTCGCATCCCCAGATGCCAAGACCGCCATCCAGTGGTACAGCCTGTACAACCAGCCCGACGCCGAGGGATTCAAGCCGATCTATCCGATGGCCACCTACAGCACCATCGCGCCCGGATCGACCGCCAAGGTGATCACCACGGCCGCCATCTACAACCTCGATCCGGCGCTCGCCACCTACAACTTCCCGGTCGCGCCGTGCCTCACCAACATCCCCGACACCGACAAGCAGATCTGCAACGACGCGGACACAGCCGCCGCCGCGGGCCCTTGCGGGGGGACCATCGTCCAGATGCTCCCCGAGTCCTGTGACCCCGGATATGCAAAGCTCGGCCTGCTGCTCGGCGGCGACACGCTCGCGCAGCAGGCGCAGCTGTTCGGGTTCAACTCACGCCCGCCGCTCGACCTGGGTCCCAACGACCCCACCCACGGGTTCATCACCCAGGCGTCGCAATATCCGACGGCTCAACAGTTGGCCAACGGCTCTGAGCCGGGGGTCCCCGGCCAGGCCTACTCCGCCTTCGGACAGCAGGATGTCGCGACGACAGCGCTGCAGAACGCGATGGTGGCGGCGGCCATCGCCAACCACGGCACGATCATGGTCCCGCACCTGATGTGGAAGGTCACGAACTCCCAGGGCAAGGTGATCGAGACCTACCAGCCCACGGTGTGGAAGCAGGCCACCTCGTCTCAGGCGGCCTCCCAGGTGATCCCTCTCATGCAGGGGGTCGCGACCAAAGGAACTGCAGCCGGGGTCTTCTCTGCCTCGCTCAACGTCGCAGCCAAGACCGGCACCGCGCAGGTTGGATCTCCGACGGTCACCTCGGTCGCAGACTGGATGATCGCGTTCGCCCCCGCGAACAACCCCCAGATCGCGATCGCGGTGGTCGTCCCCTACCAGCCGCTCGACACCCAGGGAGCGACGGTCGCCGGGCCGATCGCCAACGAGATGTTGCTGGACGCGCTGGGATGAACACGGCTTTCGGACACAGCGTCCCAACCTAGGCTCTGGGCGCCATGCAACCCGTCGAAGTACCGCGCGTCTTCTCGGACCGATACGAGCTGACCCATCTCGTCGCACGTGGCGGCATGGCGGAGGTCTACCGTGCCCGAGACAGGTTCTTGGATCGCACGGTCGCTCTCAAGGTGCTGTTCCCCGAGCTCTCCGTCGACCGCGCCTTCGTCGAGCGCTTCAGAAGGGAGGCGCAGTCGGCGGCGCGGCTTTCGCACCCAAACATCGTTCCGGTGTTCGACTGGGGCGAGGATTCAGGGTCGTACTTCATCGTCATGGAGTACGTCGACGGGCGGCCTCTGTCCGCCGTGCTGCGCGAGACCGGCCCTATAGAGCCCTCGCGAGCCGCTGAGATCACCTCCCAGGTGGCCGCCGCCCTGGCCTCCGCGCACCGTCACGGCGTCGTCCACCGGGACGTGAAGCCGGGCAACGTGCTCATCACAGACGACGGAGAGGTCAAGGTGACCGACTTCGGGATCGCGAGGGCGGTCAACACCGAGGAGAGCCTCACCCAGACCGGCGCCGTGATGGGGACGGCCACCTATTTCTCCCCGGAACAGGCGGAGGGGATCGGGGTGGATGCCCGAACCGACATCTACTCGTTGGGGGTCGTGCTCTTCGAGATGCTGACGGGGCGGCCACCGTTCTTGGGAGACACGCCGGTCTCGGTGGCGTCCAAGCACGTGCGTGAGGTCGCCCCCAAGCCCACGGAGATCTTGGAGACGGTCCCGCCGGGCCTCGAAGCCGTGGTGATGAAGGCCATGGCCAAGTCACCAGACCTGCGTTACGGCGACGCCGAGGAGATGAGGGCCGATCTCGAGCGGTTCAGGGAGGGTAAGGCCGTCGTCGCGGAGTCGACCAACGGCGCCCTCGAGCCGACGGGCGTCGTCGGGGCTGCGACCGCTGTGGTCACTTCTCCGGTCCCGCTACCCCGTCCGAGGTCGGGCGAGCCCCGCAGAGCTCGGCGGTCGAGGGCCTGGATCCTGATCCTGATGGCGCTGCTGGCCGCGCTGGGAGTTGTCGCCTACTTCCTGGTTGCCACCTTCGCGGGCCGGATCTCCGTGCCCGACGTGGTGGGCCAGAGCCTGGCCCAGGCGGAGCACACGATCGTCCACGACGGCCTCGTCGTGGGGAGGACCACCCAGCGTGCGGCGAGCCAAGATCCGGGCGTCGTGCTCGCCACCGACCCATCCGCGGGCTCCAAGGTGTCATCGAAGACCGCTGTCGACCTCGTGGTCAGCCTCGGTCCCGAGCTGGTCGTGGTTCCCAATGTCGAGAACGACGAGCTCGCCACCGCCGAGGCGATCCTCACCCAGAAGGGACTCCGGCCCGAGGTCAAGTTCGTGGGCAGCTCCGGACCCCAGAACGTCGTGCTCTCCCAGACCCCGAACGCGGGAACCAAGATCAAGCACGGATCGACCGTCACCATCTCGATCCCCTCTCCCACCAACCAGGTCGCGGTTCCGAACCTGATCGGCCTGAGCCCCTCCGCGGCCTCGGCGCAGCTGGCTCAGTTCGGCCTCTCGGTGGGCAACCAGAGCCAGGCGTGCTCAAACTCGGTGGGCGCAGGCTCGGTCTCGGGATCGAGCCCCGCGAGCGAGACCGAGGTGGCCCGCGGGACCGTGGTGAACCTCGTCGTATCCTCGGGGCCCTGCCAGGTGGTCGTGAAGAACGTGGTCGGCCTTGCGGCCAGCGACGCCAACGGGGTCTTGACCGGTCAGGGTTTGACGGTGGCGACGGCCACAACCAGCTCTTGCACGCCGGGCCAGAACGGCAACGTCGTCTCCCAGGACCCGGGTGCGGGCACCCAGGTCAACGTGCCCGCGACGGTCACCATCACCACCTGCAGCGCGGCTCAATCGACCACCACCACGACCCCTCCATCTCCGGGCGGCGGGCCACCATGAGAAACCCTCAGCTTTCAAGTGAGCCGAGGAAGTTCTCGAGCAGGCGCGGACCCTCGTAGGTGAGGACCGACTCGGGGTGGAACTGCACCCCGAAGATTGGCATGTGGCGATGGGAAAGGCCCATGATCACCCCGTCCTTGGCCGACGCGGTCACCGTGAGCTCCCTTGGGACGCTGCCAGGCTCGACGACCAAGGAGTGGTAGCGGGTCGCGACCAGGGGGTCGGGTAGGCCTGCGAATAGACCGGTGCGGTCGTGGCGGATCTCGGAGGTCTTTCCGTGCATGAGAGTGGGGGCACCGACGATCCTGGCCCCGAAGACCTGGGCGATGCACTGGTGCCCCAGGCAGACGCCCAAGATCGGGATCTTCCCCCCGAGCTCGGCCACCACCTGCATCGAGATCCCGGCGGACTCGGGCCGTCCGGGGCCCGGAGAGATCACGATCCCATCGGGGGAGAGAGCCTCGATCCGCCTCAGGTCGATCGCATCGTTGCGTTCCACGACGGGGTCGGCTCCGAGCTCGCCCATCTCCTGGACGAGGTTGTAGACGAAGGAGTCGTAATTGTCGATCAGCAGGACTTTGGCGGCCACCCGGGCCGTACGTTACCGGGCCGGGTGGACTCGCTAGTGTCGAGGCCCGTGGCTGGCGGATCCAAGAGCGACACGGGCAAACCCAAGCCTGCGACCGGGCGCCCCAAGACCAAGGGACGTCCCGAGACGGTCGGGGGAGTCGGCCGCTACACGCCCCCCGAGATGAGCGGCCGCTACACCCGCCCCACGCCCAAGAAGGTCCGTCACAGCGGTCCGCTGTTCGGCCCGGCGATCGTCGCTCTAATAGTGGTGGGGATCTTGGTGATCCTCCTCAACTACCTGACGGTCCTGCCGGGTGCGGTCAGCGCGTGGTACCTGGCAGCGGGACTGGTCCTCGTCTTCGTCGCCTTCATGATGGCCACCCGCTACCGGTGAGCCCTGGGCTGATCTGCTCCCATCAGCCCAGGCTCTCCACGACACAGGCATTGGCTGTGCCCAGGGCGCCCGCGATGGTCACCAGCCCATAGCGGAGCTTTCGCCGGGCGAGCTCGTGGACCAGCGTGGTCAGCAGTCTCGTGCCCGAGGCCCCGACGGGATCGCCGAGCGCGATGGCACCGCCGTTAACGTTCACCCTGTCCATCTGCGGACCGAGCTCCAGGCTCCACGCGAGGACGGCCGAGGCAAAGGACTCATCGACCTCGAACAGGTCGATCTCGTCGACGCCCAGCCCGGCACGCTTCAAAGCGAGCGTGGTGGCCGGGATGGTCGCTGCCTGCGCCAGGAGCGGATCGCAGGCAGCGGTCGCAAAGGACACGAGCCGGGCGAGCGGTCGTGCTCCGAGCGAGCCGGCGCGGCCCTCGGACATCACCATGACCGCGGAGGCGCCGTCGCTGATCTGTGACGAGTTGCCTGCGGTGATCACCCCACCGTCGATCCAGGAGGCCTTGAGG
>JBOGFX010000208.1:0-7849 GCA_050743805.1 Acidimicrobiales bacterium
GTCACAAGGAGCATCTCCGAGGTCCGACTCGCGGATCACCGAGCTCAGAACTTGATGGCGGACAGCTCGGGGATCGTTTCGAGCGCGCGCTCGCGCACGGCGAACCAGCGCTCCCGAGCTGCGACCCGCTCGGAGTCGGTGTTCGCCGGCTCGACGGTGCGCCGCGGCCGGTATGCCGCTGAGGTCTCATCCTCGTCGCGCCACAAGGCGGCGCCCAGCCCGGCGAGCAGCCCCGCTCCCATGGTCGTTGCCTCGATGTTCTCGGACAGCTCGATCGGGCGGCCCGTCGCGTTCGCCAGGGCCTGCACGAAGACTTCGTTGGCTGACATCCCCCCGTCGACGCGAAGTGTGCTCACCCGTTGGCCGCTGTCGGTCTCCGCGGCCTCGAGCAGGTCAGCACCTCGGTGTGCGACCCCTTCGAGCACGGCGCGGACGAGCTCGGCCCTTCCGGTGCCCAGCGTGACACCGAGGAGCGTCCCCCGGGCACCGAAGTCCCACAGCGGGGTGCCCAGACCCACCAGCGCGGGCACGAACCAGGCGCCCCCTGTGTCCTGGCATCGGGACGCAATCTGTTGGGAGCTCGACGAGTCGGTGATGATCCCGATGTCATCGCGCAACCAGTCGACGCAGCTCCCGGCGGAAAGCATGAGAGCCTCGATGGCATAAACGTTACGGCCTCTTCTGCGCCAGGCCACGAGCGGGAAGGTGCCTCCGGGGGCGAGCTGAGCGATGGGGCCGGTCGCCATCTCCCCGACACATTGGTCGAGCATTCCCCCGGTCCCGAACGTCGCCTTGGCAAGGCCGGGTCTGGTGCACCCCTGGCCGAAGAGAGACGCCTGTTGGTCACCGGCGATCCCGCAGATTGGGGGCGCGCCGGGAAGGCCGCGGGCTTCTCCGATCACACCCGAAGAGTCGACGATGTCGGGTAACAGCTCTGGAGGAATGTGGAGCGCTTCGAGGACACGGCCGTCCCACCCACGGCCATCGTCGGTCATCAAGGCGGTCACCGACGCGTTGGTCGCGTCGGTGGCGTGGACGGTTCCTTCGCTCAGCACCCAAGCGCACCATGTGTCGATGGTGCCGAAGCAGAGCTCGCCGGCACGCACGCGCTCGGGGTCGAACTGATCCAAGAGCCACGAGAGCTTGGTTGCCGAAGCGTTGGGCGGGAAACGGAACCCATCGGCCTGCATGCCGAGACAGGTCCCGACCGTGCGCAGGTCCTGCCAACCTATGCCCGGCCCCACGAGCTCACCGCTCCCGCGCTCCCAGACCAGGGTGGTAGCGCGCTGGTTCGCTATTCCCACTCCCTGCACGGGCCCTGCTTCTTCGAGCGTCTTCACTGCCAGCTCGATCACGACCTGGCCGATCTCGCTTCCATCGACCTCAACCAGCCCGGGAGCGGGGCTTGCGACGTGGATGGGTCTTTGGCTCAGATGTCTCAGGGAACCATCGTCGGTCAGCACCGCGGCTCGCACCGACGAGCTCCCGACGTCTATCACCAAGATGGCGCTGATGACGAGCCCTCGCTTCTCGATCCCGCCCCGGAAGGATCCTCACCTTCGAGGGGTCCGCAGAGTCCGTCGCGCGATCGCGATCGCGCACTTTGGCTCGCCACCCTGGCGACCAGCTTCTCTCGGTCCCGGGCCTTGGTCAGAGGTGCCGCGGCCGTGCTGCAGGCTCCTCGTCGTTGGCGGTTTGACCGAGATCACAAGGATCAGCCAGAGCCCATCGAACTCCTGATCGCTGCGATCGGATCGCCAGGGCGGCCTCGGGTCGTGCACCTCGAGCGCAACGCGTCGCTTCGAAGCGTGGTAGCGGGTCGGGCCTTCACGTCTCGTGAGCGCCCACCCAGCAGGGCCTTCGCGGGTTTGGAACACCGACGGTTGCGGTTTTGCCGACAAGATCGAAGACTCATGGGATCTGGTGCGCTGAACTTCTCCCAGATTTGAAAGAGGAGGCGATATGGCCGCCCTGAAAGGCTCTAAGACCGAGGCCAACCTGAGACATGCATTCGCCCAAGAGAGCCAGGCCAACCGGCGGTATCTCTACTTTGCACAGCGGGCGGAGGCCGAGGGCTATCCCGATGTGGCTGCGTTGTTTCGCTCGGTGGCCGAAGTCGAGACCGGGCATGCCTTCGGGCACCTCGAATTCCTCTTCGAGCTGGGTGACACGGTGACCGGCCAGCCCGTCGGAAGCACGGTGGAGAACCTGCGTGCGGCGATCGAAGCCGAGAGGCTCGACCTGACCGACATGTACCCCGCCTACGCGAAGACCGCGAGGTCTGAGGGCTTCGCCGAGATTGCCGATTGGCTGGAATGCCTGGTCAGGGCCGAGAAATCTCACATCGGGCGTTTCGAGCGCGGTTTGGAGTCGGTCAGCTGAGTCTCGGCGGCCGCCCCGTGGCCTGCAATGGTGCTTTTACAGGGCCCTTGGCCTTGGGCCCCTGGCCTTTACAGCGACTGGCACGTGGGCCATAATTGCCGTTCGCCGATTTTCCCTGCTCAGCGGGCAGGGGTCGGCAGCATTAAGAGGCAAGACCCCCTGTGACAAGGAATTTTCTGATGAGTGCCACCGCGTGGCGCAAACGTGCCAGCTGCCGCGGTCTCGATGCCGAGATCTTCTTCCCTGCTACCGACGACGAGGTCGACGCTGAGGAGGCCAAGGCGATATGCGCCGAATGCCCGGTTCGTCAGGCCTGCCTGGAGCACGCCCTGGCTCATCGCGAGCGTGAGGGGGTCTGGGGGGGGACCACCGAACGCGAGAGGCGCCGAATCGTCCGACAGCGCCGCAAGTCAGCCTGAGCCACCGTCAGCAGGCCATCGAAGAGCGAGCGCGTCCCGAGGCACTCGAGTGGGATCTGGGTCCTGGTCCCGAGTTGGGCTCGTCTGGCTCTGAGCGCGAGGCTTGCCAGATGGCCGTGAGCTTTGCCGCTTTGGGTGGTTGGTCCGGGGTTCTGGCAAGACTCGTCAATGGGGAGCCCCTGACCTCCGAGGAGGCCTTTTGCGCCTTCGACATCGTCTTGAAGGGCGAGGCAACCGAGGCCCAGGTTGCCGCGTTCGCTATCGCCTTGCGGACCAAGGGTGAGACGGTCGACGAGATCGTCGGTCTGGTCCGCGCTCTTTTCGCGCACGCCGAGGCGCTAGAGATCGATGGAGATCCCCTCGACGTGGTCGGAACCGGTGGAGACCGTCTCGGGAGCATCAACGTCTCGACGCTGGCGGCCTTGATCGCTGCAGGGGCTGGAGCTCGCGTCTGCAAGCACGGGAACCGTGGGGCGTCGTCGTCGGTCGGAACGGCCGACGTTCTCGAAGCCTTGGGGGTGGTGGCGGACCTGGCGCCCCAAGGTGTCGCTGCGTGCATCTCCGAAGCCGGCATGGGCTTCTGCTTCGCCCCGCGCTTTCACCCCGGGTACCGACACGCAGCAGGCGTGCGTCGTCAGCTCGGAGTGCCAACCGTTTTCAACTTCCTGGGGCCTTTGGCGAACCCCGCTCACGTCCGCCGCCAGCTTGTCGGGGTGAGCGACCCCTCGATGGCCGAGAAGATGGCCCGGGTCCTAGGGGCGACCGGCAGCGTGCGGGCGATGGTCCTGTACGCAGACGACGGTCTCGACGAGCTCAGCGTCACCGCGCCATCCACGATTGTCGACCTGATCGGGGATGGGACGGATTTCGAGCTGTCGACCCGCAGGCTTGACTCGTTGGATCTGGGGTTCTCTCGATCGACGCTGAGCGAGCTCTCCGGTGGCGACGCCGCCTTCAACGCAGCCGCGATTCGGGCCGTCTTGGAGGGAAAGACGGGGCCTCACAGAGACATAGGTGTCCTCAATGCCGCCGCCGCCCTGGTCGTAGCGGGCAGGGTGGACGACATGGCCCACGGGGTCGAGGCGGCCTGCCAGGCGCTCGACAGCGGAGCGGCCGCCAGGGTGCTGGCCGCGCTGGCCTGCGCCTCCGTTGCCGAGGCGGCCCGGGTCGTCGGTCTCAAATAGCCGCGGCTTCAGGCGAGGGGCGCCAGCTTGTGGGCGGCGCCTCCCGGGCGAACCCGCCAGAGCTGGGTTCCGAGGTCGAGCTTGGCGCCCGGTCGGCACAGGGCGATGATGCAGCCTCCCAGGCCGGCGCCGGTGAGACGGGCACCGTAGACGGCCTCCATGGAGCAGGCCTCCTCCACCAGGGCGTCGAGGGCCGGCGTCGAGACCCCGAAGTCGTCGCGCAGCGACCGGTGGCTCTCGATGAGCGCCCCTCCCGCCGTCTCGTAATCGCCCGCGCCCAGAGCATCGACGAAGGTGCCAACGCGGCGCACCTCCGACACGACGTGACGGGCCCGGCCTCTTAGGACCGGATCCCCGATCGCCCCAGGTGCGTCTTGTGGCGCGAGACCCAGCGGTACGCCGAGCCGTGACGCGGCGGCCTCGCACTCGGCCCTGCGTTCCGCGTAGACAGAGGACGAAAGGGTGCGACGCTCGCCCGAGTCCACGACGACGATCTCGAGGTCCTCGGGCAGCTCGATCGCCCGGGTCGACAGCTCTGCGAAGTCGATGAGCAACGCGTGATCGGGCAACGAGGCCGCCACCACCAGGGGGTCCATGAGACCCGACGGGACTCCTACGGCCTCTTCTGCCTTTTGGCACACCTGCGCCAGGGTGATCGGTTCAGGCTTCACCCCCACGGCGAGGCACATCGCCACGCCCAAAGCGGCGCTCGACGCGAGGCCCGCGCCCGAGGGCAGCGACGAGGTCACCGCGATACGGCCGGTGAGACCCGGCGCTGCGATTCGAACCAGCGCGGCACACAAGCGGACCCAAGGGACCAACGACTCGATCTCCACGCAAGGCGAGATCACAACCGCAGCGCTCCGCTCGAGGTCGCTCTCGACGACCAACTGGTCACCGCCGGCTTCGTAGCGCACCTCGGTCCCCATGCTTATGGTCATGGGGACCGCTGTTCCCGAGTTGTAGTCGGTGTGCTCGCCGATCAGGTTGACCCTCCCGGGTGCGTAGGCGGCGGCGGACGGCTTTGCGCTGTTCACGAAGCGATGTCACCCCCGCAGTTCAGGGCCGCAGGTGCGCTCATGGAGACATCGTGGCAGAGGCGCATCGGTGGGGCTGGACGACAGGGCGCGACGCTCGCCACCCGGGCCCGCCCAGTTGCCTCTCGTGGCTCCCGTCCTCAGGCAGACCTGGCAGTTCAGCGCTGACCGCTGGTTGGCGGTCCCTCGAACAACGGCTCGCAGTTCCCATGCGGTGCGGGTGAAGGATCCGGCGAGATCCCCATCGCTCGAGCCTGGCTAGATTTCTTGCATCATCGAGATTCAGAGGAGCTGACCATGGGGTTCGAGGACAAGGTCGCATTGGTGACAGGCGGGGCTGGAGGAATCGGCGGAGACCTCTCACGTGCCCTTGCACGTGAAGGAGCTCGGGTTGGCTTAACCGACGTCGACGAGTCGAGAGCTAAGGAGATAGCCGGCGAGCTCGGAACGCTGGGTCTCGGCATGGACGTCTCTTCGGAAGACTCGGTCTCCGCGGTCGTGGACCAGATCACCACAGAGCTGGGCCCGATCGACATGCTCTTCAATGTCGCGGGCATCACGGGAGGTCATTGGCGTATCTCGGACATCCCCCTCGAGGTGTTCGACAAGGTCTTGGCGACCAACATGCGCGGGATGCTGGTCACAACCCAAATCGTCGTGAAGCAGATGATCGCGGACAGCCACCCCGGTGTGATCGTCAACGTCGGATCCTCGGGTGGCTTCCGCCCCGGCGGGGAGCTCTTCCATTACTGCATCTCCAAGGCCGCCGTGCACGGGTTCACCCAGGCAGCGGCGAAGGAGTTCGCTCAGTACGGGATCCGGGTCAATGCCGTTGCCCCCGGTCCGGTCTACACGCCGATGAGCGCTGCTTCCATGGACGACCCAACAATGCGCGCGGCTTGGGAGTCGCGCATACCGTTGCACCGGATCGCCGATACGACCGACGTGGTCGACCTGATGCTCTTCCTCGCTTCGGACAAGGCGAAGAACATGACCGGGGCGATAGTCAGCACCGACGGGGGTAGCACCGCCTGAGCGGAGGCGGGCTCGGTCGGCGGGCAGGCACCCAAGGCTCAGAGATTTACCACGGGGCAGGTGACTGTCCGCGTGATCCCCTCGATGCGTTGGACCTCGCTCACGACAAGCCGCCCCACCTCGTCGACCGAGCCTGCTTGCAAGAGCGCTATCACGTCGTAGGGGCCCGTCGCGTTCTCGGCGGATACCACGCCGTCTATCTCGCGCATCAGGCGCGTGACCTCAGCTGCCCTGCCTACGTCGGTCTGGACCAGCACATACGCCTGCACAGCCATCAGCGCCTCCCGCCTTCTCGGCTGGCGAGAGGCTACTCGCAGGATAATCAGCTCTCGTCGCTGGTCTCAGTTGAAGAGGCTCGGCTCAGCGCGAGGGGGTTCTACGACGGCCACGAATCACGGTTCCCAAGAAGATGAGATCGAGGGCAAAAACTATGCAGGCGATGACCAACAGGAACACGAAGCCCTCGATCACGGCGCCTGCGATGCCGAGCCCGATCGCCACGATCACGAGCAGGAAGAACCAAGCCATCTCAGCGTCTGGCGAGTCGCCGGCCATTGTTGCCCGAGGCGTGCTCGAGGCCATAGTGCTCGAAGAGCGGCACCTCGTCGTCGGCGAGCAACTCGTCGTCGGTGCCGATCCACGGCGACCTTTTCACCACCGCTTTTTTGTAGGCGACCTTGAGGTGGCGTGGGGAAACCTTGGCCCCGGTCAGGGGCACGAAGACGAGGCGGCGCCGACCCGGGAGCCCTGTGCGAACCGAAGCGAAGGACGCCACATCGCTGGCGGTATCGACGTAGATGGCTTCGAGCTCGCCGATGCGAGCCCCGGCTACGTCGACCACGTCGTGGCCACGCCAGTCCCGAATGTTCTCGGCTTCGAACACGGCCTCGCTTTACCCGCACACTGCCCTAGTCACACCGCCAGGGGCCCAGCATGGTTGCCCTGACGTCGATAGCTTGCGATCTCGCCTCCACCTTGCAACCGAACCGCGGTGTCAGAGTGCGCAGTTGGATCGTTGAACATGACGGGCTGGTGGGCGAGGGCTTGTCGGCTTGGCCCGTGGCAAGGCAAGCGCCCTGGGCGCCGGACTCTCCTTCGCTACCGCACAGCTCGTTAT
The DNA here is from genome assembly GCA_050743805.1 of Acidimicrobiales bacterium. GTDB lineage: Bacteria > Actinomycetota > Acidimicrobiia > Acidimicrobiales > RAAP-2 > Palsa-461. The sequence continues at coordinate 7,175 of JBOGFX010000208.1, forward strand.
GACCGGATCGCGTCCACCAGCAAGGCCGACACGGCCCCCGATGCCATCGGTGACGGGCCGGTCATCGCTGCCCCGTTAAAGACCCTGGTCCCGGTGCTCGCATCTCCACGTCAGCAGCCTGCCCTACCGAGTGGCGCGGCTGCTTGAAAGACCCGAGGTCCGCCATCTGGTTCACCAGGGGCGCTTAAGTCTCGGGTTCCGCGTTGGTACGGGCAGCATCTTGGAGAGGTCTGCTGTCTTACCGAGCCGCAGCCATTTGCTGCGCGCCGTCGGCTCGGCCGAGATGGCATCAAGGGATGCCTGCGGTGGCCAGCGGGCCCAGCTCCGGTGAGCACGACGGTGCTCAGTGCGCCAGTTTGGCCTCCAACTCGTCGACGGTTCGAGCAAGGGTCTTGGGTATGCGGTCGCCGAACCTGGCGTAGTGCTCCCGGATGAGGGGTACCTCCGCCTTCCACTCGTCTTGGTCGACGCTGAGAAGCTCCTCCATGTCAGCGGCTGTGACCTGGGTCCCCTCGAGGTTTATGGCACCGGGCACCGGCACCCAGCCGATTGGGGTCTCGACGGCCTCGGCCTTGCCGCTCACCCGGTCGAAGATCCACTCCAAGACCCGGGAGTTCTCCCCATAGCCGGGCCAAAGCCAGCGGCCCTGGGCGTCCTTGCGGAACCAGTTGACGT
>JBOGFX010000209.1:0-9776 GCA_050743805.1 Acidimicrobiales bacterium
CTCTGTGACTGGACTCGGCGAGCGAGCCGAGTGAATAGTTAACGAGATCTCGCGCGCCCTGAAGGTCTCGTAGCATTAACGCTTCAAGGGCAACGTCGGCGTAGTGCGTGACCGGCTGACGGAGCATCCTGCTCACTCGGTAGGTAAGCCATGCTTGGCGATAGGTTAGCCTAAAGCCCTCGATTCCGAGGCTCGACTCGCCGCAAGCGAGGAAGGTGTTCCGTGGGCATACGAAAGGCTTGATTGATTTGGGTCGGGAGCTTCGTACGGGCCGCCCTGCCCAACCGATCACTGAGTGGTCGGTCCCTTTCATCTGGAGAAGATCGGCGCCCGCCCAGCTTCCAAAACGAGTGGCGGCTTCCTCCGGGCTGTCGCCCCATGCGACGAAGCCTATATGTTCGCCTTGGAAGTTGTACGAGAAGCGCGAGCTCACCGGCGGGAATCCGGCGAGGACATCTTGAATCAGGATTTGCTCCTCCCGCTTGACACCGCGCATAAAGAGCGAGGCTCGCTCGCGTTCATATGCGTCGATCAGGGCAGCCATTCCGCGGTCGTTCCATACGAAGTGGAGCTGCGACACGCGTCGCAGGACGGCCGAACGGAGAGACGGGTTCGTGATCTGGTCTGTCACCACCTCGAGAATAAAGTCCCACGTGGTGGCCTGGGCGACCCTCCAGGTACGGAGTAGAGCGTGCAACTCCACTCCAGCCTGAGCTGCTAGTCGGGCCTCCCTCAGGGCTGCCTCGGGCGCACCCGTCGGTAAATTGACACGGTCATCGAAAGCGTCGAATATGCCGTTCAGAGCTGAGAAGACAGCAGACTGCTCGGCGTCGGCGAGGCCCGGATCGTCGCTCACAAAGTACTCGGGTACTTCGTCGTGCACCCGCCTACTGATAGCGTTGGCACACTCGGGGATTCGCGCTCTTAGCACTGAGGCGAGCTGGTGGATCTCATTCTCAAGTTCACGCGGCGTGTCCATCCCGGCGCTCCTGTGCAACCTTACGCTCACTCTTCGACTCCGGGCAGAGCGTACTTCGTGCCCACTCACGAGGCGGAGAATGTGGTCGGGTCGGCAGCTGCAGCCCTGCGAACAAGGGCGCTCGGCGAGTTACCGCGATCCTCGACGGATTCGCTCCGAGCAAGGGCGAGCCTAACGAACTGGCCTCCGAGCCAGCGCACCGGCTCTGGAGGAAGCCGTATCGACGGCTTTCCTACTAGTACACTCGACCTCCATTCGTCGGCGTCACCCGCCAGGAGCGAAGCGAGTATCCGGGCGAGGAGTCGGGATGGGCCTATCCCGCTCCCGGAGTATCCCGTGGCATACCAAGCTCCTGGCACGCCAGGTACTTGATCGCAGAAGGGAAGTGACGTGGTCGAGTACTCGACCGGAGCCGTCCACGTGAATGCGGGTTGATCGTTCGCCAGGGAAGGATAGAGCCGGTCCATGTGCCGCCTCAGGAGCCGGAGACGGTTTGAAGGTCCCCACGCAGTGCCACCTAACCGCGAGCCTAAACGGAGGTCGACCGCTCCCTTGCCGAACAGGAGACGTCCGTCACCGGTCGTTCTGTAGTAGTTGAGCCGGCGACGCACGTCTGAGGCAGCGAATCCCTGACCGAGACCGAGCTGCTCGAGGCGGTCCGGGACCGGCGTCGTGAGCAGGCTGTCGCTCGCTAGCAAGACCATGCTATCGGACAAGCCGGGAAGTTCGCAGGCCCAGGCGTTGATTGTGAGTGCAACTCGCTCAGCTCGCACGACAGCACCGCATTCAGTCGTGACTGTGACGCCTCCCATGGATCGCAGCAACACCACGGGCGTCTGCTCGTAGACTTGGATGCCCTCCTCCAGAGCAACCCTGCGGAGCCCCCGCGCTAGCAGCGCAGGCTGTACCGTCAAGGCGGCCTCATCGGCAAGGCCCCCCATGTGTACACCCGAGCCGGTCGCCTCGATCGCCTCCTCACGAGTCAGCCGCCGGAAAGGAAGGCCGGGAAGTCGTGACATCTTGTCCAGCGCTGCGAGCTGAGCGGCATTGGACGCTACCCACAGGTGCGGACTCCGGCGCAGCTGTGCCTTGATGGAGTGCTCATCGCAGAAAGCCACAATCGCCTCAACAGCCTGTGACGAGGCGTCGACGATCCGCCCTGCTTCCTCCGATGTTGTCATGGCCCTCAGACTCTTCATCTTCGGCCACAGGCTTCCTAGGTAGCCGGCATTCGTGCCTGAGGCACCGCCGCCGCAGACGTCGCCTTCAAGCACGACGATCTCAAGAGACGGATGACGGGCACGGAGCTCAAGTGCGGTCCACATCCCGCTATAGCCACCGCCGACAATACACACGTCACAGCGCAGGCTTTCCTGCAGGCTTCGCGGTCCCGGGCCAACCTCTCGCCGGAGCGCCTCCCGGAGCCAGGGTGATCGCTCCGTGGCTGGCACGGCGCCGCGCCAAGGCGATCGCAGGGATACAGTAGGCATGGCGGCGGTACGACGAGTCAGCTCAGATTGGACTTCTCGGGAGCGGGTGCCTCAATAACCGAGCACGAGCTTTCGGAAAGGGCGAGCTGGAGAGCGTCGATGATCTGCTGATACCCAGTGCAGCGACAGAGGTTGCCCGAAAGCGCTACTCGGGCCTCACTGTCACTCAAGCGCATTCCTGCCCGCACGATGGGCTCGAGGGTCATTAAGAGACCTGGCGTACAGAAGCCGCATTGCAAAGCATGACTCTCGTGAAAGGCACGTTGAAGCGGATGGTACTCGGACTGATCCGCCAAAGATTCCACTGTCCGAATGGAATGTTCGTTCACTTGGACGGCAAGTATCATGCAAGACCGCACCGGGAGATCATCTAGCAATATAGTGCAGGCACCGCAAATTCCGTGCTCGCAACCAACATGAGTGCCCGTCAGGTGGAGTTCGTGCCTGATAAAGTCCGATAGGAGTAAGCGTGGTTCAACCTCGAACTCATAGTGTTCATCATTGACGACGACGACGACAGATTGCCTCACCGACGTGCCTCGCGATGACGATCGCACAAGGAAACTCTACTCAGAAGCTACCCCGCGTATGTATCAACAACACACAAAGGATCCGGAACTTTTGTCGCTACGGGGGTAGCGGCTAGCGTCACCGCCCCCTACATGTTGGGTCGCCGGTCCATCGCTAGCCATGGGCAACGCCGGCCTCGGTGACGGGCCCGTGGCGACTGCCTGCTCGATGAGCCGCCGGAACACCGCGCCCCTGTTGCGAGAGGTCCTGCGTTTGAACCTGAAGGTAAGCCTGCAGGTACACGGGGTCGACCGAGCCTTGGTACGTGCCGAGGATCCGGGGCTTGAGAAAGCTGGCCACCCGGTCGACGCCGGGCGTCACGACGTGAGCCGGGTCGACCGAGGCCGATAGCGACACGGCCTTGTGGGTATAGGGGTGCTTCGTGAGGTCGTTGTGGCCGCCCCAGGCGTTGGTGAGTACCAGCGAGGCAGGTGCGACGACCTGGCACACGAAGGGCACGAGGCTCTCCCCGGAGGCGTCCGGGACGTGGCGAGACGCGCCCGACCGAGGCCCTTCGGGCTGTGGAGCTCGAGAGGCACCGCAACGATGGAGTTCGCGGCGCCGCGACTGCACTTGCCGCCGTGGACGACACCACTAGGGAAGGGGTCGTCGGGCTCGACGTCGCCCGAAAGCGGCTTGCGATCGGCCCGGACTATCGCCACGCGGTAGCGGTGCAGCATCGGACCGCCAGCGTGGGAGCTCGCCCCCAGTGTCTCAGCTAGGGTCAGCGCGGACATCTCGTTCTTCGCGGTAGTGAGGTGCCAGGTCGCGTCGAGCCAGGTCGGCAGCGGCGTGCCGGTCTTGTCGAAGAGGGTCCCGGCAGCTACCCGCGTCTGGCGGCGGCAGCCACGAACAGACGAGCCGGCCCCCGACTCGCTCGCCACAGCTCACCCACCGGCCCACAAGACAGGCAGCAGAACCCTTCCGGCCACCGCAGCACCACCAGGTAGCTCAGGCAGGCGACAGCGTCGACAAACCTCTCGACGAAATGCCGGTACGTGGTACCGGGTAGTCCCTGCTCGCCAGCAGCCGCGCATGTTTGGGTGACCCTCGTCGCTACCCACCCCTCGGCGTCGGTCGTGAGCCTGATCTATCGACTTCCTCACCCGCCTCGTTCGGGCACCCGCTCCAGCAGACGTCCCGTCCCCATTCACCTAGAATGCCCGCTGCCTCGCCCGTCATTCACCGAGCAGTGCTGCGTGACTGCACAAATCAGTCGTTGAGTTTCGCGCATCGGCACAAGCACGAGCTCCAAATCGCGAGAGAGACTGTCGCCATCGGCTAGGGCCACCGTCACCAATGGGTCCGCAGCCCAGAAGTGAAAGGAGAGAAGCGTGGTTCGGCATGTTTTCGTCTGGCGAGTCGCGGGAGGTAGCGATCCCGATGAGGTCATCGAGATCCTCAACACACTTCCAGCCCGACTGCCAATGATAAAAGGCTGGGAGATCGGAAGACACCAGGGTGATCCGGGCGACAGCGGTGATCCTTGGGATGGCTCTCTCATTACGGACTTCGACTCTTGGGAGAGCCTTGAGCAGTACTCCACGGATCCTTACCACCTACAGGTCGTTGAGCGGCTGATGCCGATGTTCGCCGGTCGGGCAGTGGTCGACCACGAAATCTTAAGCGAGCGATGAGCGCCGACATCGAAGTCTCAGCGAGCGCCTACGGGCCGGACGACCAGCTGGGCGCTTTGAACAATATGACCGCGGAGTCACGCGGTGCAGTGTTTCGGCGAGCTGACGGTTCGCATTGCTACGACCTCAGCATCGACTACTTCATTGGTATGCCAAGCTTTCAGGCTGCTGGTGACCCCTCCTACCAAATGTTCATGAGCCATACCCCACGCGGCACCGCCGTAGATAATCTGAATGGCGCTGATGACGTGGTCAACAGACACGTCTGTTATTCAGGTGATGTAATCTTCATGTACACTCATACTGGCACCCACATTGATGCCCTCAATCACTTCGGTGTCGAAGGCGAGATCTTCAACCACTACGGTGTAGACGAGCATCTCGGCAGCAGGCACTGGACCCGGTGCGGAGCTGAGACGATTCCGCCGCTCATCGCGAGAGGGGTACTGCTTGACATTGCCGCAACAAGGGGGGTCACCTGCCTCCCGGACTCGTACGCGATTACGATCGCGGACTGCGAGGAGGCGCTCGATCGATCCAAGCTCAGCGTTGACCGAGGAGACGTCGTGTTAATACGGACAGGCCGCATGTCCTACTGGCCCGACGGCGGCCGAGTGCTAGGGAATCCTCCCGGCCTTGGACTTGAGGCAGCTCGGTGGCTTACGTCACACGGCATCATCTCGATTGGAGCGGACCAGGAGTGCGTCGAGGTCGGACCGTCGCAACACGAAGACAACTGGCTCCCGGGTCATTGTCACTTCCTCGCTGAGGCCGGGGTACCCATGATCGAGCTCGTGAACCTCGAGGAGCTCTCGCGCGACCGGATCGACGAGTTCTGCTTTGTCGCCGCGCCGATCCGGCTACGTGGTGCCTCTGGCTCGCCGCTCCGCCCACTCGCGTTTGCCTTCACCCGTTGAGCTGTCGGTTGGCAGGTGCCGGCCTCTGGATCAAGCCTCTGGCCTGGAGAACGACTGCCTAGGTGCCTTGTTGGGAAGATTGTCAAATGGTCAGATCCAGAAAGTCAACGGAAGGCCGATTGAAAATCGGAATTGTCGGAGGGTCACTTGCCGGGCTCACCGCAGCGCTTGTGTTGCGTGATGCCGGACACAGCGTTACGGTTTATGAACGCCGACCTGAGGCGCTCATGGGCTTCGGAACAGGTATCGTTGTGCAACCCGAGCTGGCGCGTTATCTGGTAGAACGGATGGGAGCGGACGTTGCGGAGTTCAGCATACCGTCCCACGTCATGCGCTACTTCGACGGGCAAACGGGCTCCCTTCGCGGGGAGATTGCTGCTAATTGGCGCTTCACTTCCTACGACGCCGTCTATAGGCGCCTCCATGCAGACTTTGGCTCCAACGGATATCGGCTCGGGAGCCCACTCGTCGGGTTCAGTCAGACGGCTAAGGCGGTACAGTTACGGTTTGCCTCAGGGGAGAGGGCGACCCACGAGGTCGTCATCGGGGCCGATGGCGGGCAATCCACGGTTCGTCAGCGGCTCACAGGTATCTCCCCTCACTACGCCGGCTACATCTCATGGCGTGGTCTCATTCTCCAGGCGGACGTGTCGAGCGAGACCTGGCAACACTTCGATGGGGCCTTCACCTATGGCCTCCTCGAGAACAGCCATATCATCGCTTATCCCGTTCCGACGGTCGCCGCTCAGCAAGAAGGCGAGCATATGATCAACTTCCAGTGGTACTGGAATGTCGCGGAGGGTGCCGATCTCGACGAGATGCTGACCGACAGAGAGGGCCAGTTGAGATCGCCGTCGGTTCGGTTCGAGCTCATTCAGACCAGGTATCTTAGAGAACTTCAGGCTCGCGCCAGAGAGGAATTATGCCCTCCGTTTGCGGAACTCATTACGAGCGCCCGCCGTCCGTTCATAACAATGATCGCAGACGCGGACGTACCGGGAATGGCATTTGAGCGGGTTTGTCTTATTGGTGATGCCGCCATCACGCCCCGGCCACACGCCGCTGCCGGGGCAGCCAAGGCGGCGGCCGAGGCATGGGCCCTTGCAGAAGCCATCGAGCAGTTTGATGACGGCTTTGAATCCTTCACGACGTGGGAGCAACGACAACTTGCGGTCGGTCGGGCGTATCTCGTTAAGGTTCGTCGAATGGGTACATTGCTACAACATGGGGGAGAGTTCCGGCCTGGCGACCCCGTAAATCGCTTCGGATTCCCGAGGGAAGCCGAGCCCGTCAAGGGTAATCATCAGTTAGACTAACTGAAGGTGCTTCGTCCCCGCTGGAGAAACGCGAACTGTCTCTTGCCGTCAAAGCCTGGTGCCGCTCGTCCGCCGGCGGCGACCTCGACGGTGTTGGGGAGCGGGGAGTCTGGGCTTATGAGTAGGAGCGCGACTTCCCCGGTTATTCTGGCTGACCGGTTGCAACGCGACCTTTGAAAATAAAAAAGAACTTGTAGGGTGTCGCGTCGACATATTGGTAGCGAGGGTCCTCTTGTGTTACAGTTTGACACAAGTCCGATGAAGGGACCGACGGACGCCCAAATTCACTCGGACGTCGCCCATGCAGAACGGAGGTAGTAGACCAATGCGCTCGGTTGGGAAGGCCCTCGTCGACGCGCTAGTTACATTGGGCACGACGCATTTTTACACCGTCCCAGGTGAAAGCTTCCTTGAGGTGATTGAAGCGGTCCGCAGGAGCGACCGCGCGGAGCTCGTCTCCACCCGTCACGAGTCCGGCGCGTCTTTCATGGCGGAGGCACACGGCAAGCTGACCGGTCGTCCGGCGGTGGCAATGGCCACGCGTGCACCTGGCGCGGCAAACCTCGCGATAGGAGTGCATACTGCTCGACAGGATTCCACACCGCTCGTGGCGCTGATTGGCCAAGTTGAGACGCAGCTTATGGGAAGTGGTCTTGCCTTCCAAGAAGTTGATCTTGAAGCCTTCTTTGGCCCGCTTGCAAAGTGGACAACGAGCTTGCGGCGCCCAGGCGACGCCGTGGAGATCGCACAGCGTGCGTATGGCGCGGCGACAACGGGGCGTCCAGGGCCGTCGATCATCGCGCTTCCCGCAGACGTTCTTGTGGAGGTATTCGGAGGAGATGCCTCGGCGGATCCGGCTCCGCAGCAGCCGGGTACCCCACCGCTGCCGGAGTGCACGGAACTCGTGGAGCGCCTTGCTAGAGCGCAGCGTCCAGTGATGATTCTGGGTGGCCGAACAGCTGGATGTTGGGACGAACTTCGACGGCTTTCGGAGCGTTATCAGATTGGTGTGTACACGGCGTTTCGACGTCAAGATCGGTTTCCCAATGATCACGATTGCTATCTTGGACATCTCACGGTCGCTCCATCCCCCGAGTTGCTCGCTCCGCTGCGGAATGCGGACTTCGTGCTCTCGCTCGGGTGTCGACTGGGGGAGGTGACTACCCAGCACTTCACACTCCCGAACGAGGGCGTGTTCTTTGCCCACGTCGACGTAGAGATCGATGCCCCTCCTCGCGGGCCGGGACGCGCGCCGGACGTCACCTTCAAGAGTGACGTGAGGGCGTTCCTCGGCACCGCGCTTGGGCTGCGCCAAACCTCATCACCTCCGGGAAGGTGGAGAGAGGCGCATGCCATCTACGAGAAGGACGCCTCCTTGCCTACTCTTCCGGAAGGTCGGCTGATACAACCAAGCGACGTAGTAGCAGCCATGATAGATGCGCTGCCCTCGAACGCTATTGTTGCCAGCGATGCGGGCAACTTCTCGATCTCCCTGCACCGGCACTGGCGATTTCGACATCCGCATACACAACTGGCCCCGACTAACGGAGCTATGGGGTACGCCGTGCCCGCAGCGGTGGCGGCGGGACTACTGAGACCGGATCGCACCGTTGTGGCGGTGGCGGGCGACGGCGGCTTCCTTATGACGGGCCAGGAGCTCGAGACCGCCGTACGCCTCGGTGTCAACATGGTAGCTGTCGTAATGCGCAACGGGCTCTACGGAACGATCGCGATGCATCAGGCGAGATCTTTTGGGGAGCTAGCCGGCGTGGGAATAGGCGACGTTGACGTTGCGCGCTACGCCTCCAGCCTCGGGGCATTCGGAATCAGAGTTAACAAACGGGAGTTGCTCGCTGACGCGCTACGCGAGGCGCTCAGGGCTCCGGGACCTGCAGTCGTCGACGTGCTCGTCGATCCGGAAGCCGTCGCTCCCGGTGTGCGGCTATCCGCGCTCATCGCCGAAGGACGCAGGGGTCGGTAATCAAGGTCCAACGAACCCCGCCGACCTTCGCTCCAGCTGGCAGGGTCCGAGTCTGGTGGCTGGCTCGTAACCGGGCTCCTCGGACGTCTGGGCGCTCGAGTGCGCTACACGAGAACCTCCCCCGATCTCCCGAGCTGGGTGTTCGCGGAAGAGTCTCCCGTGGGGTAGTGACCCCCTGAAGTTGTCAACTCGGATTGGCCCCACCGTGCTCACGAGTTCTGGCCCCATCGCAGAGCAGCGGGAGCGGGTTTAGATCAGCCGGCCCTGCGGGTTCGCGTCCTGGTCGTGCGCAGCCTGTAGGACTCCGACCCGGTCTCGATGATGTGGGCGTTGAACGTGACCCGGTCGACGATGGCGGCCACAAGCCGCGGGTCGCCTATGACGCTGCCCCACTCCGAGAAGGGGAGGTTGCTCGCCAAAGCGACGCTTGCCTTCTCCTCGCGCTCGGTGAGGACCTGGAAGAGCAACTCTGACCCTTGAGTGTCGAGCTTGACGTAGCCGAGCTCGTCCAAACACACCAGGTCCAGGTGTGGCACGGCTTGACGCCGCCTTGGGCGATGGAGGCGACTGACACAAGACCTGGATAGATCGGCCCGCCGAACTGCCTGATCACGACCAAATCTTCAACCGGGCGGGCAAGCTCGGTGCCATTGGGGCTCACGAGGCTCGCCTTGCCCTCAGCCACTCGACGGACGAGCCAACTGGTCTCCGACGTGCCCGTCCGCTCCTGGACGGTGACGCCTCGCTTGATCGGATGGGAGTACAATCTGACGTTTTCGGGGATGTGCCGCTCGAACACAAGTCCGAAGTCCTTCGTGTCGCGCAGCCGGGCGATCTCCAGGCTCAAGGCTGCGCGAAGATGCTGATCCTCGATTCGAGTGAGGAG
>JBOGFX010000210.1:0-3923 GCA_050743805.1 Acidimicrobiales bacterium
GAGAGCGTGTTCGGTCAGATCGAGGGTTCTAACGACCTTGTCAACCAGCGACTGACCGGAGAGATCAACCTCGATGGGTTCGAAGTCAGTCACACCAAAGACGACATCCAGTGGATGGGCGACGAAGAAGACCAGGTTCAAGACCAGCTCAAGGAGATCTGCGCCGACTACCGAGATAGTGCACTTAAGCACCGATCCACCAAAGACCCAGGGTCAGGCGGTCCAAGCGAACTCGATATTCAAACCGGACTTTGTCGGCCCCAGCCTCGTTTCGCCGGACTTCAACGTTGTGACCAGCACCTTTAGCCGTTGACGGCCGGTTCGTTCCCCAAATGTAGGGGCGACAATATCCATCAGTCCGGTCGAACATCCCAGTATTATGGGCATGGTGTTCGTGAAGAGGACGGTGCGACGAAGGGGCGACAAGGCGTACACCTATCTCTCCTTGGTCGAGTCGGTGCGCGTCGAGGGCAAGATGACCCACACCACGCTGCTGCGCCTGGGTGAGGTGGGCGAGTTACGGCGCACCGGGCAGATCGACCGCATCATCGCCGCCTTACGGAGCCACGCCGAGGGTTCGTGGGTAGCGGGCGACGAGCTCTCGGCGGCGGGAGCACCGGGCTTCGGTGCCATGGCGGCGGTGCACGCGTACTTCGCCCGGCTCGGCCTCGAGTCGTTCTTTGCGGAACTGGGTGACAAGCGCGGTGCCGAGCATCTTGACGACGTGGTCTACGTGATGACGGCGAACCGCCTGGTTCGCCCGTGGTCCAAGCGTCGGACCATCCTCGAATGGTTGAACGATGTGGCGCTGCCCGACAACGTGAGCGCACCGTCGCTGGCGCAGTGCTACCGCGGCATCGACGCCATCGCCTCGGCCAAGGAGGATCTCGAACCCCACCTCTACCGGCGTCTCACCGATCTCACGAACCTCGACTTGCGGCTGTGCTGCTACGACCTGACGTCGACCTATTGGGAAACCGATACCGCAGCCACCGACCGCTTCCCCTCCCGACGCTTCGGCTACAGCCGTGACAAGCGAGGCGATCGTCCCCAAGTGGTGATCGGGCTCTTGGTCACCGGCGACGGCATCCCCATCGCGCACCACGTCTTCTCCGGCAACACCGCCGATGTCAGCACCTTGCCGACGGTCATGGCCGATTACCAAGCGCGCTTCGGCGTCGGGCGCATCGCCTTGGTGGCCGATCGCGGCCTGATCAGCGAGAACAACGTGGCTCAAGTGGAAGCGGCCGGCTTCGACCACGTGCTCGCCACCCGTCTGCACGACTCGGCGGACGTGCAGGCGGCTCTGCAAGCGGCGCGCTCGCCCGACGCACACTGGGTCCCGGTGAAAGACGCCAACTCGGCCGCTTGTGATGTGCGCGTCGATGGGGAGCGCTTTGTGGTGGTGGCGTCGCTGCCACGCTGGGTGCGCGACAACGTTCGGCGAGAGCAGCTCCTCAGCCGCGCCGAGGACAAGCTGATCGCGCTCGAAGCGCGAGTACGCGCCGGGCGGCTCGCCGACCCGGCCAAGATCGGGGCGGCGGCCGATCGCATCCTTCGCGACTCGGGCGTGGCGCGCTGCTTTGTCACCACCGTGCGCGAGGGATCGTTCTCCTGGGACTACGACCAAGAGGCGCTGCACTACGAAGAGGACCTCTTGGCCGGGCGCTATGTGGTCACCACGTCGCTCAGCACCGAGCAGGCGTCGACGGAGAACGTGGTGCGCTCCTACCGCGCGCTGCAGCGCGTCGAGCGACGCTTCCGCGTATTGAAGGACTTCATTGGCCTGCGACCCGTGTACCACTTCACCGAGCGCCGAGTGCGTGGCCACATCGCTCTGTGCGTGCAGGCCGCCACCATCGAGGCGGTGATGGGAAAGGACCTCGCCTCCGCCCGTGTCATGGACCCGGACCTCGACGGCCAGGTCCTCTCGGCGCGCCGTGCCCTCGCCGAGCTGAACCGCATCCGGCGGGTCGAACTCGACGTCGGCGACCACCGGGTCACCGTCGTCACCAGGAGGAACGGCCTCCAGTCCCAGATCCTGGCCGCCTTCGGGGTGGACATCGGCACCTGGGACCGGGCTGCAATCGCCTGACCAGGGAATATCGCGTCTTTGTAGGGGAAACACCCTCGTTCGCGCCCCCAACTACCTGGGCTTACGCGAAGGGGCCGACAAAGTCCGGGCTGAGGGAACCCATAACCAGTTTGGTAGAAGGTCCGCATCCGATTGACAGCGCAAGGGAGGCATCCGGTGACCACGCCGCGTTCACCACGACCGTTCCGAGGGAGCTATCGATAGGGAAGGAGCTAATGATGTTGTCTGGGTAGCTGAGGTAACCGGTAAATGTGTAAGACGCGTTCGGCTGAGTTGGTGTTTGAACTTCGTCAGTCGCTTGTTCTCCGACCTGCGACGAGGGAGGACGGTTCGGCGGGCGGGCCGAAGGGGTCACCCCCGCTTTCCACTCCATCGGCGGACTCGCGCGATGTTCGTGTGAATAGGCGCTGGCCGCAACGGTGTTGGAGGTTGAATCGTCTGCAGAGTGCGTTGACTTGGCAAAGAGCGTGGCTATGAGCGCTAACGCAATCGCTAATAGCGTCCACCAGCCCGGCTTGGACGGGCGTCTTGACTCCAGTGGCGCCTTCGTCACGGAATGTCCTCTACAGGATTTGGGCAAGCTGAGTCTCAGCCCTTGTCCTTCGGTCCGATAGATATCGCCTACTTCTTCCGGTCAACTTGGCGAGATCGGTCATCGATAAACCCAGCACTCGGACCCCATAGAGCACCGCTGCATCAACGGACTCAAGTTCCTTGCCGCTTGACTCATCGATCGCTCGGGCGAGGAGTTCGAGGTCGGAGCTGTCGACGGAAGCTGTGCCGTTGAGATGCCGCTCATACTCGACACCGAGTGTGATCTCTCGAGCACGTCGTTGGTTGAGAATCTGACGTCTCATTCGGCACCGGGTAGCTGAGAGAAGGTCGAGGAGCGCGTAGGGCCGATCTTGTCCTTTCCACTCAGTAATGACTTCCCAGGCCGTGGTCGTGAGGTCTGCAAAGAATGCCCCTCCGTCCGTCCAGCTTCCACCGGAGCCCCAGGACAACCTCCTAGCGACCGTCACAAGACCAGGCAATAGTGCCTGAAGAACAGCCCTGGGAACCAGCGGATGTACCGACTGAGCCCGCAGCATGGCCTGAAGGACCTTTGGTGCCCAGCCGCCGCTCGGGCTGCCTATGGCCTCGCGCATCCGCGCGACCAGGTCGTGGAGGTCCGACACCCCGACGGAAGCCACGTCAGGTTCCATGGCCGCTAGGAGCTCGTATGCGTGCCTGGATTGGCTGCCTCGACTGGAAGCTAGCCAATCGCCGGTGAGGTGATCGATGGGTCCAACCAACGTTGTGCGCATTGGGCGGATAGTCGGGTCGAACGTTCCCCCGATCCCTCCCACCGATAGCCGCCGTTCGTTCGCGAGCGACGATTCTTCTGGCTGGTCCAGATTTTGATACGTGTCAGTAGCTTTAGTCAGGCGAAAGTAGGGTCATGCAATGGACATCGACCAGTTCTATGAAGCCGATGAGCGTCGGCGCGAATCAGCGGAGATCGAACTCGGGACTGAGTGGCGCGACGCTCACGGGGTCCGCTACGAGGTGAACTGGATCGAGGCGACCGCCGAGCTCTATGTGATGAGGGAACCTGCTCCGCCGATGTCGGAGGACCCCTTTGGGGGCGTCCACGTTGAAACGGGAAAGGGAGCGCCTTTCACCGAGATCACGGTGGCGGTGGTAGCTCACGTGTCCACCCGCGAGCGGCTGGAGGAGGTCCTGGAGGGATGGCAAACGAGCATGCCGCGTCCTGACAGCGTGTCATGGCTCGAGAGCCGTTTGAAGACCGCCGGCGTGACCGATGCATCGTGGTCCGGGGAAGCTG
>JBOGFX010000211.1:0-3128 GCA_050743805.1 Acidimicrobiales bacterium
TCGAAGACCTCCTCGGGGCTCTCCTCGACCGACACGGTGGTGGTGAAGCTGTCGGGCAGGGTGGGGGCGGGCGCCATGTCGTGCTCCTTTGGGCTGGATCGATGGAGTAATGCCATCGTCCGCCCCGGGGGCATCGCAGACATCGGTAGTGGGCTACGACACTTCCCGTCGCCGACTACGTACCTGGCGGGAGCCGCCGAGGTGGCTACGTACCGGAGGCTCATCTCTGAAGAAGCGCAGTTTGTCAAGGGGTGCCGAAGGCTCCGTTGGCAGTTTCTGGTGCAGCAAGAGCGATGAGGCCCCGATCGACGGGCGCGCCGAAGCGGGGTCTCGGGGGAGCCGAGATCCGAAGAGGGCGGTCAAGGCCGGCCGGAGGCCGCCCGCAGGGGCAGCCTTGACGGCCCGGTCAGTGTCGTCTCACACCATGGATTGCGAAGCCCAGAAGGGCTTCGTGGTTGTCCCCTGGTGTTGCCGTAGCGGGGACGCGTTGTCGACCTTCCCCATCGCCAGGCGTGCTGGCTGGGCGGCCCGGGAACCCGGGCGCCGGTCATCTCTCCGTCCGTAGGTGGACATGGGGTGGTTCGGCCGCAACCGGTTGGCTCAATCAGTCGCTCGGCCTCGCCGCAGTGCGGGGACCATGACCCAAGGCGAGCACGCAACCGGCTGCGTCCGTTCCGGGTCTCACCCCGTCTCACCCAGGCAACGGATCTCGCCGTCGCGCAGGGCGTAGAAGACGAGGGTGAGAAGTTTGCGGGCGGCGGCTACCCGCCCGATCTGGTTGCCCCGGCGCTCGCCCACCTGGCGGTGGTGGCGCCGGATCGGGGTGTCGCTGCGCTGTCGTGAGACCGCTTCGACAGCGGCCCAGCGCACCAGGCGTGATCCTTGCTTGGTGATGTGGCCCCGACGGACCTTCTCGTCGGACTCGTGGTGGGTGGGAGTGAGCCCCGCCCAGCTCGCCAGGTGCTTGGCGCTCTTGAAGCGGCCGATGTCGCCGATCTCGGCCACGAAGATCGCCGCCAGGATGGGTCCCACCCCGGGAATGGCCTGGATGGCCTCGAAGCCGAGGTCGCCGGCGAAGGAGGGGGCGACCTCGCGTTCCAACATGGCGATCTCGCGGTCGCACACCTCGATCAGGTCCAGGAGTGACTCGACCCGAACCCGGTAGGCGTGGGCCAACTGCACCTCGAAGAGCAGGCGCCGGCCGCCCACGCCGAACAGGTCGCTCATGGGCACGGCCACGCCCTCTTTGGCCAGCACCGAGTGGACCTGGGCCTTGAGCCCGCTGCGCAGCTGGACCACCTTGTGGCGATAGCGCAGAAGCTCACGAAGCTCTCGGACCGGCGGCGGGGCGATCCAGGCCTCGGCCAGGCGACCCATCCGCAAGAGGTCGACCAGGTCGGTGGCGTCTCGCTCGTCGTTCTTGACCCTCCGATGCCCCCAGTTGTTCCCCAGAGGATGGGCCAGGTGGACCGTGGCCCCGAGCTCGTCGAGAACGTCGGCCGCCCAGTACCAGCCGAGCGTGGCCTCGAGGACCACTTCGGGGTGTGGGCCCGCCTTGGCCACCTCGGCGGCCAGGGCGATGGCGTCGTTGTCGATGCGTACCGTCTCGAGCGTCTGGCCGTCGCTGTCGCGCCGCACGATCACGCTCCGGCGCCGGTGCAGGTCGATACCGACATAGTGTGCTTGCTGTTCCACGGGAGTCTCCTTCCGTCGTTTCCGGGTTGGTTGTGGAACCCCAAGTGTGCTCTGCGCACCTGGTCCCGGTCGACGGGAGGACTCCCGTGCGGGCACGTCGTTGCGACGGGCCGGCGAGGTGACGCTCCGAGCAGACATGCGACCGTTCCTCGCTTCTGGCGTCCGGCCCGGTGCGCCCCACCGGGCCCGTCACGCAGGAGCGGCGCTGCGCTCCTTCATCACATCAGTCGGCTGGGAGTACGCCGGCGGTCTCGGCGACTCGCCCCAGCTCCGAGCGGGTGGACCCGGTCTTCATGAGGAGTCTCTCGACGTGCTTTTCGACCGTGCGGACCGACAAGTGCAAGGCCTGCGCAATGTGCCGGTTGGACCGGCCGGCGATGACCTGGGCCATGACCTCGACCTCTCGGGCGGTGACCCCTTGGGCCGCCAAGGCTCCGGGAACCGGTCCCTGGTCGGGTCGGGCGCGACGGGGGACGGCCTCGCCCATCCCCCGCAGCGCCAGGCGGCAATGGTTGGCGAAGTTGGACAGCTCCAGACCCTCGAAGTTGGCGAGCGACTCCCGCAACCACGCCGCCGGATCGCCCCACCCGTCCCGATCAGCGCACGGTGCCACCAACAGCCGGGCCACGCTACGAAGGAAGGGGCTCTCGAACCGACCCAGCGTGTCGTCCGCGGCGGCGAAGATCGACTCGGCGTCCCCGCCTTTCCGGCCGGCGGCCACCGCGTCTGCTGCGCCCAGCATGGCGCGGCTGATCGCCGTGTCGAACTCGAGGGCGCGGCATTCTGCTCTGGCTTCCTCGCCGCCCTCGTCGACGACCGTCCGCAAAAGCGCCCACCGGCCCGGAAAGTCGTAGGGACCGCCGCCCGCGGCCCGCAACAGGTCCATCGCCCCGTCCATGGTCTCGATCGCCTCGCCAAGCTGCCCGTCGCCGACGTGGCAAGGGGCTACACCGTTCGCCAACGCGACCATCTGCGCGGTCTGGCGATCGCCCTGGCTCCTTCCGACAGCGGCAATCGCGTCGTCCATCGCCGCCCGGTTGCCCGAGATCCCGTGAGCAGCCGCTTGGAGGGCGAGGCTCATCGGTAGCGACGAGAGGGCAAACCGACGCGACACCTCCTCGCAGCGCTTCGCCGTCTCCAACGTGAGGGCCGTCTCGCCGCGAGCGCAGAAGGTGCCAGCAAGATGGAGGTCGATCATCGCCGCCGTCGACAGCGCCCCAACCTTGAGAGCCTCCTGGCGGGCCTCCTCGAGCCGGTCGGTGGCCAGCTTCTCGAACATGTCGATGGTCCCCAGCTCCAGCAGGGACCGGGTGCGATAGACGGCCAGGTCGTGACGCGATGCGTAGTCATACGCCTCTTCGAAGGCCGCGGCTGCCGCCGCGATGTCCCGCCCGCGCTCGACGCGACCGATCAGCCACAACGCCCGACACGTC
>JBOGFX010000212.1:0-8135 GCA_050743805.1 Acidimicrobiales bacterium
GCGTACCTCCTCTACACCCACCGTTTCCCGCTCGAGCGCCAGGGGGTACTGGTCGTCGGGCCCAACCCGCTCTTCCTGCGCTACATAGAGCACGTCCTGCCCTCGCTCGGAGAGAGCGGTGTCACCCTTTCGACGGTGTCCGGCCTGGTCGGCCAGATCCGCGTCCGGGCCCGGGAGCCGGTCGCGCTCAGCCGCCTGAAGGGGGACGCCCGCATGGCCAAGGTGCTGGCGGCTGCGGTGCACGGGCGAGAGCGACGCCTGCCGAGCAGGCTCGACCTTGCCTTCGGGGCCTCCGTCGTCCACCTCGAGGTGGCCGAGTCCCAGGCGATCGTCGAGCGCGCCCGCAGGCGTCCGGGGAGCCACAACCAGCGCAGGCGCTTCGTCGAAGACCAGGTGCTGGGGCTCCTCGCCGATCGCTACGAGCGGTTCGCTCAAGGCCGCAGGGGCGCATCTCTCGCCACCCCCGCCGACGCCGGCGAGGGCGACTCGGGGCGCGCTGAGCTGGTGGCCAAGTTGCGCCGGGTCCCCGAGCTGCGCGAGGCGCTCGACAGGATGTGGCCGAGGCTGGAGCCCCACGAGCTGGTCCATGACCTGTTTGGCGCGCCGCCCCTCATCGCTTGGGCGGGCGAGGGGATACTGTCCAAGGCCGAGCAGACCATGCTCGTCCGGCCGAGGTGCTCCTCCTTCGACGAGGTGCCGTGGACCGACGCCGATGCAGCCCTGGTGGACGAGGCCCGCGCGATCCTGGGGCCACGCCGCGAGCCCAAGGGCCGCCCGCGGGCCGAACGCTCCGACGACTTGGCGGACCCGTTCTTGGAGCCCGAGGCGACAGTGATCGCCCCCGACGAGGTCCGATCCTTCGGCCACATCGTCGTCGACGAAGCACAGGATCTCTCGCCGATGCAACTGCGCATGATCTCCAGGCGCTCGCTGTCGGGGTCCATGACCGTCGTGGGGGACATCGCGCAGGCGACGGGCGCCTGGACCCCCAACGCCTGGTCAGAGGTTGCCCGGCACCTGGGATCCAAGACCGGTCGCCTGGTCGAGCTCACCGTCAGCTACAGGACGCCTGCCGAGGTGCTCGCCCTCTCTGCGCGCGTCCTTCACCTGGCCGCTCCCGGGATCGAGCCCCCGGTGGCCGTGCGGCGCTCCGGTCACCCCCCTGAGGTGGTCGAGGTGCTCCCCGGGGCCTTGGGGGCCAAGGTGGCCGACATCGTGAGAGACGAGCTCGCGGCAGCCGGTGAAGGCAAGGTCGCGCTGCTCGCTCCCGAGACGTTGGTGGCCGAGCTCGCCGGCTGCCTGCGCGGCGCAGGCCTCCATCCCGTCGATCCCCGCGACCCCGAGGGCCAGGGGCTCGAGGCGCCGCTCATCATCCTTCCGGCAACCGAGGCCCACGGTTTGGAGTTCGATTCGGCGATCGTGGTGGAGCCCGCCGCGCTCTGCGAATGGGGGGGAGAGGGCGGATTGTCGCTGTCGGGGCTGAGGACGCTTTATGTCGCGCTGACGCGTCCCACCCGGCGCTTGACGATCGTCAGCTCGCTGCCGTTGCCGGTTGATCTCTTGGCTCCGACCGAGCCCACTGCCCCAAGAGAGCCCTGGTCGACGGCTTGAGCCGGCTACCAGGATGTTGGCGTTTCGAGGTCGTCGTCGACTAGTAATGGCTCGTGAGCCAGGCTATTTCGGTGGACCGGCCGCGCAGGCCGCCCCGGGTGACCCACGACCGGCCGCCGATGCTCGCCATCGGCGTGATGATCTGGCTCGGTTCCGAGCTCATGTTCTTCAGCGGCCTGTTCGCCGCCTACTTCACGATCCGCTCGGAGCACACGGTGTGGCCGCCGACGGGGACCCAGCTCGACACGATAAGGGCCGGGATCTTCACGGCGGTGCTCGTCTCCTCGAGCTTCACCATGCAAAAGGCGGTGTTCGACGAGGAGCGCCGCAGGCGGCTGTCGGCCAAGGTCTGGGTCGGGATGACCATCTTCTTGGGAGCCGCCTTCTTGGGCAACCAGTTCTCCGAATGGTTCTTCATGACCACGCGCTGGACCACCAACTCGTACGGCTCCCTCTTTTTCATCATGTCGGGGCTGCACGGGCTCCACGTGGGCCTGGGTCTCGTGGCGATGGTCTTTCTGTTATTGCGCATGAAGGGTCCCTCAGGCGACCCCGGCGAGCTGTCAGTCTTCCAAGGGGTGAGCTACTACTGGCACTTCGTCGACATCATTTGGATCGGTCTGTACAGTTGTCTCTTCCTCCTCAAGTGACGTGGCTCTGTTGAGACGACCGCTGTCAAGGTGGATGCCGAGGCTGGCCCTTCCGGCCGCCGTCGTGCTGGGGGTTGGTCTGGGCGCGATCCTGGCTCTGGGCCCGGCCGCGGCCTCGAGCGCAGCGCAGGCTAGTCACCACGCCTCGAAGAACCTTGCTTCCTACGGCGACTCCGCCATCACCTACTACTACCCTCCCGCCTCCTACATTCCCGCGGGGGAGGCGCTGTTCGGGACCTTCTGCTCCAGCTGCCACGGGGTCAGGGCCGAGGGCACGTCCAGGGCGCCCAACCTTGTCGGGCTCGGACCGGCCACCGTGCACTTCTGGGTCTCCACCGGCCGTATGCCCGCCGAGGACCCCACCGCCGTTCAGGCCCCCCCCAAGCCGGCGCGCCTGAGCAACCTCCAGGCCCTCCAAGTTGCCGCGTATGTGAACTCGCTGGACCCGGCGCGCCCGGCCATCCCCCTGGTCCACATGAACGGGGCGAATGTGAACAAGGGGGCGGAGCTCTTCGCCCTCAACTGCGCCGCCTGCCACACCATCACCGGAGCCGGTGACGCGCTCGCCTTCTCGACCTTCGCACCGTCGCTTCGGTTCGCGACCGCCACCCAGATAGCTGAGGCGGTGAGGACGGGTCCGGCGAACATGCCCCGCTTCAGCGGCAATCTCACCGATGCCCAGGTGCGCGACGTCACCGCGTACGTGACCCGCTACGTCCAGCACCCCACCAACCCCGGCGGCTTCGGCTTGGGAGGGATCGGCCCGGTTGCGGAAGGCTTCGTGGCGTTGCTCTTCGGGGTCGGGGTGCTGTTCCTCATCGGGTACTGGATCGGGGAGCGGTCGTGAGCGACGAGCAGCGGCTCGAAGAGATCGCCGAGGCCTCCGAGACCGGGGTCCCGGTACCGATCGCCACCATGGACGACCCCCACATGCGCGAGGCCGTGGCCGACCCGCACCGGGCGGAGCGGGTGATCGGGATCTACTTCGTGATCGGGATCGCCGGGATGGTGGGCTTCGGGGCCGCGTTCACGCAGAACGCCGCACCTTGGACCCTCGGGGTATCGCTCGGGGTCGGGCTCTTCTTCTTGGGCTTCGGGCTCTCGGCGTGGGGCAAGTACCTCATGCCCCAGGGGCCCTTCAGCGAGATGCGCCATTCGCTGCGATCGACCAAGGCCGAGCGTGACGCGATAGCGGCGGCCCTCGTCGAGCGCACCGGCGTGGTGGTGAAGCGCCGCAAGGTGTTGGGCGGCCTCCTCGGGACCGGGCTCGGTATCTTCGGCATCGTGGCCGTCTTCCCGCTGCTGCGTTCCCTCGGACCCCTTCCCAAGAAGACCCTGACCAAGACCAACTGGCGCAGCGGATCGCTCCTCGTGGACTCCACCGGACGGGCCATCCACCGGGACCTGATCCAGCCCGGCGGGTTGGTCACCGTGTTCCCCGCCGGCTTCGAGAATGACGACCAGACGATCTCGGTCGACCAGACGGTCTTGATCCGGGTCCAGAGCACCGACCTTGTCACCGAACCCGGGCGCGAGAGTTGGGGACCCGACGGTTACGTCGCCTACTCAAAGATGTGCACCCACGCCGGATGTCCGGTGGGCCTCTACGAGCGGGAGCTGCGCCTGCTTGTCTGCCCCTGCCACCAGTCGATGTTCAACGTCGACGACGGAGCGGTCCCCGAATTCGGTCCCGCCCCGAGGCCGCTGCCCCAGCTCCCGCTGTACGTGGACGGCAATGGCCTCCTGCGGTCCCAGGCGGGATATAACGAGCCGATCGGCCCCGGGTACTGGGAGCGCACGACATGAGCCAGACCGTCGCGCGCACCAAACGCCAGGCTCGCCAGGCTCGCGGCCCCTACGGCCGGGTCAGCCAGGCGTTGGACGAGCTCGACGATCGTCTGGGCATCGCCAAGGGCGGGAGGATCTTCTTGGACAAGATCTTCCCCGACCACTGGTCGTTCATGCTGGGGGAGATCGCGCTGTACTCCTTCGTCGTGCTGGTGGCGACCGGCGTCTTCCTCACCTTGTACTACGTGCCGTCGACCAACATGGTCCTCTACCACGGGCCCTACGCGCCCCTCAACGGCAGGATGGTCTCTGCCGCCTATGCGTCGACCGTGAACATCAGCTTGTCGGTGCGCGCGGGGCTCTTGATGCGCCAGATGCACCACTGGTCTGCCGACATCTTCCTGGGTGCGATCGTCATCCACATGGCTCGCATCTTCTTCACCGGCGCCTTTCGCAAGCCGCGCGAGCTGAACTGGTTCATCGGCATCACCCTCCTCATGCTCTCGCTGGCCAACGGCTTCATCGGCTACTCGCTTCCCGACGACCTGATCTCGGGCACTGGGGTGCGGATCCTGTACTCCATCATCCTGTCGATCCCCTTCGTTGGCTCCTACCTGGCGTTCTGGATCTTCGGGGGCAACTTCCCGGGGAACTCGCTCATCCCCCGCCTGTTCATCGTCCATGTCCTCATACTCCCGGTCATCATCGCCGGCCTGATCGGCGCGCACCTCGCGCTATTGGTCCGCCAGAAGCACACGCAGTTCGCCGGGAAGGGGCGGACCGAGGACAACGTCGTCGGCTCGCCGATGTACCCGACCTTCATGGCCAAGACCACGGGCTATCTGTTCATGATCACCGCGGTCACCGCCATCCTGGGTGGCATCGCCCAGATCAACCCGATCTGGCAGTTCGGCCAGTACGTTCCCGACAAGATCTCCTACGCCGTCCAACCGGACTGGTACATGGGTTGGCTGGACGGCGCCCTGCGCATCATGCCCAGCTGGGAGGCGACATTCCTCGGCCACACGATCCCCTTCGTCGTGCTCCTGCCGTCCGTCGTGTTCCCAGGGATCATCTTCACCCTCTGTTATGTGTGGCCCGTCATCGAGCGCCGGTTCACCGGTGACAACGAGATCCACCACCTCCTTGACCGGCCCAGGGACCGCCCGAAACGCACCGCCGCGGGCGCGGCCATGCTCGCTTTCATGTTCACCCTTCTCGGGGCGAGCGCGACCGACGTCATCGCGAACTTCTTCCAGGTCTCCTTGAACCAGACGCTCTGGGCGTTCCGGATCCTCATCTTCGTGATCCCGATCGTGGTCGGGTTCTTCGCGTGGCGCATCGCGCTCGAGATGCAGCACGGGGGCCTATCCATAGGCAAGCGGAAGCGCACCGTCCTCATGACCCGCAGCGCGACAGGCGAGTACCACACGACCGACACCGATGCCCAGCCCGACGACGAGCGCATGGAGCTCCCGCCCATTCCGGTGCCGGTGTATATCGAGGAACCCAAGGGCAACGGTGAGGCGAGCCCGGGCTACCGAACGGTGAGCCGCTGAGCCGGGGTCGACGGTGGGCCGCTCTTGGGGCCGCGTTGTGGTCCAAGGCACGCACTCCCTGACCACCAAGCGGTTTTGCTCCGCTGGAGGTGCAGCGTTGCGCAAAGCCTCGGGATGATCATGACAGGGTCTTGGCGCCCTGAGGTTGAGCCGTCCCCGGGATCAGGTGAATGAACGCCTCAGAGGGTCAGGCCCGTCCTTGCTCTCATCGCCGGGGCCTATGGCTCTGGCCATGATCTCGACGTCGCAGTGGGCACCCGGCACCCTCGACACGGCCAGGTCCGCAGTGAGCAGGACGACACCGAGGATCTCTACCAGGGTGACGTAAGGCGGCGTAGATCGTGAGGGGGCCCCGCAGACTCCAACACCATGGGAGGAGCGCCCGGTGCGAAACACGACGCAGCGGCAGGGCAAGGAGATCGGCCATGGCCAGCTGCGCTTGCCGGGGTGGCGATCGATCGCTCAGGGGTAGATGCCTCAGGGCTGACGAGCGTCGCCGTGAAGCCGCTCTCGCGCTTGGTCACGGTGGACACCGTCGTCGCAGAGAGCTGTGACGAGAACGCTCGCGTCAACGACGATCACGGTCCTCGGGAGGGCGGAGCCTGCCTCGGCGAAGGAACCCGATCCGCCTACTCTGCCTCCGGCGCGAGCCAAGACCTCCTCCACCGTGGGGTCCCCGCCTCCTCGATCGGCCGCTGGCTGGCGTAGCTACAACGACTGATTGGGCGCCGTGGTCCGCCGGGCGAGCACCGCATGAGTCTCGGCAGGGACGTTCTTGACCTGGATGCTCGGGATGGCGCAAATATAGCGCCAAAGGCGCCAGCATGGCCCTTTGCGGTGTGCGCCCCACGGCCGCCATGCAGGCCTTTCCCGCTCCGTTGGATCGCGAACAGACCGGGTAGCATCGAACACATAACCGCCCTGATCGACCGCCTCACCGAGCGCCGCTGGCGCATGACCGCCCAACGCAGAGTGGTCGCCGAGGTTCTGGTAGGCGAGCACGTGCACCTGACCGCGGAGGAGCTCCACGGCCTCTGTCAACAGAGGCTGCCCGAAATAAGTCTTGCGACGGTCTACAACACGGTGAACGAGCTGGTAGGGATGGACGAGGTTCTGGAGATCTCCACTGGCGACGGGGCGAAGCGCTACGACCCCAACGCGGACAAGCCTCATCAGCACCTCATCTGCACCTCCTGCGGTTCTCTGAGAGATGTCTTCCCTCAGGGCGCCGAGGCGCTCAGGCTGCCGCCCACGCAGAGACACGGGTTCGACGTCCGCGACGTCGACATCGTCTTCAAGGGCCTGTGCCCCACCTGCGCCGAGGCGAGATCGGCCTAGACCCAGGGTCTCAAAGCCCCCTGCCGCTCAGGAGCGGCCCTGGGCCCGCGCGAGACCTTCCAACCCTGGAACGGCCCCGCTCGCTCAGACGTGACCCCCGCGGCGGCTTTCTGCTGTTACCCCCAGGAGCGCAGCGAGGAAGAGCCCCACGGCGGGAAAGAAGAACCACATGCCGAACGCGAACGCGAGCACGAGCATGAACGCGCCCAACCCCAGGACGAAGGGCCAGACGCTCGACGACGGGAAGGTGGCCACCTGGCCGGCGCCGTCCTCCACGGTGGCATCGCTGCGGTCCTCGGGGCGGGGCTTCATCCGCCTGTGCCACCAGAAGTAGTAGCTGCCTGGCAGCAGGCCGAGCAGACAGGTGCCGACCAGCATCATGGTTCCCCCGTCTTCATACGCGGTGAACCAGTACACAGTGCCCGTGATGCCGAAGAAGACGGCACATCCGAGCAGGATGTGGGCCTCGTGCTTCATGTCACCCCTACCTTGTCACGTCTGTGAGGCTGACGGCCTTCACCGTGCGGGATCGCCGGCGCCTCGGGGTGCGCGTAGTCCCAGGTTGGTCGCTCCGAGCGGATGGGCGGCAGGTGCGTGTAGTTGTGGTGCGGCGGCGGCGAAGTGGTGAACCACTCGAGCGTCTGGGCGTCCCAGGGGTTGTTGCCGGCCAGGACCGGCTGGCGCCACGAGATCCACAGGTTCCAGAGCAGCATCGCGAAACCCGCCGCGATGATGAAGGCGCCCACCGTCGAGATGATGTTGTAGCTCTGCCAGCCTAGGTAGGGGGGGTAACTGGCGACACGGCGCGGCATGCCTAAAAGCCCCACCGCGTACTGGGGGGTGAAGGTGACCCAGAAGCCGATGAAGGTCAGCCAGAAGTGCCACTTGCCCAGGCCCTCGCGCAGCATCCGGCCGGTGAACTTGGGGTACCAGTAATAGATGGCGGAGAACCCTGCGAACACCGCGGTCCCGAAGAGGACCTGGTGGAAGTGGGCCACCACGAAATAGGTGTCGTGGGTGAAGAAGTCGATGGGTGGTGCCGCCAGCATGACGCCCGTCACCCCACCCATCAAGAACGCGAACAGAAAACCGACGGAGAAGAGCATGGCCGCCGAGAAGTGGATCTGGCCGTGCCACATCGTCCCGATCCAGTTGAAGAACTTGATGCCCGTCGGTATGGCGATGGCGT
>JBOGFX010000213.1:0-2344 GCA_050743805.1 Acidimicrobiales bacterium
GAGGTGCGCCGTCGGTTCCACTCCGATCTGGCCTGGGCGGCTGGGATCGAGGGGCTACGGCCTTGAGCTGGGGCAAGATCGACGACCACCTCGACGATGACGCCAGGTTTCTCGACCTGGATCTTGCGGCGAAAGGACTGTGGCTAGCCTGCCTCCCACGCTGCCTCCGCGCCGACAGTCCATCCATCCCCCGAACCCTGGCGGAGCGGGAAGGTGCAGCCCTCACGGCGGTGCTGGCGGCGCTGCTGGTCGAGCGGGGTCTCTGGCTGGTGAGGGGGGGCGGCTGGGAGTATGCCAGCGGCGGCTTCGCGGGCTGGGACGCCATCGTCGAGCCGCCAGCGATCCGCCAGGCCATCCATGACAAACGGTCAGCGGCAGGCAGAGCATCCGTCGCCGCGAGGATCGCCAAGTATGGCACCAGTCTCCCGTCCAACGCCAGGAACACCCCGCAGCACCAAGCCCAACGGCTCGGCGGCCGGGTGCGAGCCGCCACTGGCATCCGCACCGGAGGCGGTCGCTTCGAGCATCAGCCAGCTGGACCAGCTGAATACCAGCTAGCTGCACCGGGTGGGGGCGACCCACCCGGGACTTCGATCTCAGCCGACGGACCAGCTGACCGGCGATCGCCACCGAACACCCTCACTTCAGCTACCGAACATCCACAGAACACCACCGAACCCGTACCCGAACCCGAACCCGTACACGACCGCAGAGAGAAACATGTAGGGAGGGAGTCCAAAGGGCAGAGGAGCGAAAACAGAAAACCGGGCCGCGCTGAGAAACAGGCCGTCCGCTGGAACGCGCTCGCTCGCGCGAGCCAGGACGGCGTGGGAGGATGATTACAGAGTGCGGTGCAGTCCTCAAGTGGTCCCGGGGTCACTGTCGGCTCCAACCCGCCATCCACCCCACCGAGCACCGCTACGTCTGGCACGACCAGGAGGCGTGGGGCGCAGGCCGCGCCGCCTGGGTCAGGCCTCACCTAGCCTGGCTAAGTGAGCTGCTGGCGGCACTGCCGACGCCAGCGGCACGGGTTGCCAGCGTTGGCTAATCGAAGGACCGGCACCACCCTGCCTGCTTCAGGCCGGAACAGCGTGCTCACACCAGCACTCCAGAAGCGTATCTGCGACAGCATCGCCACGGGCAACTGGCTGTCCACGGCCGCTCAGGCGGCGGGAGTCACGCCGGAGTCGATCTCACACTGGAAACTCAAGGGCGGGGAGGATTTGGAAGCAGGTCGCTGCGGCTCGATCTACGCTAAGTTCGTTCAAGCGATCGCCCGCGCGGAAGCTGGCGCGGAGATCACCAGCCTCGGATGTATTCAGCGCGCCGCCCGGCGGGACTGGCGGGCTGCAGCGTGGCTGGCAGAGCGGCGCTTTCCTACGCGGTGGGCCCCGAGTCAGACGGTAGCCGAAGAGTATGGCTCGGGCGGCGTGCTGGATGCCGAGTTCGTGCTCTCCGACGAAGCCTTCGACATCGTCCCCAGGCTGTTGGAGGGACTGGCCCAGAAGACGACCCAAATGCTCGCGGCCCCTCGGGAGGCGACTGACCGGGGCGGCTGAAGCTACAGGTCTCCGTGCCCCTCGCTTGCTTGTGCCTTGGAGCTCTCGTTCGTCTCCTCACCTTGCTCTGCCTGACGCGCCGTAGCCTCGTCGGCCCCCTGCTGCTGCGCCCGCAGCCGTGCCTTCTCGGCGTCGGCCGCCTGCATCGCCTCTACCGACGGGTACAGCCTGAGCCCCTGGCTGGACTCCTCATCCCAGACGAATCGGCTCTTGCCGGGCGAGGGCGCCACCTCTTTGGCTACTGTGCCTTCTCGCTGCTTGGCGACCTCGTCGACTCGGCGCGAGATCGTCTGGTACTCATCGTCGGTAAGCAGCCCGTCTAGGTAGAAGGCGCGGATCTCCTTCCAGGTGCCGGGTAGCTGGAGGAAGTCCACGTCCTCATCCTCCATGTTGGCAACGATCTCGGCGACCGTCCGCCGGATCTTGACCGGCTTGAACTTCCGGTGCGCCCAGAGGTCGGCCAGCTCATTGAGGTCCATCTCACCCTGGCGGTAGCGGGCCAGGTCGTGCCCGGCCAGGGTGTCCGGCGTCCGCGGGTCCACCGACTGCGTCCCGACGCTGGCCATCCACTTCAGCCAGGAGTCGTAGAAGTGGGAGCGCGCCGGGTCCAGCTCGAACGTCAGCCCGTGGTCGGCCGGGTAGGGGTAGCGGTGATCCGCCTCGTTGTCCATGATCGCCCCGGGGATGCCCTCGGGGAACGCCTCACACGTTGGCGGCGGCGGGTCCACGCAGCCGAAGCTATCCTGGCTGGTCATCCGCTTGCAGCCCATACAGAGTACCGGCCC
>JBOGFX010000214.1:0-7800 GCA_050743805.1 Acidimicrobiales bacterium
CTACGGGCTCTACAGATTTCGCATCCTTTCATTACCGACCTGAGATTTCTGAGCTTGCACAGCTGGTGACGGTGGCCGCAGGGGAGGGCCTCGGTGAGCGGGGAGCTCGAGTCATCGTCGAGTGGGATGGCGGCAGGCAGGTGGCGGAAGCGACTGATCGGCCCCAACCGTTGCCACCACAAGACGTAGAGGCGCGCTTCCATCAGTTCGTCAACGACCGCAGCGCAAGCCCGTCGTGGTGGTCTAGTCTCACGCAGCTGAAGGCTGTGGCGGACTGCTCGATGCTCTTTGAGGCAAAGGCATCCGCGGGACCGGTCTCTTAGAAGC
Source organism: Acidimicrobiales bacterium (assembly GCA_050743805.1). Taxonomy (GTDB): domain Bacteria; phylum Actinomycetota; class Acidimicrobiia; order Acidimicrobiales; family RAAP-2; genus Palsa-461. Next base: position 328 of record JBOGFX010000214.1, read on the forward strand.
GCCGGGATCCCTTCGAAATCGTCGACTGCCCGAGGCTCGCCCGGGGACAGAGCGATCGCAGCTGAGCGGTTGGTTAGCCTGGCTTCCGAGACGGTTTGCTCACGATCGATGACGTGAATCTAATCGACGCCCTCGGGTCTCGGTTCTTGGTGGTCGGTTCCCCCTGTCCTATTGATTGGCTGGCTTTCCAGTCAGAGGTGAGGAGGTGACCTGGTTGTTGGGCCAGCGCGCCTCGATGAGGTCTTGGACGGCAGCCCCGTCTTTGATGCCAGCGGCCGAGAGAAGTCGTTCGCTCCATTGCATGCTGAGGCCCGCTGTCTTTTGGAACTCTCCGATCTTGTGCTGCTGGGTCTCCTCGTAAAGGGTGAGCGCCCCGGAGATGCTGTCTTGAGTGTTCAGAGCTTCCGCGAGACTGAGTGCATCGTCGAACGCGAACATGGTTCCGAACCCCTGGGAGAAATGGGTTGTATGGCCCGCATCGCCAACAAGAACCACGTTGCCGTGCGTCAGTCGCTCACAGTTGAGAACCGGATATCTGGACCACCGGATGATCGGTTCGGAAAGGATGTGGCTACCATGAAGGACGGGGTCGAAGATCCGGTTTAGCAAGGTGCAAGTGTCTGTGGGTGCAAGCGTAGCGAGATCGTTGTTCCGGTACGCCTCTTCCGTGCACTCGACGATGAAGGTGCTTCGTTCAGCAGTGTACTTGTAAGCCCATCCCAGGAGAGCCGGGGAACTCTCGCTGAGGAGGATTGAGAGCTTGTCAAAGGGCCGATCGGAAGCCAACCAGGAGAATCGGTTGGCACCCTCTGTGATCGTGGGGCGGAATGCATCTGCGAAACGACTGCGCGTCGAGCTGTGCACTCCGTCAGCCACCACAACCAGGTCGTATTCCGCGAAAGCAGAGTCGGCGAGACTGGCTCCGTCGCATCCGTATTGGATTGTGACCTGGTTGGGGTCACATCGCTCGGTCAATGCCGACGTGAGAGACGCGCGGGGGAGTGTAACCAGATACCCAGCGGGGGGATTGGGCAAGTCCACAAGCAGGTCGGCGCCACGCCAAAACGCTCGTCCCGACAACGCTTCACTCTCGATCTCGATCTCAAGGCCCAACGTTGAGAGCGCTTCGTTTCGGAGTGTGATACCCCAACCAGGAACCGTTTCGGCTTCGGTGCGCTCAACGATAGTGACGGAGTGGTGCTTGTCTTGTTTTGCCATAAGAGCCGCAAAGCTCAACCCTCCGGGGCCAGCTCCCACTACGAGAATCCGCATTGTTGAGCGATCGCTCCTTTCAACAGTACGCAGCGGACGAGGCTAGCTGGACTTCCAGGGCATGGTGTGGCTTTTCGGCCCTACAAGGTCTTGAAGGCATGATCGCGACGGCACGCTCCCGGAGTCGATCGGATCTCAGTCACCGATTCGTACGGCACGGGTTGCTATGAAGGCATGGAAGTAGGCCACGGTCACATCGTCGGCTTCGTGGTAGTCCTCGTAGAAGCCAGTGATTACGAAGCCTGCGTCAAGTTGGCCTGCGATCTGCGCCTCAAGAGAGTGACCGAAACAGAGCGGCTCATCGTGTTCAAGATACTCGGCGCGCTCCTCTGCGGTGAGCGATTCGACATCTGAGTATGGAACGGAGTAATGGAGCTCTAGAACACCATTTCGTTCTTTCCGGCGCTCAAAACAAAAAATGAGAGGGTTGGCGAAGCCTGACATGAGCAGGCCTCCAGCTCGGAGGACCCGCGCGCACTCGCTCCAAAGAGCCCCCAGGTCTTCGACGAAGCAGTTAGCGCAGGGAAGAACCACTAGGTCAAACGAAGCATCACCCAATGGCGATAGGTCTCTCATGTCGCCTCTGATCAGCTCGACGGACAGCCCTTCACGGTCTGAGACCGACTGGTCTTGGGCTAGCTGGCGTGGCGAATTGTCAAAGACGGTTACGCGGGCTCCGGCGGCGGCGAGGAGTGGGCCTTGCTGGCCACCGCCAGAAGCCAGACATAGGACGTCTTTGTCGCATACGGGTGGGAACCAAGAGGCTGGAACAGGGCGGCACGGCGTGAGCCGCACCTGCCAAGTGCCCGACCGCGCCATCTCAACGGCATCATGATTGACGGGAATCGTCCAAACGTTTCCTCGGTCAACCTCACGGTCCCAAGCATTCGAGTTGTAAGCCGAAACGTCGAGCGAGTTCACAGAACAGTCTGTCCCACACAATGTCGGTTCAGTGAGCACGGCGGACCACGCATTGTTCCGTGGACGAAGCTATCGATGTGAGACGGGGTGTATGCGTTCATCGTCTCGGGCTTACCGTATTGCTAGGTGGTGCCGATTCGGCTCGGTTCGCAATAGAGGGTAAATCTGTCTCCTCTCACGAACCCTAGGAGCGTCATGCCGATCTCATCAGCCAGTTCCACCGCTAAGCTGCTGGCGCCCGACACGGCAGCCACCATTCCGATCCCCGCACGCGCTGCCTTCTGGACAATCTCAAAGGAGACTCTTCCACTCACCACGAGGGCCGCCCCTCCGATCGGTGTTGCCTGGTTCAGAAGTGCCCAACCTATGACCTTATCGACCGCGTTGTGCCGTCCGATGTCCTCACGTACGGCCAACAAGCTGCCAGCTTGGTCGACGAGAGCCGCCCCGTGCACCGCTCCAGTTGCCTCAAAGCTTCGCTGACCGCCCTTCAGGAGGCTCGGCAGAGTGGATACGGTGGCAAGATCGAAGATTGGACCGCTGTCAAGAGCCGGTATGCCAACCGATCTCAGATTCTCGATCGACGCGGTGCCGCAGACCCCACAGGAGCTCGAGGTCATGGTGATGCGCTCTCGCGTGCTGCCGGTCGGGATGGCTCGCAGTCGCACATTGACAACATTGAAGCGCTGGTCGCCGCCAAGAGCTGCATCGACGCAGTAGTCGATCTGCGCAAGATCGGAGGAACCCTCGATCACTCCTTCCGAAAGGAGCCACCCAGCCACGAGCTCCACGTCATTGCCGGGCGTCCGCATGGTCACATTCAGTACCTGCGGACCCTCGAGGGTTTCGAGGCGTACCTCCAATGGCTCTTCGATCGCGAGCTGATCGTCACGCCGAGCGAGCGCACCGTCGCGAGGCTCGAACACCATCACCCTTCGAGCCCTTGGAGGTGGTGAGCTACTAGGGCGGGTCGTGCCGAGCGACATATCAGCAGCCTATTGGTCGGGTGGCCTCGATGTTTGGTGGCCGCCACGGGCGTCACAATTATGATCAGCGCGTGTCTGAGGACGGACTCGATCCGGGGACGTTCCGGGAAGTGTTGGGCCACTTTGCGACTGGGGTCACGGTCGTCACTGCCCTCACGGAGCTCCCGGTGGGCTTCACCTGTCAGGCATTTTCCTCCCTTGGCTTGGAGCCTCCCAGCGTTGTTCTCGCGGCGTCGAAGGCCTCGACCAGTTGGCCGAGGATCAGAGGAGTCGGACTGTTCTGTGTAAACGTCCTATCCGAGGACCAGAAGGCTCTGGCGAGATCGTTCAGTGTTTCGGGAGGGGAGAAGTTCGGAGGTGTCACATGGGAACCTGCGCCCAAGACCCGATCTCCGATCTTAGAAGGGGCCGCGGCCTGGATCGAGTGTCATCTGGACCGGGTCTTTGACATGGGCGACCACGAGCTGGCAACCGCCAGAGTGCTCGCCCTCGGCGGCTCCGACAAAGCTCCGTTGGTGTTTCATCGTGGTCGCTTCGGGACGATCGCCTATTCGTAGTCCTCGGGCGAAGGCCGATCCACCACCCTGTCACACCCAACTGCCACACTCGGCCGGTGGCCCGATCTGCCGGGTCTGGGTTTGCACAACTCAGGCTCTTTGACCCTCTCGCTGGAGAGTCGATCGACTCCGACACGTTGCCTCCGTGGACGAACGGTGAGTTCCTAGCGTTCGACCTCGAGACAACTGGCGTCGATCGCTTTGGTGATCTCCCCGTCTCATTCGCTTTCGTTCGCTTCAGCATGGGGTCGGTGGTCGAGCGACAGGGCGACCTTGTTGATCCCGGTCGAGCAATTCCAGAGGCTGCTACCGCACTTCACGGAATCACGACGGAGATGGTCAGAGGTACCGGCGAACCGCTCGAGCAGGCGGTGAAGACCATCGTGAGCAGCCTGTTCCGAGCAAGCTCCCGCAAGGTGCCTGTCGTGGGAGTCAAGCTCGATTACGACCTCACGATGGTCGACGTGCTCGCTCGGCGGATTAGCGGTCTCGGCTTAAGGGAGTCGGGTTGGGATGGCCCCGTCCTCGACGCCCTCGTGCTGGATCGTGAACTCGATCGTTACAGGAAGGGGCGACGGACACTGACCGCGCTCTGTGATGAGTATGACGTCAACATCGCGAACGCGCACAGTGCCTCAGCCGACGCCGAGGCCGCTGGGAGGGTGCTGCTAGCGATGGCGGCCCGCTATCCGGACCTGGCTGCAAAGAGCCCAGTCAGGTTGCACCTGGCACAGATGAGCTACCACCGGGATTGGCTAACCTCCTACAGCGCTTGGCGCTCTAACTCAGGTCTGGTCGCGCTCCCGCCTTCTGAATGGGAGTGGCCGATCGCCACGACCGGTCGACAGCAAGAGGGCGCCGCGTAGTGCCACGATAAGCGGGTGCTCGCTTGGGAGTTGGGGAGGGTCGAGCCAGGTCCAGGCGTCCTTCGTCTGGTTGAAAGGCCTGTACCTGTCCCAGGCCCCGGACAGCTGCGGATACGAGTGACTGCTTGTGGAGTATGTCGAACCGATCTTCACCTGGTGCAAGGAGATGTTCCGCTCCACAGGCCGGCGATCGTCCCCGGCCACCAAGTAGTGGGCACAGTCGATGCTCTGGGTACCGGATCGTCTCGGTTCGCGATCGGTGAAAGGGTTGGCGCTGCTTGGCTTGCAGGGACCTGCGGGCTCTGCCGCTTCTGCCAGGAAGGGCGCGAGAATCTTTGCTTCAGAGCCTCCTTCACCGGACTCGACATCGACGGCGGCTATGCCGAAGCCATGGTCGCCGACGAGCGGTTCTTGTATAGGCTTCCCGCGGGTTTTGCCGACCTGCATGCCGCACCCCTGTTGTGCGCTGGAATCATTGGCTACAGAGCCCTACGTGCTGCACGGATCCGGCCTGGAGCCCGTTTGGGTCTGTACGGGTTTGGCAGCTCGGCGCACGTGTGCGCCCAGATCGCCATGGCTTTAGGAGCGCAAGTGTATGTGGTCACGAGATCATCCAGAGCGCGCGAACTCGCTGAGTCACTCGGGGCGGAATGGGTCGGCTCACCGGGTGACCCTCCTCCTGTTCCACTTAGCGGCTCGATCATTTTCGCCCCAGACGGGGGGATCGTCCCAAGCGCGCTCGAGTCACTCGACAGAGGTGGCGTCGTTGTGATCGCGGGGATTCATCTGAGCCAGATCCCACCGATCCACTATTCCACCCAGCTCTTCGGCGAGCGTTCGATCCGCAGCGTGACGGCCAACACCAGGGCTGACGGCGAGGAGCTTTTGTCGCTTTCGCGAGCGGCGGGGATTCACGTCACGGTGTCGGAGTATCCGTTGCGACAGGCGGATCGGGCGCTCGAAGATCTTGATGGTGGGTTGATCCGAGGTACCGCTGTGCTCAACTGTCTCCAATAGCTCCAGGGCAACCGCTCGCGAAAAGCGGGCAAACGGCGGAGTTCGACCCGAAGGTGAGCAGGACGTGCCGCAGCGCAGGGCGGTTACGGTTGCACCAATCAAAGTTGAGGGTCTAAAGCCGAGCCCACGGGCGGGACCGTCCCAAACCTTTCGGCAGCAAGATGGGAGGTCAGAGGTGCGATTGGACAACAAGGTCGCATTTATCACGGGCGGTGAGAGCGGCATTGGGCGCGCGACCGCACGGCTCTTCACCCTAGAAGGTGCCAAAGTCTTCCTCATCGGCCTACAGGACGAGCATCTCGTCTCGGCAGTCGAGGAGCTGGGCAACGAGGTCTCGGCCTTTCAACGTGCCGATGTAACGATCGAAGCTGAAGTCTCGGACGCGGTGCAAGCTGCGTGTGATCGCTTCGGAGGTTTGGACATCGTATTCAGCAACGCTGGGATTCCCGGGGTTATTCGTCCAATCCCTGAATACCCTACCGAAGTGTTCCGCGAGGTCCTAGATGTACACGTGGTGGGTGCCTTCCACGTATTGAAGCATTGCATTCCGCGGATGCGAGATGGTGGTTCCATCGTGATCAACTCGAGTGTCGTTGGTGTGACCGCAGGACCTGGAATCTCGGGATACGCGACCGCGAAACATGCTCACGTTGGCCTCATGAGAACTGCAGCAAAGGAGTGCGCGTCTCGCTCGATTCGAGTTAACACGATCCACCCCGGGCCAACCGATACCGCATTTCAAAGAGAGATCGAGGTGGCGGCTACCGGTCTCCCAGCGGAGCAGGCCGCGCGGGCTTTCGAACAGGGAATCCCCCTCCACCGACACGCGCAGCCCGAAGAGATCGCGCGGGCGGTCCTGTTCCTCGCTTCGGGGGAGAGTACCTTCATGACAGGTTCGACGCTGGTAGTCGATGGCGGCATGCACGGCTGAAGGCTGATTGGTCCTGGTAATCGAAGTGAGTAACTGCCCGTGACATCACTGGAGTGGATTCGATCATCGGCGAGTGGCCACTACCTTCAACACTACGAGCAGCCGAGCGTGTGGGAACGGTCGAGGTGGCAATGGGATCGGCAAGCGTCGCCCGTGGTCGAGATCGATCCCAGGCGGCGACCACGACGGGGGGGTGGGTATTGCCGGAACCAGGGACCCCCAGTTGAGAGACCATCTGGCGATCTCCGAACTGCCTGGGGCCGTCTGAACGCCGTGATCGTCTGGAAGCGCGGCCTCTTCAGGACTGGGTGAACTTGGGCGAGATTTTGGTCGGCACGCCTGGACGTTGTGCGTCGGACGAAAAGAGTGAACTCGCAAACCCTGGTCGCTGTCCTCACGACCGGACGCCATGGGAGACCTTCGAGCAATACTTGCGGATATAATAGTGGTATGTCCAAAGTGATGGTCTCACTGCCCGAGGAACTGATCCGCGAGATCGACGAGGAGGCCCAGCGAAGGTCGGTTAGCAGGAGCGCGCTGCTCGCCATTGCCGCCCGACGTGAGCTTGCGCGGCCTGATCGTGGCGCGATCGACGAGGCGATCGGCCGTTCGGAGCGACGCTTCAGGACCGCCGGAAGCTTCGATGCCGCAGATCTGGTCCGACATAACCGGGACAGTCCTCGGTGACGACGCTCCTTGTCGATACGTCGGTCCTTGTCAAGTGGTTCCACAGCGAGGGCGAATCCGAGCTCGCAGAGGCACGTGCCATTCGCGAGGCTACGAGGCGAGACGATTTCGACGCTCGTGTGATCGACCTCGCGATCTACGAGATGGGCAGTGTCCTGCTCCGGGCGCTGCACTGGACCGGGAGCGATGTCGCCGACCAGCTAGACGACCTCGTCCTCATCTGCGGTGCTCCGCTC
>JBOGFX010000215.1:0-3686 GCA_050743805.1 Acidimicrobiales bacterium
CCCCATACCTCTTCGCCCTGACGGCGCGCGGCGTCCTGGCGTCGGCGATGCCTTCGGTGATGCACCCGGCGGCCCACGATGAACCCCCCCTTTACTTCCCGGCCATCGCAAAAGGCTTCACCGGTGCCAGAGCCTTCTGCTTCTACAGCGCCGCCGAGCGCCGCCGGGTGCATCACCGAAGGCATCGCCGACGCCAGGACGCCGCGCGCCGTCAGGGCGAAGAGGTATGGGGTGAAGACGGCAACATCGGCCGTCTTGTGGGCCAGGGCATCGAGGAGCTCGGGCACGACGGGCCCGTTCAGGTCCAGCCAGTGCTCGGACTGCGCGAGCGTCACGGTGCGAGGCGATCGCCGCAGGGCCGCGTCGACCTCGAAGAACTTCTCGGTTCGCGCCTGTGCGACGGCAAAACGGGTCACCGTGACGCCGTTCAAGTCCTCCGTGCCCGGGGGCACCTCGTTCTCCCAGCTCAAATGGTTGAGCGCACACGTGGAGTACGCGGACACCTCGAAGTTGGGCAGGGTGGCCAAGTGCTCCGCCAACGAACGGACCGCAGACTCGGCACCGCCTATCGCCTGGGGGTCGTATCGGGGCGAGACGAACACAACCTTCATCGGCTGGAAGCGGCTCCGGTTCTGCTGGCGGTGATCAGGTAGTCGTACCCGTTGGTGTCCTGCGCGACGCGCACCTCGAAGCCGAGGCCGGCGAGCAGATGTGCCCAGGTCCTCGCACGCAGCGGTCGGCCGGAGGCGAGATCGGCTTCGACCGGGGCCTCAGACGTTGTCCAGCCCTGAGCCGAGATCGAGTGCAGCACCACCTGGCCCCCCTCGCGGACCACCGCATCGAGGCGGCCTAGGAGCCTGCGGCGCTCGGGCGGGGTCATCGCGTCCACAACACCGGTCAGGACCACGGCCCGAAGGCCACCGTTGGCGACCGAGTCGAGGTGGCGGAGAAGAGGCTCACAGCGCACCTCGGTCTCGGCGTACTCGGGGCCGCCGCAGAGCGCCTGGCGTGGCTCGACGCCATAGGCATCTGCACCCTCCTCCACCAGCCTTCGAACCAGCCATCCGTCTCGGGCGGCGGCATGCAACACCCTGCCTTGACCTTCACCCACCGCGCCCACCACCGACTCGGTCCACCAGGCTCCGGGCCCGCTCGCCCAGGAGGGTTCGACGACAGGGGCCGCCTCGAGACGCTGGGTGTCCAAGACCTCCTCTGTCGCCTCGAGCCGGCCCTCTAGGGCACGAAGGCTGCGGGAGGTGGCCGCAGCGAACTGGTTGAGCTGGGAGGTGATCCAGCTCACGTACCAGAGGCTTCCCTTGCGCAGCGCGCGCTTGAAGGCCGAACCCGCAGGGCGCGATGAGGCGACCGGGACCACCGGGTCGACATAGCTGGACGACTCCACGAGGCTGATGGCGTCCTCCAGCTCGCCGTGGCGACCCGAGGTCGGTGAGTAGGCGAGGAACATCTCGTCCAGTTCTCGCTCCAGCTTCTTGGGCAGCTCGCCCGAGGCCCGACGCCGTTGGACCTCGGCCTCGATCTCTGACATCACCTGGGCCAGATAGACCCTGGGATCGTCGATCGTGCCCTCGTCTTCTCGCTTCTCGCCCGCCGAGATGCTCACGATTGGGCCCGTAACCCGACCGGTGCGCTCGAACGTGGGAACGACTCCCCGCCGGCGCCATTGCCCTCCAAGGAAACCGTCACCGGCAACGACACGACCCCGAGGCTACGAGATGGGTTCATGACCTCGACCGTCGCCGCGCGCTCCTTCCAGTCGTGGAGCTCGCCCCCCGAGCGGTGCTCGACACCGGCGGAGATGTCGTACGCGCCATCCAAGAAGGGAAAGGTCTCGAAGGCGAACGACACCGTCCCAGGGCCCGCCGGCGCATCGAAGCTCGACCCGATCTCGTCGGAAGTGGTGCGCAACAGCACGGTCCCCGAGCGGTCGCGGACCTCTATGACGAAGGAAGCAAGAGCCGTCCTCTCGGTGGCGACGAAGTCGACGACCACCTTTAAGGGCTCGCCCGTGACGAGGTAGGAACGCTGGCCGAGCCCCGGGTGCTCGACGGCCACCCCCGTGATCCGGATCATGCGGGTCCGCGAGCTTCCGGGGTCGATCAACCCTGCAGCCTCTCCTGCCGCCAGGGGGTCATTTGCTTCGAGCAGATGCTCCCGGAAGATCCGCACCGCCTCTCCGGGGCTCCCGTGCCCGACGAGCACCCCGGCGTTCAAGACCACCGCCTTGTCGCAGATGCCCCGTACCTGGTCCGCCGAGTGCGAGACGAACACGATGGTGCGCCCGTCGTCTTGGAACTCCTTCACCCGTTCCAAGCACTTGCGCTGGAACCGCTCGTCGCCGACGGCCAAGACCTCATCGATCACGAGCACGTCGGGATCAACGTTTACCGCTACGGCAAAGCCCAGGCGCACGTACATGCCTGACGAGTAAAACTTCACCTGGTTGTCGATGAACTGCTCCAGCTCGGCGAAAGCGACTATCTCGTCGAAGACGCGATCGATGCTGGTCCTCGAGAGCCCCAGGAGGGATCCGTTCAGATAGATGTTCTGCCGACCCGTGAGATCGGGCTGGAACCCTGCACCCAGCTCCAAGAGGCCGGCGAGCTTGCCTCTCACCACCACCTGCCCCGAGGTGGGCTGGAGCACCCCGCACAGGCACTTCAACAGCGTCGACTTCCCGGAGCCGTTGCGGCCCAAGATGCCTACGGTGCTCCCCTCGTCGATCTCCACCGAGATGTCGCGCAATGCCCAAAGGTCGGTGAAGGGGGTACGTCCAGCGTGGATCACCCTCTCCTTCAAGGACGTGTACTTCTGGTGGTACAGGCGGAAGCGCTTCGAGACGTCCTGGATCTCAACGGCGAGCGGCATCTAGAGCTCCTCGGCGAAGTTACCCGCCAAACGGCCGAACACCATCATCGCAACGCCGAAGCAGATGACGGCAGCACCGAGCACCACCAAATCGAGCTCCACGTAGGTGAGCGCTCCCCATGAGGGGAGGAGCTGAGCTAGCGGGTGACCCTTGGTCGTGAGAGCGGCAATCGGGTGCGCGTAGATGACTCTTTCGAAGCTCAGCACGATCGGAGTCAGCGGGTTCACGAAGTAGATCCAGGTCGGGATCGAATGGCTCATCAGCTTGGGAGCGACCACATAGCTGTAGGAATAGATGATCGGGCAAGCCCAGAACCACACCGAACCCACGACGACCTCGATGAGGTGCTGGGTGTCCCGCAGGTAGACGTTCACTGCTGACAGGAAGATCGCTGCTGCCGAGCAGAACACGAGAAGTGGGACGAGCGCGACGGGGATCAGCCAGATGAGCCCGAAATCCGGGCTCCAATGCAGAGCGGCAAGGAAGATGACTAACACGCAGGCCTGGAAGAAGAAGAACACCGATGCCGAGCCGACCGACGCCAAGGGCAGGATCTCGCGAGGGAACGACACCTTCTTCACCAGCCCGGAGTTGTTAACTATCGCGCCGGTCGCCGTCAGAACCGAGATCTGGAAGAGGTTCCAGGCAAGGAGCCCGGAGAACAAGAAGATGACGAATTCGGGATAGCCGTTCTTCAACGCCACTCCGAAGACGACCGCGTACACGACCAATGTCATCGCCGGAGCGAGAAGCGACCACAACAGCCCCAGGACCGAGTTCTTGTACTTGACCCGTATCT
>JBOGFX010000216.1:0-5224 GCA_050743805.1 Acidimicrobiales bacterium
CTTGGGCACGGTCCCCTACGAGGTCCTCACCGGGATCGGGTCCAGGGTGCCCAGGACCACGGCGAGCCAGGTGCCGGCGGGGCCCGGCGGCCCGCTCTAGGGATGCGAAGAGCGCTGCGCATCCGAGGTGGAGCCTGGACGACGCGATCGGCGATCCCAGTACGATTCCGCGGTGCCTGGCCCGACGATGGCCGAAGAGCTCGAGGCTCTCGCGATCCGCGCGCACGACTGTCGGCGCTGCCCCCTGGCGGCAGGGCGGACCCAGGTGGTCTTCGGAGCGGGCAACCCGGCCGCTCCCCTCATGTTCGTGGGGGAAGCGCCCGGACGCGAGGAGGACTTGGCCGGTGAGCCGTTCGTAGGGCGTTCGGGCAGGCTGCTCGACCGTCTGGTGAAAGAGGAGCTGTCTTTGGCCCGCTCGGACTTCTACATCGCGAACGTCGTCAAGTGCAGGCCCCCCGAGAACCGTGATCCGGCGCCCGCGGAGGTCGAGGCGTGTCGACCCTATCTGGAGTCCCAGTTGGCCTTGGTCGACCCCGAGGTGATAGTCACGCTCGGCAACTTCGCCTGTCGGCTCCTCCTCCAGCGCACCCAGGGCATACGCAGCCTGCGCGGGCGTGTCTACGAGGTCGGCCACCGTTTCGTGGTCCCCACCTACCATCCCGCGTTCGCGCTCCGATCTGGGGGCGCGACCGTGGCCGAGATGCGTGCCGATCTCGTGCGCGCAAAGAAGCTCCTGCGCTCCGCCCTCGAGCCTTCGATCGGACAAGGACCCCCGAGCACGGGGTTGGCCCCGTGAGCCCGGGGTGGTCCCTCACCCTCACGAGCGGGTCCCCCGATGAGACGAGGGTCCTCGGCGCCGTGCTAGGCGCGCAGGTGCGCCCGGGGGACCTGGTCTTTGTGGTCGGTCCCCTGGGCGCCGGCAAGACCGTTTTCGCGCAGGGTTTCGCACGGGCCCTGGGGGTGGAGGGCCCGGTGGTCAGCCCGACCTTCACGCTTGTGCGCCAGTACAGCTGTGGGCCCGGATCCAAGGTGAGGACCTTCGCGCACGCCGACCTCTACAGACTCGACAGCACGAGGGAGGTCGCAGAGCTTGCAATGGACGAGTTGCTGGAGGAGGACGCGGTCGCCCTGGTCGAGTGGGGAGACGTCGGTTCCCAGGCGATGAAACGCCCTTGCCTGGTCGTCGGGATCTGCGTGGAGCCAGACGGCTCCCGCCTGCTCGAGCTCGAGGCCATCGAGGGGCGTTTCGCGGGGGCGGCCGGGGCGCAACTGGAGCGGGATCTTGCCGCAGCACGAGCGCAGGGGTCCCCCAGGTGATGCTGCTCGGGATCGAGTCGACCGCTGATCTGGTCGGAGTCGCCCTCAGAGACGATCAAAGGGTACGGGCCGCGTGCTCGCTTCTCGGCCGGAGGCACCACACCGAGCGCCTCGCGCCTGCGATCCAGGTCGTGCTGGAAGAGGCGGGCACCGCACTGGAAGAGGTGGATGCCATCGCCTTGGACGTCGGTCCGGGACTCTTCAACGGCATACGGGTCGGTGTCGCAACCGCGAAGGGTCTGGCCCAGGGTTTGGGGGTGGGCATTCTTGCGCTCAACAGCCTGGAGGTGACCGCGGCTGGGGTCGCCGGGGCGGGCTGGGGCTCCGACGTCTTGGCGGTCGTCGACGCTCGGCGCGGCGACGTCTTCAGCGCGCGCTATCGGCCATCTGGGGGGGACGTCCGGGAGCTGGACCCCCCGAGGAGGATCTTCCCCAGCGAGCTTGCGGAGCGGGCTCGCCCTGACGAACCGCTGCTGCTTGTCGGCGACGGGGCTCTTCGTTACCGTGATTCGCTCTTGGCCGGCGAAGCTTGCGTGCTTGCAGCCTCGAACTTGTGCCGACCGGATCCCTGCGCATTGGTGGAGCTCGCGGCCATCAGGATCGCCCAGGGCGCGGCGCCAGTGCCTGGAACAGATGTCATGGCTCTTTACATGGGCGAACCGAGCACGAGGATCAACTGGTCGGTGCGAGAGGACGCCGCGAGGGGGCCGAGCTGAGAGCGGGCCTCTTGGACGGGATAGCCGTCACTCAGATGCACAGGCGCGACCTGCGGGCGGTGCTCGACATAGAGAAGCGCGTCTTCCCCGAGCCGTGGAGCTCGTCGGTGTTCGCATCGGAGCTTGCCCTGCGCCACGTCCGCTCTTATCGGATCGCGCGCTTGGGGCGAAAGACGATCGGTTACCGCGGTCTCATGCTGGGCGAGGAGGCGCACGTGACAACGCTCGCAGTCGCTCCGGAGCACCAACGCAAGGGAGTGGCCACTCTGCTGTTGCTGGACGCGGTGTCCACGGCCATCGAGTCCGGAGCGATCAGCGTGTCCTTGGAGGTCGCGTTCTCCAACGGTGGCGCCCAGGCGCTGTACAGGCGCTTTGGCTTCTCCCCGGTCGGCGTCCGCAAGCGCTATTACCAGCTCACCGGGGAAGATGCCTATGTCATGTTCGTTCGCGAGGTGGACCGTCCCGAGTACCGCCAGCGCATCGCGGCGATCGAAGAGGAGCTCCGTCGACGTCCGGCGGTGGTGATATGACAGGGGTTAGCGCCATCAAAGGTTGCGTCTTGGGCATCGAGACCTCGTGCGACGAGACCGCGGCTGCGGTCGTTGCGCCCGGCCCACTGGTCGTCTCCTCGGTGGTGTCCAGCCAGGTCGAGCTGCACGCGCCCTTCGGCGGGGTCGTGCCCGAGGTGGCCGGACGAGCCCACTTGGAGCGGCTTTCTCAGGTGATCGCTGCCGCCCTGGAGCGTTCGGGGTCGTCCCATCCAGCGGGGGTCGCTGCCACCAACGGCCCGGGGCTCATGGGATCTCTCCTCGTCGGGATCAGTCATGCCAAGGCGCTCGCGATGGCCTGGGGAGTCCCCTTCGTGGGGGTCAACCATCTGGAGGGCCATCTCTTCGCCTCCCTGCTGGATCACCCGGACCTCGACTGGCCGCTCGTGGTGCTCCTGGTGTCCGGCGGTCACACGATCCTGGTCGCCGTCGAGCGGCTGGGCTCCTACAGGGTGCTGGGCCAAACCCTGGACGATGCGGCGGGCGAGGCCTTCGACAAGGTCGCCCGTTATCTCGGCCTCGGTTACCCGGGCGGACCGGCGATCGACAGGGCGGCAAGAGAGGGAGACCCCACCGCCTTCGACCTGCCAAGGCCCCTCTACGACCGCGGCTACGACTTCTCCTTCTCGGGCCTCAAGACAGCGCTGGTCCGCACGGCCGAGGCGAACCCTGCGGCAAGCACCGAGGACCTGGCGGCCTCGTTCCAAGAAGCGGTGGTGGACGTCTTGGTCGACAAGGCCGTCAGGGCCGTGCGTGAGACCGGGGCCATGGGCCTCTGCCTGGGCGGGGGGGTGGCTGCCAACTCGCTGCTGAGAGAGCGAGTGAGCACAGCGGCGCACGATGAGGGCGTCGCGGCCCTCGTGCCGAGCATGGCCATGTGCACCGACAATGCAGCGATGATCGCCGCCGCAGGCCTTTTCCGTCTCGACCACCTGGGTCCGTCGCCCATGTCGCTCTCGGCCCAACCGAACCTGTTCATCGGCTGACCCTCGAGATGGCGCACCTCGATGTGGGCGACCTCGACAAGGACCCGATGGTGCGCTTCGCTGCCTGGTTCGAGGCGGCGCTGGCGCAGCTGGCCCAGCCTGAGGCCGCGGCGCTTGCGACAGCCGATGCCTCCGGCGCTCCTTCCGTCAGGATGGTGCTCTTGAAGGCCTGCGACGAGCGAGGCTTCACCTTCTTCACAAACCTGGCGAGCCGCAAGGGCATGGAGCTGAAAGCGAACCCCCGTGCGGCGCTGGCGCTGTGGTGGCCCCCCCTCGGCCGCCAGGTGCGTGCGGAGGGACGCGTCGAGGTGCTGGAGCCGACCGAGTCGGACGCCTACTTCGCGACGCGCCCCCGGCGGAGCCAGCTGGCCGCTCACGCCTCCGCGCAGAGCTCGGTCATCTTCGGTCGGGAGGCTCTCGACATCAAGATGGCGGAGCTGGACATGGCCTTCCAAGGGCGCGCGGTGGACAGGCCTGCTCACTGGGGGGGACTGCGCCTCGTGCCCGAGGTGGTGGAGTTCTGGGAGCATCGGGAGGATCGCCTGCACGACCGGCTCTGCTATCGCCTGGAGCGCGGCCAGTGGCGGGTGGTGCGCTTGGCGCCCTGACCAGGGGCGTAGTGTCGCGGCCAAAGGAGGTCCGATGGCCGACGACCACCGAAGCGCAGCGCCCGGAGGGCTTCCCTCGTACCCGGGGAAAGGTGGCGGGCCGGATCCCTGGTACGTGCCCCCGAGCCCCGGCCCGAAAGGTCGGATCCCGTTCATCCCCGACGTCAACCTCGCACAAAGGAGCTGGGACCAACCAAAGAGCTCCCTCGAATATGGTGGCTTCTGGGCACGCGCCGGCGGCTATGTGATCGACGGGGTGCTCGTCAGCTTCGTGAGCGCCCTTGTGGGCTTGGCCGCCTTGGCCGGCGCCCATCACAGGACCACGGCGCACCGCGGAGCGTGGGGTGGGCTCATCGAGGTCGTGTGGATCCTGATAGCGGTCTTGTACCCCGCGGTCATGATCTCGGTGCGCGGACAAACCGTCGGGATGATGATGGTCAAGCTCAAGGCCGTGGACTCGCGGACAGGGGGGCCCATCAGCTTCTGGCGCGCGCTCGGGCGGAGTCTCTTCGGCCAGCTCCTGTTCGCGGTGTTCGTCCTCCCCGGGCTGATCGACCTGCTCTTTCCCGCCTGGGACGCGAGGCGCCAGTGCCTCCACGACAAGGTGGCCGGCACAGTGGTCGTGAGGGATGCTCATAGACCGGCCTATTTTCAGCCGCGCCAGGAGCCGTGAGCCTTCCGGGCGCCCCGTCGTCGTCCGCCGCCGCGGACCCCCGGCGGAGCCGACGGTGCTCGCTCTGGCTAGCACCAGACGATTCGCCGTTTGCTCAGTCGTGCCGCGGCCGCTATCGTTGGCACTCACAAGGTTCGAGTGCTAACGAGTGCCAAGGAGGCCCGTACCGATGAATCTGCAACCCCTCGACGATCGCATCGTCGTCCGCCCAGGCGAGTCCGAGGAGACCACGGCTTCGGGCCTGGTGATCCCTGACACCGCCAAGGAGAAGCCACAGCAGGGCGAGGTCCTGGCCGTCGGGCCGGGTCGCCGTGCCGAGAACACCGGCGAGATCATCGCCTTGGACGTGGCGGTGGGCGAAACGGTCGTCTACTCC
>JBOGFX010000217.1:0-5703 GCA_050743805.1 Acidimicrobiales bacterium
TCGCCGTTCACCACCAGATAGGTGACGGGGTCCTGCTTCAGCATCGTCCACTTCCGACCGGCCGGGAAGCCCGCGCCGCCCCGGCCCAGGAGGCTCGCCTCGTCGACCTCTGTGGTCACCTCGGCGGGCGACATGGCGAGCGCCTTGCGCAGGCCCTCGTAGCCTCCGGTCTCCAAGAAGCGCTCCAAGGTGTAGGAGTCCGGATGCGCCAGGCGCGCGGTGACGATCTCGGGCATCGGGCCGGCCATCAGGACCCGTTCCTCGCTGCTGCCCGCTCGGCTGCGATCCGGTCGTCGGGCACCCGCAGCCCGCCGCTGCGTCGCACCCTGACCAAGGTGCCGTGGGGAGGGATCTCCTCGCCGCGCTCACCCTTGGACAGCGTCTCGATCATCTGGTCGAAGCGCTCGGCGGTGGTGGTCCTCACAAAACGGTGGTTCACCTGGACGCACGGAGGGTGATCACAGTCCGCAAGGCACTCGGCCTCCTCCAGGGTGAAGAGCCCGTCTCGGGTCGTCGACCCCACCCGCACACCGAGGCGTGCCTGCGCGTGGTCCAACAGCTCCTGGGCCCCATCGATGAGACATGCGATGTTGGTGCAGATCGACACGACATAGCGCCCGACCGGCTCGGTGTGCAGCATGTCGTAGAAGGTCGCGGTGCCCCGGACCTCGGCCGGGGTGACACCGACGAGCTCCGCGATCTCGATCATCGCGTCCTGGCTCAGCCAGCCGTCCTGTTCTTGAGCCAGGTGGCACAGCGGGATCAGAGCGGAGCGTGGATGCGGGTACAAAGAGACGATCTGGCGCGCACGGGTCGCCATGGAGGCGTTGAACCGGCTCATCGGTCAACCTCGCCCATCACCGGGTCCACAGAGGAGATGACCGCCACCGCGTCCGCGATCAGCCCGCCACGCAGCAAGGTGGGCAGCGTCTGGAGGTTCACGAAGCTGGGGCCGCGGATGTGGAGCCGATAGGGCTTGGCGGTCCCGTCGGAGACGAGGTAGCAGCCGAGCTCGCCCCTGGGTGACTCGACCGCCACGTACACCTCGCCCTGGGGCACCCGGAACCCCTCGGTGAAGACCTTGAAGTGGTGGATGAGAGCCTCCATCGACTCGTCGATGCGCCGGCGAGGGGGAGGCGTCACCTTGGCGTCCTGGATCCGGTAGTCCCCCCGGGGCATCTTTTCGACGATCTGGCGCACGATGCGGATGGACTCACGGATCTCGTTGAGCCGGATCGAGTAGCGGTCGAAGTTATCCCCGTAGGTGCCGACGATGACGTCGAAGTCGACCTCGTCGTAGGCGAGGTACGGCATCGAACGGCGCAGGTCCCAGGGCACCCCGGTAGAGCGCAGTATGGGACCGGTCGCCGACAGCGCGACAGCCGCCTCGGCGGAGAGGTTCCCCACCCCTTCGGTGCGCTCCCTGAAGATGGGCTGACCCGTCAGCAGCTCGTCGTACTCGTAGGTGCGTTCCTCGACGGTGTCACAGATGATCGTGACGTCGTCCTCCCAGCCATCGGGGAGGTCGGCCGCCACCCCCCCGGGGCGGATGTAGTTGTGGTTCATCCGCAACCCGGTGGTCTTCTCGAAGAAGGCGAGCACGAGCTCGCGCTCTCTGAAGCCGTAGATCATCATCGACGTCGATCCCAGGTCCATCCCGTTGGTAGCCATCCACATGAGATGCGAGGAGACCCGGTTGAGCTCGCACATGAGCATCCGGATCCACACCGCTCTCTTGGGAAGTTCCACACCCAGCAAGGCCTCGGTCGCGAGAGAGAAGACCAGCTCGTTGTGGAGGGGCGACAGGTAGTCCATCCGGGTGACGTTCGTGGAGCCCTGGACGTAGGTGAGCTCCTCGCCTGTCTTCTCCATGCCGGTGTGCAGGTAGCCCACGACCGGCTTGGTGCGCACCACCGTCTCGCCGTCGAGCTCGAGCATCTGGCGCAGCACCCCGTGGGTCGAGGGGTGCTGCGGGCCCATGTTGATGATCATGTTCTCGCCCTCGCGCTCCACGTCGAGCTGGCCCGACTCGAGCGCTCCCTCGGGTACCCGGAGCACCGACCCCAAGGAGCGCTCGAGGTCCCCGGGTGCGCCGGGTCTGAAGAGCTCCTGGCGTCCTTCGGAGGTCTCGGCCGGCGACCAGCGACCGACGGTGCGAGCGGGTGGGCCGGAGGGGGCGCTCATCGCGGCCCCGGAGCATCTTTGAACTGGACAGGGACGCGCCCCACCCCGTAGTCCTTGCGAAGCGGGTGGCCCTCCCAGTCCTCGGGCATGAGGATCCTCGTCAGGTCCGGATGGTCGACAAAGACGATCCCGTGCATGTCGTATGCCTCACGCTCCATCGCCTCGGTGCCCGGGTAGAGGTCGAAGAGGCTCTGAACCGATGGGTCGGACTCGGGGACCTGGACCCGAACCTTCATGCGGTTCTTGAGAGACAGCGAGAGAAGGTTCACCACGACCTCGAAGCGCTCCGGCGCGCGCCCATCTGGCAGCGCACGCGGGGGATGAACGAGGTAGTCGACCGCGCACAGGTCCGAGCACATCTCGTGGCCCTGGGCCTTGAGCTGGGCGACGGCGTCGTGGTACTTGTCGCGATCAACGAAGAGGGGGCCGCTGCGCGATGGTGCCGGGGCGCCCGGAGGCACTTGGTCTGGCGCCGTCATCTCGGAGTCGAGACGTGCAGAGCGTCGGGATCGTCGAGCAACCAGCCTTTGGGGGCCTCTTGGGAGCGCTCGAGGTCGGGGCCCCGCCGGCGGGTGATCTCCCCGATTCTGATCTTCTCGTGCAGCGTCAAGATCGCGTGCAGGAGCGTCTCGGGGCTCGGGGGGCACCCCGGTGCATAGACGTCGACCGGGACGATCTGGTCGACACCCTGGACGATCGCGTAGTTGTTGAACATCCCTCCGGTCGAGGCGCACACGCCCATAGAGATCACCCATTTGGGCTCCATCATCTGGTCGTAGACCTGGCGCAGCACCGGGCCCATCTTCTGGGAGACCCGGCCGGCCACGATCATGAGGTCTGCCTGGCGGGGAGACGCACGGAAGACCTCCATGCCGAGGCGGCTGATGTCGAAGTCGGCGGCGCCGACAGACATCATCTCGATCGCGCAGCACGCAAGGCCGAACGTCGCTGGCCACACGCTGTTGCGGCGCGCCCACTTGACGAGGTCTTCCAGTCGCCCCGTCAGGAAGTTGTGCTGGAGGTCCTCGAGACCCATCTGGGTCCTAGGCGGCTCGGCCCGCCCCGGGCGCGGCGCTGACCCGGGTGATGGTCGACTCCGAGCTCCTCGGGGGCAGGCCGGTCACCAGCTTGCGGGCCGGTCCCCAGCTCAACGCTCCGTTGCTCACGAGATACACGAAGGCAGCGAGGACCACCACCGCGAAGACGAGCACCTCGACGAGGCCGAAGGTCCGGATCTGGCGGAGGACCACCGCGAAGGGATACAGGAAAACGATCTCGATGTCGAAGATGATGAAGATCATGGCTACCAGGTAGAAGCGCACCGGGAACTTGGTCGGGGGCTCCCTGTCGGGGACGATCCCACACTCGTAGGGGGCGAGCTTTGCGGCCGAGGGTCGCTTCTTCGGGCCGAAGAGAGCAGAGGCCGCCAGCGAGAGGACCGCGAAGAGCAATCCCAGCACGATTAGGAAGAAGATCGCCAGGTATTGAGACACGCTTTTCCCGGTTTACCACGCCCCCCCGGACCAGGGCACATCGAGAGGGCCCCAAGGGGCGTACGATCGCACGAATGCCGAGCTTGGAAGGCGCCGACCGTCTCTTCGATGTCCTGGTGGTGGGGGCGGGGCCTTCAGGCTCGTCTTGTGCCTACTGGCTGGCCCGGGCCGGGTGGGACGTCGTGGTGGTGGAGAAGAAGGAGTTCCCCCGCGACAAGACATGCGGTGACGGCCTGACTCCGCGCGCCGTCCGCCAGCTCGCGGACATGGGGTTGGAGGAGGCGCTGGCCGGCGCACACCGCTACCGGGGACTTCGCTCGGTGGCATTCGGAAGGACCTTGGAGCTGCCATGGCCCAAGGCGCCCGGGTTCCCCACCTACGGCTACACGATCACCCGCCACGACCTCGACGCCCTGGTCGCCCAGCGCGCGCAGGGCGCAGGGGCGACGGTCCTCCAGGGCACCGAGGCCCTGGGGCCCCTGGAGCCCTGGGGGGCGGTCCCAGAGAGCAAGCTCGCAGGTTGTGCCGGCGCGGTCGTGGCGTCTCATGGCGGTGGGGCACCCCAGGAGCTGCGGGCTCGCTACGTGGTCGTCGCGGACGGAGCCAACTCCCGCTTCGGGCGAGCCTTGGGGACCGCTCGCAACCGCTCCTACCCCCAGGGCATGGCGCTGCGGGGCTACTACACCTCGGACCGCCACGACGACCCGATGATCGAGTCGCACCTCGACATCAAAGACGAGCACGGAGACGTGGTACCCGGCTACGGCTGGATCTTCCCGCTGGGGGACGGCCGGGTGAACGTGGGTGTCGGCCTTCTCTCCACCGAGGCGCGCTGGAAGGGGCTCAACACGAGCCGCCTCATGGATGCCTTCGTGAGGGGGGCCCCCGAATCGTGGGGCATCAAGCCGGAAAATGCCTGCGGGACGCCTACCGGGGGCCGTCTTCCCATGGGGATGTCGGTTGGCCCGAAGGTGGGCCGGAACACCCTGGTCGTGGGTGACGCCGGTGGGATGATCAACCCCTTCAACGGTGAGGGCATCTCATACGGGTATGAGACCGGGCGACTGGCTGCCCACTACGTCGCCGAGGCCCTCTTGGGCGAGGGGGAGGCTGCGCTCGACGCTTACCAACGGCACCTGAACGACGCCTACGGCACCTATTACCTCCTCGGGAGGTCCTTCGTCCGCCTTGTGAGCGATCCCAAGCGGATGACGCGCTGCGTCTCGGCGGGGATGCACTCGGCCGTGTTCATGGGCCAGCTCATGCGGATCATGGCGAACCTCATGCGTCCCGAGACCCCCGGGGTGGCAGAAGCGGGGTATCGGGCGCTGCTCGGCCTGGCCGGCCTCTACGAGCCCAAAGCTCACAAGGTACCGCTGTCCCAGGCGAGCTGACCCGGCGGGCTCAGCGGAACGAGACCGCCACCTCAGCGGCGGCGTGGCGGGCCGCGTCGAGCACCGCGTCCAGCTCAGCATCGCCGTGCGCCATCCCGGGGAACAGCACCTCATAGGGCCCCGGTGGCAAGGCCACCCCCCGGCGTGCCATGGCGTGGAAGAGCCGAGGATAGGCCTCCGAGCCCACGACCGCTCTCACGTCCGAGAGGTCACAGACCTTGGCAAAGCGCTCGTTTGGAGGCCTGACAAGCAAGCCCACCAGCGGGCCTGCGACATCTACCCGCGCGCAAAGCCCGCCGTCGCAAAGAGCTTGCTCCAGGTCGCCTGCGAAGCGGCCGACCCTCTCGCACAGGAGCTCATGATCGTGGCGGTCCACGTGCTCGAGAACCGCGAGGCCAGCCGCAGTAGCCAGCGGGTTCCCCGCGAGCGTCCCCGCCTGGTAGACGTCACCCGACGGCGCCAAGGCCTCCATTAGCTCGGCACGCCCGCCGAAGGCCCCGAGGGGAAGCCCCCCGCCTATCACCTTGCCGAAGCACCACAGGTCGGGGGTCACCCCTACGAGGTCGCTGGCCGCCCCCACCCCGAGGCGAAAGCCGGTGATCACCTCGTCGAAGATGAGCATGGCCCCAACC
>JBOGFX010000218.1:0-2130 GCA_050743805.1 Acidimicrobiales bacterium
GCGATGACCTCCTCGTCGACGACGTCAAAGAGGTCGACGCCGTCACGCCGCCACTCCGCCTGCATGGCGTCCCTGCGGTCGATGCGCTCCTTCTCTTGGTCGGACAGCTTCTTCGCCTGCTCGAACGCACCTCGCTCGATCGCCGACTCCTTGTCGCTGCGGAGACGGCCGATCTCCTCGTCGAGCGTCTTGTAGTTCGGCGGGGTGTTCATTCGCCTTATGCGAAGGCGGCTTCCCGCCTCGTCGATCAGGTCGATCGCCTTGTCTGGCAGGTAGCGGTCGGCGAGATACCGGTCCGCGAGGTTCGCAGCCGCGACCAGGGCCTGGTCGGTGATGGTGACCGCATGGTGTGACTCGTAGCGGTCGCGCAAGCCCTTCAAGATGTCGATGGTGAGCGACACCGAAGGCTGCTCCACCTTCACGGGCTGGAAGCGCCTCTCCAGGGCCGCATCCTTCTCCAGGTGCTTGCGGTACTCGTCGAGGGTCGTCGCGCCGACCGTCTGGAGCTCGCCGCGCGCGAGCATCGGCTTCAAGATCGACGCCGCATCGATCGCACCCTCCGCCGCACCGGCTCCCACCAGGGTGTGGATCTCGTCGATGAACAAGATGATGTCTCCGCGGGTGCGGATCTCCTTCAAGACCTTCTTGAGGCGCTCCTCGAAGTCACCGCGGTAGCGGCTCCCCGCAACGAGCGCTCCGAGGTCGAGGGTGTAGAGCTGCTTGCCTGTAAGCGTCTCGGGCACGTCGTTGGCCACGATGCGCTGGGCGAGCCCTTCGACGATGGCCGTCTTGCCGACGCCTGGCTCACCGATCAGCACCGGGTTGTTCTTGGTCCGGCGCGAGAGCACCTGCATCACGCGTTCTATCTCCCGCCCCCGGCCTATCACGGGGTCGAGCTTGGAGTCCCGGGCGAGTTGGGTGAGGTTGCGGCCGAACTGGTCGAGCACTGGAGATCCGGTCGGGGCGTCGGAGGACGACGGCCCCGCGCCGGCTCCCACCGACTCTCTTCCCTGGCCTCCGGACATGAGCTGGATGACCTGCTGGCGGACCCTGTGGAGATCGGCACCCAGGCCGACGAGCACCTGGGCAGCGACGCCCTCGCCCTCGCGCACCAGGCCCAGGAGCATGTGCTCGGTGCCTATGTAGCTGTGGCCCAGCTGCAAGGCCTCACGCAGGGAGAGCTCCAAGACCTTCTTGGCCCTGGGAGTGAAGGGCGGGGACCCCGTCGGCGAGGTGCCCGCCATTCCGACCGTCTCTTCGACCTTCTCACGCACGGCCTCCAAGGTGATCCCGAGGGCTTCGAGGGCCTTGGCCGCAACGCCCTCCCCCTCGTGGATCAGGCCCAAGAGGATGTGCTCGGTCCCGATGAAGCTGTGGTTGAGCATGCGCGCCTCTTCCTGCGCAAGCACCAGGACCCTTCGTGCTCGGTCGGTGAAGCGTTCGAACACCTACCGCCTCCATCTCGGCTCCGATCCCCACGCTCGGACGTTCCGAGCGCCCAGATCGACAAAAGGAAGTCTACAGGGGGAGCCCGCCGGAACCCTACCCACCCACGTGGCCCGGACAACGCCGGTGTCCGGTTGCCAGAGGCGCTCGGCGCTCGGGTTGGCCGCCTTGGGGTCGCAAAAGGCGCTTCGTCGGGACCACGGCGATGATCCTGCGGTGCCACCGACCCCTCGTGCTCGGTCCGCGAAGCGTTCGATCACCCACCGCCTCCATCGAGCTCGAGCCGGGCTCGGGCAGCGGCTCGCGGTCCCCCCTGGGTCGCTGATTGCCAACGGCCGTCGGCAAAAGAACCGGCGCGATGTCTCGGGTGGCGGGCCCCTGGGTACCGTCGCCTATCGTGCGCATGGTGAACGCGCTCGAGCTTCGAGGGCTCTCGGGCCTCGAAGGCGACCTGGGTCGGCTCGAGCCGATGCTCGTGTCGACGGTCGCCCGCGGCGACCCCTTCATCGACGAGGTCGCCACCCATCTGATCAGAGCTGGAGGAAAGCGGCTACGGCCGATGCTGGCACTGGCCGCCGCAACCCGGGGGGTGCGAAGGGCCTCCGACGAAGACCTCCTGGGAGCGATCGCGGTCGAGCTCGTTCACCTCGCATCCCTATACCACGACGACGTGATCGACGAGGC